>DATGCS010000333.1:0-7509 GCA_035311685.1 Wenzhouxiangellaceae bacterium
CGAAGCCTCCTCGACCGATTCGCGATAACGCGTCGGCAGCGCCATGCGGCCTTTCGCGTCCAGATTGATGGCTGTTTCACCGAAAAACATAGTCAGGGCGGTTTATTCCACAATTTCCCACAATTTCCCACTCAGCGCCACAATAGTCCTTGCTCAGGGGGCTGTCAAGCGGAAATTCCAAGCAAATTCAGGGGCGAAGCGGAGATTGGGGCGGATTGCTGAATGGATGAACAGTAGTTTTCTGATGCCTTTTCGCTGCCGGTGGCCGAAAACGCGAACTCGGACGACGCATAACCGCTTTCGAGGCTTTATTGGAGGTCGAATTCAACCTCGTCCAGGGTCGATTAATCTGGCAGATGACTTCGATGCCGTAGCGAGCGGTTTCCGCTTTGGGTTTTTTTGCCTTCCGACCTCGATTGCGACAACCGGGCTGCGGCTAAATCAAAGGCGGTTTCGCCGCGCGAAACGCGTGGCGAAATGGACTTGAAATCAGAAATTGAAGTTGAAAGCCACTGGAGCACACCCGGCACGGGTGGCTGTTCAATCCCGATGGCCACGGCTCGGCTCGACCCCGGGCCATGACTCGAGTAAAACTGTCAGGCGGCTTCGCCGCCGGTCCATTGCATCAAATTCATGAACTCGCGCCGGGTCTTTGGCCCGAAGGTCTGGTAGTGCGGGTCGGCGATATGCCGGTAATCGGCGCGCGCGGTCTGCACGGCGTCGTCGTCCAGGTGGTGCTTGAGCACGTCGGCTTCAAGGCGGTACGGTTTGAGCGCGTTGAGTCCGAGAATCTTGCGCTTGACCGCAGGCGTGAGCGCGGGATAGCCGTGCTCTTGCTGAAGCTCGTCGCTGATCTGAAAGGCGCGGAAGGCCTGGATCTGGTCCTGCGGCGAGCCGTACCAGATCGAATCGGTGCCCCACAGGATGTTGTCCTCGCCGATGTACTTGAGCATCTTGCCCAGCGCGTGGGCGGCCGAATCCGGGTCGCGCATCAAAAAGCGCCAGGTGGAACCGAGTTCGGCGTAGACGTTGCCGCGGTTTGTCGCTTCAACGCCGAGGCCGTTTTCCACCACGGTCCTGATCAGCGAATCGATGCCCTCGTTGCGCTCGGGATCGTACGGGCCTTCGGCCTGGCCCGGGACGAAGCCGGAATGGTAGATCAGGAAGTTCAGATTCGGGTATTTCCGGGCCGCCGGACCGACGTCGGTGCACAGCGAGTGCTCGTAGCTGTTCCGACCGAACGGAATGCCCTTGTGGATGGCGATCACCGGTACGTCCAGTCGGCTCGCCTCTTCCATGAAGGGAATGCCCGTGGCCTCGTCGAGCAGTGAATAGCCCTGCCCGTCCGGGCCCCACTGGGTGTAGGTCTTCCAGGCCTGGATGCCGAAGTCGTCGCGCAACCGCTGCATGTCGGCCACGTCGCCTTGCTGGTTCGGGTTGACGCGACCGTGCAGCAGCAATCGATGCGTACCTTTAAGGCCGTCGACGATGTCGCGCGCCGCGGCGGCTTCCTCGATGGTCAGCGGCTCGCCCTGGCGGGTCGAGGGCACGAACGAAAGCACCATCACGTCGGTGTCGGAGTCCATGAACACGTCCTTGACGAACGCGTCCGGCCCCAGGCACTTGAGGTAGGAACGCGCTTCAGGGCCCTCGCCCAGCGCGCAGCCGGCCGCCGGCATGCCCGACAGCGGTGTTGCGTCCTCGGGCACGTGATCGAGCCACGCCCCGGTGGGATTCACGAAATGGCCCTGAACGTCGAGAATGAATTCATCGCCCTTGAGGACTGCATCGGCCGCGGCCTCGTCCACGGCGGCCTCGTCGGCCAGCGCGAAAAGCCCGCCGGTCCGCCCCACCGCCGCGTTGGCGACGTTGAACGCCAGCAATGTGGAAGCCGCGCCGCAGCTGGAAACCAGGAAATCGCGCCGGGTCTTTCCCGCGCGCTTCGCGTTCTCGCCGGCCGCTTCCTGTGCCATGCGGTTGGCGAGAGTTGCGCCGTTGTCCAGCGGAATCGGCGCGTACTCGCCGTTGGAGGTTGAATCCAGCTTGATCGGCAGTCGCGTGCCGTCGGGATCGTGGATGGAGGTCATGGGCGATTCCTAACCTGGGGTATGCGGTCGATTGAAGCAGAAAGGCGGTCGCCGCGCAAGTTGGCGGCCGCAGTATCTTCGACCAGGGCGGCCGTTCGATCGGCGAGGCAGACCCCCGCCGGAAAAATTCAGGCCGCGCGCTCCAGACCGGTTTGGACCTGGGAAAAGTAGTCGCGGGTCGCAGAGATCTGGCACGCAGGCCCGTCAAGCCGATTGACCATTTGCAGGAACGCCTCGCTGCCCGGATGGGCTTTCGCGTACCAGCCCAGGTGCTTGCGCGCGATGCGCACGCCTCGGTCGTCACCATAGAACGCGTGCAGCGCTTCGAGGTGTTCGATGAGGATGGCGCCGACCTCGGCGGGCGATTTTTCGGGCAGGTGCTCGCCGGTGTCGAGGTAATGCCGGATCTCGTCGAAGATCCAGGGCCGGCCCTGGGCGGCACGGCCGATCAGCAGGCCGTCGGCCCGGGTGTAATCGAGCACGTACCTGGCCTGTTCCGGCGAATCGACGTCGCCGTTGGCCCAGACCGGGATCGACAGGTTCTGCTTGATCGCCGCGATCGTGTCGTATTCGGCTTCGCCCTGGTATTTCTGGTCGCGGGTACGGCCGTGGACGGCCAGCGCCTTGATGCCGGTGTCCTCGGCGATGCGCGCGATGAGCGGGGCATTGCGGCGGTCGGCGGCCCAGCCGGTGCGGATCTTGAGCGTGACGGGGATATCCACCGCGCCGACGACGGCGCGCAGGATCGCCTCGACCAGGCCCTCGTCGCGCATCAGCGCCGATCCGGCCCAGGCCTTGCAGACCTTCTTGGCCGGACAACCCATGTTGATGTCGATGATCCCGGCGCCATGCTCGACGTTGTAGCGGGCGAAATCGGCCATCTGTTCGGGCTCGGTGCCGGCGATCTGCACGCTGATCGGTCCCGGTTCGCCAAGGTGATCCAGTCGCTCGGCGGACTTGCGGGTGCCGCGCAGCTTCGGATTCGCCGACGTCATCTCCGAGGTCGCAAGCCCCGCACCCATCCGCCGGCACAGCAGGCGGAAAGGTTTGTCGGTCACGCCGGCCATGGGCGCCAGGCCGAGTGCTGGGGAAATTTCGTATTTACCGATCTTCATGGAAACGAGAAGTCAACTCAAAATGTAGCGAGCGGGTGGCTGACGGTGGCCGCGCCCGGATCCGGGGTCCGGGGCAGGCTCCGCGCAGGCACCGCAGTGTACATACAAGTACTCGAGGATTGAACTCACCCCGTCACCGGCTGGGTGAGTACGCACCGCTGGACGCCGTCAGGCGCACGCGCAGTAATTTGGATTTGACTTCTACGGACCCGACAGGCGCGTGAACACTTGCGCCAGCAGGTCCGTTACGCTTTTCCCCGGGATTTTCTCGACGTGATCCATTTCAGAAGGGTGGCCCATTCATCCCAGTCCTGCTCGGCCAGGTAAGGCGGGTAATCCGAAACCGAGAGCCCGCTTTCAAATGCGCGGACGTAGTTCATGGAATCGCGCAGCTGGCCGACGATGGGCGCCTTGTAGTCGCCGAGAAATCCGCGCAGTTCGCGGTAGATGATGGTGTGCGGCTTGACCCGGTTGGCGACCAGGCCCACCCTGGCCTCGCCCTCGGCGATGGGCTTGAGCGAAAACAGGTGGCCCAGGAAACGGTGCGCGGCGCGCATGTCGATGAACGATGGCAGCACCGGAATGAGCACGGTCTGGGCCCGGCGCACCAACTGGCCGAGTTCCGGACCGTGGATGCCGGCCGGTGAATCAAGCACCAGGTAGTCGGTACCCGCCGGGGCTCTGATCGGACCGTCGGCCGAGTTTATGCCGATCACCTCCGGATAGTCTTCGGGTCGGTTCACACCCCAGTCGGCCGATGATTGCTGCGGGTCCATGTCGCCCAGCACCACCTGGTAACCCTCCCAGGCCAGCGCGGCTGACAGATTGGTGGCCAGCGTGGTCTTGCCGCAACCACCTTTTGCGTTCAATACCGCTATCGTTCGCATCATATTGCCTCCCGCTTGACGGTCAACACTGCTGGAAAAAAACGGTCCCGGACTGCATCAGGGCGTGATCAGAATCTCCCGGTCAGGTCCGGCAGGCCCGAATGCAGCATCCAGCGTCCGCGCTCGTCGTCCCAGCGCCAGGACTCGACGTATTCCACCACTTTCTCGCGCGCCGTGTGCTTGTTGTAGAGCCTGAGCTGCACCAGCCGGTCGATGCCGCCGTCGGCGTCGCTCAGCACCTGGCGCGCGGTGTACTGGCTGACCCGGAACTGGTGCAGCCTTTCGATCTCCAGCGAGGTCACCGGGTTTTCCTCCAGCCAGTCCGGGTGCATGAAATCGATCATGGAATCGAACTGGTTCCAGCGCACGATGGCCTCGAAGCGGTCCATGGTCTCGGTGCGCTGCATGTCTTTTTCGTTGAGCGTATCGCAGGCGCCAAGCAGGCCTAGAAGGATCAACATCCCAATGAACAGAATTACCTTCGATCGTTCCATCGCTTCGCTCCTGTGGATCATGCGTCCGGCCTCGCCGCACCGTTGTCCTTGCCTGACGAACCCGTGGGGTTCTCCAGTGCAGCATACCGGGCCGCGAGCGTGGCTGCCACCTCGGAATCGATCACGCATTCCGGCGCCAGTTCGAGCTTGCCGCGGCCCCTGCCCCGCACCTGATCGATGAACGCTTCCAGGGATGCGGCTTCCGGCCAGTCGCAGCGCACGCCGAAGTCGCCTTCCACCGGCTTCAGAAAGCGGACCTCGCAGCGGCCTATGACGAGGTCGGCGTCCAGTTTGGCGCGGCGCAGCAACAGCCTCGGCAGCGACCAACCGGCCAGAATCATCTGCGAGACCAGGGCGCCGCCGAAGGCCGTGCCCTTGTCGTTGATGCTGGGCGCAAGCGGTGCATGCAATTCGATGCCCTTGTCGTCGAGCCTGGCGATAGTCATCTGCATGGCGCCGCCCAGCGGAATCTTTCGGGTCAGCACGTCGGTCAGCCACTCGCGCTCGTCGGGTACCGGCGCCAGGATGTTCATGCGTCGTGCAGCGCCGCGACCAGCCGATCGACCTCGTGCGGCTGCGTGGCAAACGAGCACACCAGCCGTGCCAGGTCGTCGTGGCCGGGCCAGACATGAAACTCGAAGCCCTGGGTCTTGAGTTCGGCCAGCTTTTCGGGCGCCCAGCGCAAGAAGACCTCGTTGGCTTCCACAGGCCATTCCAGAGACGCCTCCGGATGGGCTTCGATGGCCTCGGCCAGGCGTGCCGCCATTGCGTTGGCGTGCGCGGCCAGTTCCAGCCACAGGTCGTTCTCCAGCATGGCCAGCAATTGCGCGGAGACATAGCGCATTTTCGACAGCAGATGCCCGCCGCGCTTGCGCATCCGCTGCATGGCCTCCAACCACGCCGGATGGCCGAAGACCACGATGGCCTCGGCGGTGAGCGCGCCGTTCTTCGTTGCACCGAAGGACAATACGTCGACGCCGGACTTCCAGGTCGCCTCGGCCGGCGAGACATCCAGCCAGGCCATCGCGTTGGCAAACCGGGCGCCGTCCATGTGCAGCGGCAGGCCGCGGGCATGGGCCGCCTCGGCGATCGCCGCGATCTCTTCGGGCCGGTAGCTGGTGCCGCATTCGGTGGCCTGGGTGATGGAGACCACAGAGGGCTTGACGTTGTGCACGCCGTGCGAACCGGCCGAATCGATGGCCCGCCCGAGCGCGTCGGCGTGCAGCTTGCCGTTGTCCCCATCGAGCAGCACCAGTTTGGCGCCGTGGGTATAGAACTCCGGGGCGCCGCCTTCGTCGTTGGCGATGTGCGCCTGGCGGTGGCACATGACCGCACCCCAGACGGGCGAGGTGGCCGCCAGCGTCACCGAATTGGCCGCCGTTCCGGTGGCCAGCGGCAGCACGCTGCATTCGGTTTCGAACACGCTGGAAAATACGCCGTCGAGCCGCTTGCTCCAGGCATCGTCGGCATACGCGGTCGCCATGCCCTGGTTGGCCTGGGCAATCGCATCGATGATCAACGGATGGGCGGGCGCTTCGTTGTCGCTTTTGAAATTCATTGACGATGCCGATCGAATAACTCAATACCGATTTTAACCCGCCAGCGCTACCTCGGCCGACAGCATACGGTGATCAAAGGCGTGGATCGCGCCCCATGATGCGGTCGAGGAATGCCTCGCGCTCGGACTCGGTGATGCGGGCGGGGCGCTCGAAGCGAACCGGAACGGCGGGCCGGTCGGGATTCAGACGTATGCCCCACAGCGGCCGCGCGCTGGCCGGGTCGATGGCGTAGCGAAGATCGCCAACGAACAGGGTCGAATCGTCGTCGTAGCTGTAATAGCGAAACAGCCAGTCGCCGGAGAAATGCCGGAAACGCTCCAGATCGCGCTCGAGCCGGCTGTCGCCGGGCCGCTTGTGGTTTCGCTTCTCGTTTCGCTTGTCATGACCATAGTGAGGTACGGACGAACCGCGCCAGACCAGGGCCTGGCGCCCGGGCACAATCCGGACGGCAATGATGTGCATGCGTTCCCCGTCGTCGACCAGGCCGCGCCACAGCACCAGGTTGGCGAACGACGGTTTGGCGATCACCCGGGTCGCCTCGATGCCGACATTGTCTGCCCAATGCACGACGATCTGCTCGGCGCGATGCTGCTGCAGCGTGCCTATGGCCAGATAGAAGATTGCCCAAAGCGCTGCGATACGCGCGCCCTTGCGACTTTGCTTCCAAACCGCCAGACCAAGCAGGAGCGCCAGCGGGGCGGTAAACAGCGGATCGATGACGCTGATGATGTTCCAGGCAATGCGCTCGTCGCTGAACGGCCACAGCAAGCGCGTGCCGTAAGAGGTCATTGCATCCAGCATGCCGTGCGAGGCCACCCCCAGCAGGCTCCAGACGAAAACCCGGGCGAACTTGATGTCGGGGCGCCAGCGGCTCACCAGCGGCCAGACCACCAGCGCCACAAGCATGGCGGCGACCGGGATGAACGCCAGCGCATGGGTGAAGTGCCGGTGGTACTCGATGGCCAGCAGGCTGTCGTTCGATGACCGGATAAGGACGTCCAGATCGGGTGCCAGTCCGCCGGCGAGACCCACCGCGGCGGCGGGTCGAACATGCTTGCGGCGTGCCCCGGCCTGGGCGAACATGCTGCCGAACAGGCCCTGCGTAAAAGGGTCCAATGTGCTGCTATCCTTGCGATCTGCAAAGGAGTGTACGCGATATGAACTACCCGATTTTCTCCCGCGCCCTGGCACTGGGCGCGGCGGCCCTGCTGGCGGGTTCTATAGCGGGTTGCGGCGGACACAGCGATTGCACGCAGGCGCTGGTGGCGGCCGACGAGGCCGTGCGAGACCACCAGCCGCCCGGCGAGTGGCTGCATCGGGTCGACGCGGCCTGCGCCGACGCGGCCATGGAGCGGTGGACTTCGGCG
>DATGCS010000334.1:0-4289 GCA_035311685.1 Wenzhouxiangellaceae bacterium
ACCCAGTTCCTGATCCAGAAACGCCAGATCGACCCGGCAAGCCTGCTGCTACTGTGGCAAATTTCACAGGCGGGAAATATCGAATGCGTCGGCTTCAAGGCCAGGCCAAGGCGCATCGAGGTTCTGGTCGAAAAGCTCATGCGTTGGTATCCGGAGACGACGGAGACGATTCTCTACGAGGCCGCCACGCTGCCCATCCAGAATTTCCGCGCCGAGCGCGTGGCGCTGTCGTCATTGCCCGACGCCGTGCTGAATCCGGCGACCACGCTGGTGATTCCGCCGTTGGTCGCGGCCGAAGCCGACCAGGCGGCGCTGCGCCGCCTGGCCGAAGCGGATTAGTCGGCAAGCCTTGCGTGCAAGTAGGCGAAGATCAGCGCGCTCAGATAGGCGCGCTGCTTGAGGTTGGCGGCACCGCCGTGGCCGCCTTCGATGTTCTCGTAATAGAGTACGTCGTGGCCCTGGTCGACCATCTTTGCGACCATCTTGCGCGCATGGCCGGGATGGACCCGGTCGTCGCGGGTGGACGTGGTGAAGAACGCGCGCGGGTATTCCGCGTCGGCCGAGACGTTCTGGTAAGGCGAATACTTGCCGATGTATTCCCATTGCTCGGGATCGTCCGGATCGCCGTACTCGGCCATCCAGCTGGCCCCTGCCAGCAGCTTGTGGTAGCGCTTCATGTCCAGCAGCGGCACCTGGCAGACGACCGCGTCGAAAAGCTCCGGGCGCTGCACCATCACCGCGCCCACCAGCAGGCCGCCGTTGCTGCCGCCCTGGATGCCGAGGTGCTCCGGTGAAGTGATCTTTCGCTCGATCAGGTCTTCGGACACCGCGATCAGATCGTCGAATGCGCGCTGTCGGTTTTCCTTCAGCGCTGCCTGGTGCCACTTGGGCCCGAACTCGCCGCCCCCGCGGATGTTCGCCAGCACATACACGCCGCCGCGTTCCAGCCAGGCCGAACCGGTGACACCAGAGTAGAACGGGGTGCGCGAGACCTCGAAACCGCCGTAGGCGCCGAGCAGCGTCGGGTTCTCACCGTCGGCCTCGTATCCCTTCGGCGTAACGACGAAATACGGAATGCGCTCGCCGTCGGCCGAAGTGGCCTGGTACTGGGACACATCCATGCCATCGGCATCGAACCAGGCCGGCTCGGAGCGGACTTCGGCATGGGTGTTATTCATCGCCTCGGCCTCGAACAGCGTCGACGGCGTCAGGAAACCGGTGTAATTGTAGAAAAGGCGGTCGGACTTGTCGTCAGCGGTCACCACGGCGATCGAGCCCAGTTCCGGGGCGTCGAGCGGCGTCGAGGTCCAGCCCTGCTCGTCGTGCGTGAAGCGCAGCAGTCGGCTGACCACGTTGTCGAGCACGTTGACCACAACCGTGCTCTCGGTCGTCGTCACCCCGGATATGGAAGACCGCGCGTCGGGCTCGAAAACCACGCTGAGCTCGGGCTCGCCGGCCTCGAAGGAGGCCATCGGCCCGGCGATCAGTGCACCCTGGGCGTAGGTCGTCCCGTCCACTTCCCAGTCCGATTTCAGCTCGACCAGCAGCTGCCCGTCGAGCATGCCGGCAAGCTCGGCGTCCTCGGGCACGTTGATCCGCCGGACGTCGCCGTCGACATAGCGGAAATAATGCCGAGAGAAGAAATCCGGTACCCGGATGACCAGGTCGTAATAGTCATCTCCGTCCCAGTATCGGACCCCGGTGGACGCGACGTCGGTCTGCTTGCCCTCGAAGATCAGCTCGGCGTCCTCGCGCGCCTGGCCGCGGCGCCACAGGCGCACGGTGCGCGGATAGCCGGAATCGGTCATGTCCGCCGCCTCGAAGGCCGGACCGTAGAAGACGCTGTCACGATCGCGCCAGCCGATGCTGCTCTTGGACTCGGGTACGAAGAAGCCGTCCTCGACGAATTGCTGGGTTTCCAGGTCGAACTCGCGCCGAACGGCCGCATCGGCGCCGCCGATCGAAAGGCCGACCAGGCAGCGATCGTAATCCGGGTAACGGCAGTTGGAGCCGGCCCAGACCCAGTTTTCATCCTCGGCCTCGGCCAACGCATCGACGTCGAGGATCACGTCCCAGTCGGTCTCGTCCGCACGGTACACATCGAGCGACGTCGTGCGCCAGATGCCGCGCACGTGTTCGGCGTCGCGCCAGAAATTGTAGATTTCGCCGCCCATCAGCGACGGGTAAGCGATCCGGTCGTCCGAGGTGTAGATCTCCAGGGCGCGCTCGTGGATGGGCTCGAACAGCGGGTGGGACTCGAGCTCCGATATCGAAAGCTCATTCTGTCCCCGCGCCCATGCCAGCGCGTTCGGGCCTTCGACTTCTTCGAGCCAGAGATAAGGATCGTTCTGTGCCATAACCATTCCATTCGCAGCAAATGTTGCAACAAGTGCCGCGGTGATTGCGAGGGTTCGGAATTTCATTTCGTTTCATGTCCGTAAAGGTTCATACCGGCGCATATTCTGCCTTGCCACAGTCGCCGCCGTGTGCGCGCTTGAGTCCCGGGCCGCCGGTTCGATGCATCGGGCTGGAATGGCATAGACTGCCGCGATGCTCGCCAGCGGACCAATAAGCGGAAACTACGACGTGGTCGTCATCGGCGCCGGCGCGGCCGGGCTGATGTGCGCGATTGCGGCCGGACGGCGCGGGCGCAAGGTGCTGGTGGCCGATCACGCCAACAAGATCGGCAAGAAGATCCTGATGTCGGGCGGCGGGCGCTGCAATTTCACGAACATGTATTCGGGGCCGGAAAACTTTCTTTCGAACAACCCGCACTTCGCCAAGTCGGCGCTGAGCCGCTACACGCCCTGGGACTTCATCGCGCTGGTCGAAAAACACCGGATCGATTACTACGAGAAAAAGCTCGGCCAGCTTTTCTGCGTGAAATCCTCGAAGCAGATCGTCTCGCTGCTGCTTGCCGAGTGCGAAGCTGCCGGCGTCGAGGTGCGCACGCACTGTCCCGTCGAATTGAAGCAGCTCGGCCCGGCCCACGAACTGTCCTCGGCGGCCGGCGCAATCAGCTGCGAATCGCTGGTCATCGCCACCGGCGGCTATTCGATTCCGAAAATGGGCGCGACCGGCTTCGGCATCGATCTGGCGCGTGGGCTCGGTCTGTCTATCCAGGCGACTTTCGCCGCGCTGGTACCGGTGACCCTGCCGCAACGCAAGCTCGCCCAGCTCGCCGATCTGGCCGGGGTATCGCTGGATACCGTCACATCGGCCGGCGACGGGCAGTTTCGCGAGAACATCCTGTTCACTCATCGCGGCCTCAGCGGTCCGGCAGTGCTGCAGGCGTCCAGCTACTGGCGGCCCGGCGCGCCCATGATCATCGACCTGTTTCCCGATCTGGACCTGGGCGCATACCTGCGCGAGCAGCGCGTCTTTCGGCCGCGTGCGGAATTGAGGACCGTCCTGTCCGAAATGCTCACCCGTCGCATTGCCCAGCGCTGGTGCGAGCTGTGGCTTCCAGACAAGCCGCTGGCCGAACTCGGCGACCGGGAAATCGAGCGGGTCGAGTCGCGCTGCAAGACCTGGACGGTCTGGCCGGACGGCACCGAGGGCTACCGCACCGCCGAAGTCACCATGGGCGGCGTCGATACCGACGCGCTGTCGTCGAAAACGATGGAATGCCGGGATCATCCCGGCCTTTACTTCATCGGCGAAGTCGTCGACGTCACCGGCCACCTCGGCGGCCACAACTTCCAGTGGGCCTGGGCGTCTGGCCACGCCGCCGGCGAAGTGGTCTGATCCTGCATGTCATGAAAGCCAAAGAGGAGAACTCCCGGAAGATTGCGTCTAAGTATTGGCTCGGCTATGGTTTGCAATCTCCCAGACATTTTGAATAGGAGTTGGCAGTGGAAAACTGGATTATCGGAGCGGTATTTTTCTTAATGGGCTGGGCCGTGCTCAGTATCCTGGATGACATTCGTGGCGAGCTTAGGAAACTTCGCAGCAGGCTCGATGAATTGGACAACAACCAGAATAGGGAAAGCCGCGACCGGTTAACCTGAACACGGCTTTCACCTTTCACCTTTTACCTTTTACCTTTTACCTGTTCATTTTCGATCGCCGAATCAGGCCAGGCCGAGGCGTCTATGGTTTCGACATAACCGTGCCAGGTCGCGTAGCCGAGCAGCGGGATGACCACGATAAGCCCGACGCCGGCGGTGGCGAATCCCAGCCCGGTCAGCAGCACGATCAACGCGATCCAGACGATCATGGCCGGCTTGTTGCGCAGCACCGCATTCACGCTGGTAATGCACGCGGTGACCATGTCGGCGTCGCGGTCG
>DATGCS010000335.1:0-3262 GCA_035311685.1 Wenzhouxiangellaceae bacterium
CTGTTCGTCGGTCGGATACAGCGCGCGCGAGATACTCCAGAGCATGGCCATGACTGCGACCACTGCGAGCAGTCCCACGCCAAGCCGCTTCGTCCACTTTCGGAAATTCGCCATGATTCTGTCGTCGCCTGCAAGCCCGCACTTACTGTACCAGAACGTATCCAGGGGCGACGGCGGTGGCATCTTGGCACGACGTCGACCTTGCGCGCCGATAATGACGAGATTGATTCAACCGGGATTCAGACCATGAACAAGGTGCTTGCAGCCGGCGCGCTGCTGGGTTTTCTGTCCGTCGCGATCGGGGCGTCGATCGAGCACGTGCTGCGCGGCAATGCCGACGCGGAAGTCCTGAGATGGACCATGACCGCGATCCGATACCACCAGGTCGGCGCGCTGGTCGTCACGATGATCGGCCTGGCGCTGCTGGTTCGTCCGGACGTTGCGGCGGCGGCCGGGCTGGCGCGATCGGGCTGGCTTTTCGTAGCCGGCACGCTGCTGTTTTCCTTCAGCATCTATGCCGCAGCCGTGACCGGCGTGGAAGCGCTGACCTACCTCACGCCGGTGGGTGGCATCACGCTCATGGTCGCCTGGCTGTCGCTGTTGTGGCCGGCACTGGCGGCGGGACGACGCCACGCATCCTGATCATTCCTTTGGGGCACCTGGCTCGATCGGAAGCCATCGGGCGGGGCCGTACCATGCGGTAGCCTGCTGCCCGGCGTTGTCGCAGTCGGTCATGATTGCCAGCGCGTCGACGGTTTCGAAGTCGATTCCATGCAATCGGCGAAAATCGGCACGCACGTCGCGTCGCTCGGTAATCCATCGACCGAGTTTTTCCGCTCCGCTCCGGATCGCCACCATCTGGAATTGCGAGGCGAACGCGTTTTCCCAGGTTTCACCCTTCGGCTGTTCACTGCTCCAGACGTAATTGATGACCCTGCTGCGAAAACGCGGCCACCGCTCGGCGACCACGTAGATACGCGCCGGGTAGTCATCGCCGGATTTTTCCGTTTCGTCGATGTTCCGGTAGATCGAATCCACGCGCCAGCGCCATTCGAGTATCGGTGTGTCCCGAAGACTGGTTTCGCGTTCGACCACGAGTGCCGACGCTTGTTGACCGCGGCAACGTGCGAACACGGCGGCATGGCCCGTCCGTGTCTCGTCCGGCGCGACGATACGGTACTCGGTGGGTTGAGCGAACTCGCGTACCGTCCCGTCGAGAAACTCCGCCGGAAGAAATTGCGCCGGCGCGGGCGTGCCGGCCGTCAGTCCGAGAATCAGGAAAAAGAAGCGCATAAAGTTGTATCTCACGATTCGACTGCAATCAGCAAAGTATCATTCGCCAATGACAACCGCGCCACGACCAAGGATATTCGTGCATGCCTGAAGGGCCGGAGATGTATCGTGCGGCCCGAAAGATCAACGACGAAATCGGCGGCCGCTTCATGACCGAGGTCTGGTTCGCATTCGACGGGCTCAAGCGCTGGCAGGACGTCTTGACCGGCAAGAAGTTCGATCGCGCCGAGACGCTGGGCAAGGCGCTGTTGCTGAAATTCTCCCGCGGCACGACCATCTACACGCACAATCAGCTGTATGGAAAGTGGATGTTCGCCTCGCCGGACAGGCGCCCGGACACCAACCGCCAGCTGCGCCTGGCCTTGAGTTCCACCGACCGCTCGGCGCTGCTCTACAGCGCGTCGGAGATCGACGTACTGGAAAACGACGAACTCGACGACCATCCGTTCATCTCGCGCGCCGGGCTGGACATCCTGTCGTCCGGGGCGGGCCCTGACGAGGTTGCCGACTGGATGCGACGCGACGAATTCGGTCGCCGCAGGTTGGGCCATCTGCTGCTCGACCAGTCGTTTCTCGCCGGCGTCGGCAATTACCTGCGCTCCGAAATCCTGTTCGGCGCGGGCCTGCCCCAGGACCGCCGCATCGCGGACCTCGGCGATGAAGCGCTGGAGCGGCTGGCCGAGACCGCGCACACGCTGATGTGGCGCGCGACGGATACCGGCGGGATCACCAACGATCCCGAGCGCGCCGATCGGCTCAAGAAGGCCGGCTGGCGTCGCCGCGACTACCGGCACTACGTGTTCGGCCGGGACGGCCAGGCCTGCTTTGCCTGCGATGAGCCGATCGAGAAGACCATCGTCGGCAGCCGCCGGCTGTATTTCTGTCCCCGCTGCCAGGACGCCTGATTCGCGATTTTTGCGTTTCCGTCGCGGCAGTATTATGATCGATGCTGTCGTGAAGCTGCGCCGCACTCGATCTGCAAGCCGTACGGCGCCCGCGAACTCATGAGCAGGGAGCAACGGTCATGTCGATACGAATACTCAAGATCGTACTGGTGGTGTGTGTCGGTCTCCAGGCGCTGATTTACGCGATCCAGAACATGGTCAATCTCGATGCCGCATTCGGCGCGGTGGCCTACGTCTTTTCCATGGCCGATCACGTCGCGTATCCGGACCACCTCGGCCCGCCGGTGACCTGGGCGCCGCTGGTCTGGCTCGCCTTGTGCACCATCATCGTTGCGGAAACGCTGGTCGGTGTGTTGTGTTTCAAGGGCGCATTCGACATGTGGCGCGCGCGACGCGATGCGTTGACCGAATTTGTCCGGGCCAAGACCAGCGCGATCCTGGGATGCGGTCTGGCGATGGTGGTCTGGATCGGGATGTTCATGGCCCTGGGCGGGGCGTGGTTCCAGATGTGGCAGACCGAGATCGGGGGCGGCTCGCTGGAGGGCGCTTTCATGTACGCGATGTCCTCGGCGGCGGTGCTGATCTTCGTCAACCAGGTCGAGGCCTCGGTTGACTGAAGTTTATTGCGCGGCGACGAAGGTCAGCCGGGCAATCTCGATTGCGGCGTCGAATGCTTTGCCGTATGCGACGATCGCAATCGAGCGCAGGCGTGAAAAATCGGGCCGGCCCGAGATCGATTTGCCCTCGAACTCGCTGAACGGAATGATGCGTGTCGTCCATTTTTCGTCGACCGGCAGCGGCGCCCGGTAGTACTGCCAGGGGCGTGATGATTCGGGCGTGCGCAGGTGCAGGTAATAGACGCCGGGCACCCCGCGGGTAGTGATTTCGACCGCGTCGAAACGGCTTGCATCGCGCGTCTCGCCCGCGCCAGCAAGCGGCAGCCGAACCTGGATGAACCCGCCGTTGTTTTCCAGCCGAACCTGGCCGGACATTCGCAGCACCGAGCCCCGTTCGGTCTCGACTATCCCGGCCTGCATATCCGAAAGCCCGCCCATGACGCGGTC
>DATGCS010000336.1:0-3734 GCA_035311685.1 Wenzhouxiangellaceae bacterium
GCGCAACTTCTACCACGGCTACACCCCGCCGCTTTCGAACCGCGCGCTGTTTCGGCGCGACCAGAACCTGTGCCTGTACTGCGGCGGCCACTTCATGGACCGCGACCTGTCGCGCGACCACGTCAAGCCGCTGGCGCAGAAGGGCCAGGATACCTGGGCCAATGTCGTCACCGCCTGCAAGCGCTGCAACAACCACAAGGGCTCGCTCACGCCCGAGCAGGCCGGCCTGCAGCTGATCGCCATTCCATTCGTGCCCACCCACGCCGAGTACGTCTACCTGCAGGGTCGACGCATCCTGGCCGACCAGATGGATTTCCTGGTCCAGCATTTTCCAAGGAACAGCGTTTTGAGGAGAAGGCTGGAGCGTGGCGACGGGTTGATAGCGTAAAAAGCCGGGTTAAGGGTTAAGGGTTTACGCAGTCAAAAACCACGACGGTACAAGCCGTGGTCGAATATTCGGTTAGGGCTTTCGGCAGGTTAGACAAGCGCCAGCGCAGCCGCCGATTTGTTTTTCTTCGTCGCTTCGCGCCTTCTTTGTGCTCTTCGTGTGCCGCTTTTCGGTATTGCGGCTCTTTAACTGTGTCGTCCCGGGCCTGACGGGATCCAGCGTCTTGCCGGTCCGGGAAAGCCAGTGGGCCCCGGATCAGGTCCGGGGCGACAAGGTGTGGAGGCTGGGCGGCGGACGCCTGAAATCGTTTTGCGGCCGTTCCGGTCCAGACTGTTCCGTGATCGGCTAGACTCGATTCCATGAAAAAAACCTACGACATTGCCGGCTTCACCATCGTGCTGGACAAGATCACCATGATTTCGGCGGTGTTCGAAGCCAAGAACGGCGAGGGGTGGCAGTTCAACATCCGGCTGGTGTCGGGCGATTTCCTGCCGGTCAAGCGCCCCGACCGGGCCAAGGCCACGCTGGATCGGGAGTTGTTGGTGAAGGCGATCAACGAACTTCACGGCGGGGACTGAGGGGGAAGATCCGGTTTCGGGTTTCCGGTTTCGGGTTTCCGGAAAAGCATCGCCTGCAGGGCAGGCTCCTACAGCAGTCAGCTCGCTTCGGTGCCGCAAGCGTTTCAATGATCCAGAAGCCGGCCTCCGCGGCGCATATTCTTGCTGACTACCGACTACCGGAAACCGAGTACCGGAAACCGGAAACCGGAAACCGGAAACCGTCGAACTTTATTCCCGCTTCAGCGCCGCCGAGACGATTTCGTCGACATCGGGGCTGAGGCCGTCGACGGCCTTGATCGCTTGCAGTTGCTCGCGCATCTGGCGCTTGCGGTCTTCGTCGTAGTCGGCCCACCGATTGAATACCGAGACCAGTCTGGCCGCGACCTGCGGGTTGAGTGAATCGAGTTTTTGCGCCACGTTCCCCATGAGGCGGTAGCCGGCGCCATCCTTGCGGTGAAACGCCGACGGGTTGTGCATGCCGAACGCGCCGATGAGCGACCGTACCTTGTTGGGGTTCTTCATCGAGAAGGCCGGGTGCTCCATCAGCTGCTCGACCTTGTCGACGGTGCTGTCGGCGGCCACCTGAGCCTGGACGGCAAACCACTTGTCCATGACCAGCGGGTTGTCGGCGTAGCGTTTTTCGAAATCGGCCAGCAACACCTCGGCAGCATCGAGCCGCGCGTGCACCACCGACCCCAGCGCGGCGAAGCGATCGGTCATGTTGTCGGCATCCTTGTATACGTCCACCGCGCGCTTGGCGGCCTCCTCGTCGCGTGCGCCCACCAGCAGCGACATTGCGGTATTGGCCAGGCTGCGCGCTGCGATGTCGTCGGCATTGAAGCGCCAGCCGCCGCGCGGGCGGCTATCGTCGAGAATCTCGCGCAGCGGCTCTGCCAGCGATTCGGCCAGGCGGCGCCTGAGCCCGGATCGGGCGGCATGGATAGCGTCCACCGGCACAGGCGTGTAGTCCTGCGCAAGCTCGGGCTCGGTCGGCAGCTGCAGCAGCGCCGCGGCCAGTGCCGGATCGTCGCCCGCATTTTCTGCGATCTTGCGCCAGGCCTTTATCAGCAATTCCAGCAATTCAGGCTGGGTCGGCGCTTCGGTTTCGCCGTCGGCGGCATGGGCCTCGATGGCGCTACCGAGCACCCGCGCCGACAGCTTGCGCCCCGCCATCCAGCGCGCGACCGGGTCCGGATCGAAGGCCAGCAGTACGGCCAGCTCCCGGTCGTCCGCCTCGGCCTTGACCTTTACCGGCGCGGAGAAACCGCGCAGCAAAGAGACAATGGGCTTCTCGTCCAGCCCGCTGAAGCTCACGATGGTCTCGCTGTCGCGCAGTTCGAGCAGGTGGGTTTCGCGCGCGTCTCCCGATCCGTTCAGCGATAACGAAAGCGATTCCCCGGCTGCCGTCAGCAGGCCGAGCCGGAATGGAATATGCAGCGGGCCGATGTCGGCATTGTCCGGGTGGTCGGGCAACGCCTGGGTCAACCGAATCTCGAGGCTGCCGGCCCGCTCGTCGTAGTCGCTCTCGACCGTGACCGTCGGCGTGCCCACCTGCCGGTACCAGCGCTCGAACTGGTCCAGATCGGCGTTATTGGCGTCTGCCATGGCGGCACGAAAATCATCGCAGGTCACGGCCTGGCCGTCGTGGCGCTCGAAGTACAAGTCCATGCCGCGGCGAAAGCCATGCGTGCCCAGCAACGTGTCGTACATGCGCACGACCTCGGCGCCCTTCTCGTAGACTGTCGCGGTATAAAAGTTATTGATCTCGACGTAACGCTCGGGCCTCACCGGATGCGCCATGGGGCCGGCATCCTCGGTGAACTGGCGCGCCATCAGGTCCTTGATGTCGCTGATGCGCTTGACCGCGCGCGACTGCATGTCGGACGAGAATTCCTGATCGCGGAACACGGTCAGGCCTTCTTTCAAGGTCAGCTGGAACCAGTCGCGGCAGGTTACGCGGTTGCCGGTCCAGTTGTGGAAATACTCGTGCGCAATCACCGCCTCGATGGCCTCGAAATCGGCGTCGGTGGCGGTGTCGGGATCGGCCAGCACGTAGCGTGCGTTGAAGATGTTGAGGCTCTTGTTCTCCATCGCGCCCATGTTGAAATCGTGCGTGGCGACGACGTGGTAGACGTCCAGGTCGTATTCCAGGCCGAAACGCCGTTCGTCCCAGGCCATGGCTTTCTTGAGGCTTTCGACGGCGTGTTCGAGCTGGCCAAGATTTTCGCGCTCGGAGTAGACCTTAAGCGCCACCCGCCGGCCCGAGGCGGTGGTGAACGTGTCTTCCTTGCAGCCCAGATCGCCGGCGACCAGCGCAAACAGATACGACGGCTTGGGGAATGGGTCGTCCCAGACGGCGAAATGACGATTACCGCCCAGCGAGCCGGTCTCGACCAGGTTGCCGTTGCCCAGCAAGACCGGGTACTTCTTGCTGTCGGCTTCCAGGCGTACGTGGAAGCGGGTCATGATGTCGGGTCGGTCGCCGAACCAGGTGATCTTGCGGAAGCCCTCGGCCTCGCACTGGGTGAGCAGGCTGGAGCCGGATGGATAAAGCCCTTCCAGCGCAGTGTTCTTCGCCGGATGAATCAGCACGCGGGTGGTGACAATGGCCGATTCACCCAAGCCATCGATATTCAGCCGCCCGGCGCTGATTCGATACGCGTCGGCGTCGAGTTCGCGACCGTCGATCGCGACGCATTCGGTGTCCAGGTCATCGCCGAAAAGCACGAGCGCGGCATCGGCATCTTCACAGTCGGGATTGCGCCGCACGCGCAGAGACGCGGATA
>DATGCS010000337.1:0-2305 GCA_035311685.1 Wenzhouxiangellaceae bacterium
TCCAGGGCCCGGCGCCTGCCGGTTTTTTCCTCTACGCTGGTCACGACCAGCACCGGTAATGCCCGGATACGGCCGTGCTCGGCCTCGCGAATTCTGCGAATCAGCTCGATTCCGTCGACTTCCGGCATCATCAGGTCGGTAATCACCACCTTGATGGAATCGTCCTGCTGCAGCATTTTCCAGGCCCGCCGGCCATCCTCGGCAACAACCACATCGAAGTGCTGGCTCAGGAATCGCTTGCCGGCAAAGCGCATCAGACGCGAATCGTCGACGAACAGGATTCTGGCGGCGGCGCTCTTGCGGGGTCTGTTGTCGTACATTCGAATGTTCTCCCTTCCCCTGTTCGCTTGTCGTAGCAATCGACTTTGCCTTGCCATTGCAATCGAGATTTCGATCGCGAACCGGCAGCGGTTCATGCCGGCGCTTCACCATAAAACCAATACAATAACGATGCCATAACGCAGGAAGCCGTCCTAAGCAATTGATCCTGCGTGTTCCTGGAGCATTTTCAGAGGTTGCAAACAGCCCCGGCATGACACGTTTCGTCACATCCGGACCGATCTGCATCTGTACAGGCAGCAAATGCGTCGGCTCGAAAATTCATCGCGGCCGATGAACGAGCGCCACGTCGAGGCGCATGGCCGGATGAACGACGTCATTGAAACGGTCTCCCGACGGTTCGACCGCGCCAGCGCGACACCCCCGAATGGAAGGATGGCACGGCATGCCGTCTCCCGCATGAGCTGTCGGCAGGCAACATCGGATCCAGGCCTGAATGGGTCCTCGATATGGATCTGCCGGCCGGCGAGGAAGACCGCGACCAAAGCTTGAGGCCGGGCATTCGACTGGCCACGACAAGCGCAGCGATATTCGATCGCGGCGCTTGCTTGTCCCGGAACCTACTGCCGGATCGCCTCGAACTCGAAGCGCAGCGCGACGTCGTCGCCGACCAGGTTGTTGCTGACCGCGTAGTCCATGCCCCAGCGACTGCGCGCGATGGTCGTGCGCGCGGAGACGCCGAGGGTTTCCTTGCCGTGGCCGAACGGGTACTTGGCGCGCTTGTTGATGGTCACGTCCAGCTCGACCGGGTGCGTGGTGCCGAGCAGCGTCAGGTTGCCGGCCAGGGTGCCGCCGTCGCCGTCGCCCGGCGTATATTCGGTGGCTTCGAACACGATGACGGGATGACTCTCGACGTCCAGGAAGTCATCGTTGCGGACGTGCTCGTCGCGCTTTTCATGAGCGGTAAATACGCTGGCCGCATCCACCTCGAATCGGCCCTCGGTCAACTCGCGCCGCTCCGGATCGTAGCGGAAGCTGCCCTGGGCTTCGCGAAACAGGCCGATCTGGTGCTGGTAGCCGATGTGCTCGACCTCGAACGCGACCGAGAGATGCTCCGGATCGATCTCCCAGTCCGCCGGCTCGGCGTGCGCCGTGCCCCAGCCGGCCAGAACCGCGGCCGATACGGCCAGCAGTGTCGAATGAATTGTCAATTTCAGTGCATGCATAAAAACTCCTGTGTCTTTTTTCGATGACCCGGGTGGCTTCTCGGTGTTGTTCGTGCACCGCTTTTGCGCTTTCACTTCGGATCTTCCAGCGTCGTGCGCGATCAGCGATGTTGAACCGCGCGATGCCGCCACAGCCAAAGCGTATCGCGACCGAATGAATGAACAAGCGCCGCAAGCGACAGCGCCAGCGCCGACTGTACCAGCGCCGCCGGCAGCCACGGCACAAGTGCCAAAGCCAGAACGATGCCCTGGGCGACGCATACCGCCTTGCGCCAGGTGCTGGGCGGCAAATCGCCCTGCAGCCACGGCAGCAGCTTTCCCGCCAGGACGAAAACGTAACGAGTGCCGCCGATGGCCAGCACCCAGGCGCCGGCGCGATCGGCCAGCAGCACCGCAACGCTCAGCACCAGGATCAACAGCGCATCGACTTCCATGTCGAAGCGTGCGCCGAAGCGGGTTGCGTCATCGACCATGCGTGCAAGCCACCCGTCGAGCCCGTCCAGCGCGATGGCCGCAAGCGCCAGCGATGCCAGCACGATGCCGTGGCGATTGATGATTTCAGGTGTCGTGAAAACCCCGGCCACCACCGCAACCAGCACTGCGCGAACCAGCGTGACGCGATTGGCCCAGCCAAATCGTTCACGCCGGTCGGTCCGGCGACCGGCTGCCGTCCAGAAGCGGTAAACAATTGCCGCCATGCCGAGATATGCCGCGATCGATGCGCTTGCCCATACCAACGGCGTTTCAAGCCACGCGTTCAAAAACGTAATCAGCATGACGGCCGCAACCAGCCCGACAAT
>DATGCS010000338.1:0-9603 GCA_035311685.1 Wenzhouxiangellaceae bacterium
GAGCCATAGGGGTCAAGTCTGGTTTAGTGGCTTATAATGCCCCATGGTCCGACCGCTGAGAATCGAATTCGAGGGTGCGTGGTATCACGTGATGAATCGTGGCGCGGCCCGCCGGGACGTGTTTGTTTCAGACTCGCAGCGCGAACGATTCCTCGAATTGTTGGCTGATCTGGTCGAGCGGTTCGGCATCGAGACGCATGCCTATTGTCTGATGGGCAACCACTACCACCTGCTGCTCCATACGCCGTTTGGGAATCTCGGCCGCGGCATGCGGCATCTCAATGGTGTGTATACGCAGTTCTTCAATCGCGATCAGGGGCGTGACGGCGCGTTGTTCCGGGGCCGCTACAAAGCCATTCTGGTTGATGCCGATGCATATCTGCTGCATCTGTCAAGTTATATTCACCGCAACCCGCTCGAGGCAAGGATGGTGAAGCGGCTGGAGGATTACCCGTGGTCGAGCTATCCGGCATATGCGGGCCGCACCAAACCGCCGTCCTGGCTTTGTCGCGACATGGTGTATTCGATGCTTGGTGGCAAGGGAAAGCATTACCAAACCTTCGTGGCGCAGGGCGTCGATGAAGATCTTGCGCGGTTCTACGAGGGGAATTCCGTTTCTCCGATTCTGGGCGACGACAGCTTCAGGCAGGAGGCGCTCGAACGACACGAGCGTGATGATCCCGACATCACCGAGCGCGGGCGAGTTCACGAGCCAGCATCTCTGAACAGGATTATTGCTGTTGTGTGCACGGCGCTGGGTTGCGATCAGACCGGGGTCTACGAAAGCGTGCGCGGGAGGCAAAACCTTGAGCGCATGCTGGTGATTCATTTCGCGCACCGCGCCGGTCAAATGACCTACCGGGACATCGCCGAAGCGCTGGGAATGAACCACTACAGCGCTGTGGCTTCCAGCATCCGGCGTCTGGAGAAATTGTGCGAGGAAAACAAGCATATTCGGCGCATGGAGAAAAGGATTCGGCAGGAAATAGCGCTAAACCAGACTTGACCCCTCGGGCTTTGACCCCTCGGGCTTCTCCCGGCGGCGCGATCGTAAACTTTGGACGATTCCTCAGTGAGACAGCAAGAGGTGCGCCCGGGCCAGTGCAGATTCCCGCGATGAGTTCGTGGGGTATTGCTGTACTGGTTCTGCTGTTGGCCGCAGTTGCAGTCTTTCGCTCGACGCTTAGGCCGACGTTGACACGCTAGCGAATCGACCCGCAATCGTCGGGCGAGTTGGGAGCTGACGGAGCAGTATGCTCTCGCGCGCTACGACGGCCTGACGATTGCCGGCCCGGTTTTCTCCGATCGCTTCTTCGATCCGGCGGGGGATTCGAATTGACGCGGTCCGTCGACCAGGAAAAGCCCCAAATCTGAGCGAGCAGGGGCTGCGTACTGAGGAAAACCCATGAAGAAAACGAAGAACCGAAAAACTTGTGTTTGCGCCGTTTTGCTTGTCGTCGGCTTGGCCGGAACGGCTGCCTGGGCTGATTCGGACAGCAGCCTTCGCGACGAAATCCTGGCCATGGATTCGGCAATGTTCACCGCATTCAATGAGCGAGGTGTGGAGGCCATGCGCGATTTGCTCGCCGCTGATCTGGAGTTCTATCACGACAAGACGGGGTTGACCGACCGAGATTACTCCATCAACTCCCTGCGGTCGCTCGCGGAATCGGGCAGCGATCTGACCCGTGAGCTGCTTTCCACCGAGGTCTATCCCGTTCCGGACTTCGGCGCGATACAGACTGGCGAACACCGCTTCTGTCATACGGAGGGAGGTGAACCGGACTGCGGGGTATTCAAGTTCACTCACATCTGGCGGCAGGACGAACAGGGCTGGAAGGTTGCTCGGGTGATCAGCTACGATCACTGACCGGGCAAGGGGGTTAGGCGGGTGCCCGCTTGCTTCCGGATCAGAAGATGTCGCGCTCGACCTTCCTGTACGCCGTCACTTGGATTCGTTAAGGTAAGAGGCCAATTCATCAACGACAGGTGACCCACATGTCTCTACGATCCGCACTGCCGGCGCTGCTCGGAATCCTGCTCGCGTTCACCGTCCAGGCCCAGGACGAGCGGCCGTTCTCGGTCGAGCCCGTCACTTCCTTCGACCAACCGTGGGCGCTCACCTTCCTGCCGGACGGACGCATGCTGGTCACCGAGAAGACCGGGAACCTCCGGGTGGTGACGCAGGACGGTGCGCAATCCGGAGCGGTCGAAGGCCTGCCGGACGTCGATTACCGCGGCCAGGGCGGGCTGGGCGACGTGATCCTGCACCCGGACTACGCCGACAACGGGATCATCTACCTGAGTTATGCCGAAAGCGGGGTCGGTGACACGCGCGGGGCCGCGGTCGTCCGAGGCGTCCTCGAAATCGGCGAGCGCGGAAGTCGGCTATCCAATGCCGAGGTTATCTGGCGCCAGTATCCGAAGGTGCTCGACGACGGCCATTACGGCCACCGGCTCGCGTTCGACGACGCCGGGTACCTGTGGGTATCCTCCGGCGATCGGCAGAAGTTCACGCCGGCACAGGACATGCAGAGCAACATGGGCAAGATCCTGCGCCTCCATGAGGATGGCTCGATTCCGTCGGACAATCCCTTCGTGAACTACCGGGAGGAAGAACCGCTGGTCGACGGCGTCGGCCCCTATGACGAAATCTGGACGCTGGGCCATCGCAACCCCCTGGGCATGGCCTTCGATGGTGAAGGGCAACTCTGGGCAATCGAGATGGGCCCCGCCGACGGCGACGAGCTGAACCGCATCGAGCGCGGCGCGAATTATGGTTATCCGATCGTCTCCAACGGCGATCACTACGACGGGCGCGAAATACCCGATCACGACACACGTCCCGAGTTCAAAAAGCCAATGATCACCTGGACACCGGTCATCTCTCCGGGCGACCTCATGTTTTACGGCGGCGACCTTTTCGAGGACTGGCGCGGTGATGCCTTCGCGGCCGGACTGTCGTCCCGGGCCATCGTGCGTATCCGCTTTGACGGCGACAACGCCGCCGAGCTCGAACGCTACGACATGGGCGCGCGGATCCGCAGCATCGAGGAAGCGCCGGACGGCAGCGTCTGGGTTCTCGAGGACGAGCGCGGCGAGAGCCAGGGAAGACTGCTGAAGCTCACGCCCCGGTAGCGAAGCGCCCCACGGCGTCACGCGGGGTCAGCGCGGTACGAAGATGGGTGTCCGGTATCTCCGGCCAGGGCCGCACGCAGGTGTTCCAGCCAGAATGCGGGCGGATGCTCCATGGTGCTCCGCCCGACGCTGATCTCGCAGATGCCGTTGCCGTTTTCATCGACCGCGCGCGGCTTCGGCAGCACGATGACGTCGTGTTGTTTGGCGTAGTCGTTTGCGATCCGAATCAATGTGTTCGGATCAAGCGCGATGTGCAGGTGAAACATGGCGGCCCGCGGCGTCGACGGATTGACCCGGACGCCGGGAAGGCTGGCCAGCAAGGGGCCGAGCTTTCGTGCGTAGTCGACTGCGTCCGAAATGCTCGACAGGTTGTCCTCCAGGCCCTGTTCCGCGGCCAGGATGTATGGATAAAAGGAAATCAGGTTGCCGCCGGCGCGCCGGCTCCAGATTCTCGCCTCGGCAATAAAATCCGTCTCGCCCGCCAGCACGGCCCCGGCGATTCCTCCGATGTCCTTGTACAGGCTGACATAGACAGAGTCGGCCAGCGCGCTGATCCCGGCCAGGCTTCGCCGGTAATGGGCAGGGCAGTGCCAAAGCCGGGCGCCGTCGATATGAACGGCGATATCGTGCCGGCGCGCCCAGTCGGTCTGGGCCTGAAGATCATCCCATTCAGGAAGCTGGCCGCCGATCTCCCGCATGGGCAGTTCCAGCACCAGTGCGGCCAGTTCCTCGGGCGGCTGCGCCTGCAGATCGGCATGGGTCAGCACTTTTCGAGGATCACCGAGCAGCTTTCCGGCAAGCCCCCAGAGCTTCCGGTAGCCGTCCTCCTCGTGAAGCACCAGGTGCGAGGTCGGGTGCAGGCCGACGCTGCTTCTGCCGCGCTCGTCGGCGTGAATCCTCAGCGCAATCGACTGTGCAAGCACGCCGCTGGGCAGGAACAGGGCCGCCGCTTTGCCCAGCATTGCTGCAATCCTGTTCTCGAAATCCTCGATCAGCGCGCCTTGGCCGTACACGTCGGGGGCCGGCCTGTTCTCGGCACGCTCGGCGAGTCTGCGCAGCGTGTCGGCCATTGACTTCCGCGGGTGTCGAACGATGCAGGCGGTCACGGGTACCGCCTGCTAATCGATTCGCCGTTATGCAGATGATTCATCCATTTACCGCCAGCTCGGCGCGCCGGCTGCCAGCAGGTCCGCTTCCAGTTGCTTCAACCGGTCGTCGAGCAGCGTCTGCAGGTCCTCCCTGAATGCTGCGAACTGATCGCTGGCGATTTCATGGTCGCTCTTCTGGGTGGCGGTCGCCGGGAAGGTGTTGGTCCAGTTGTTCGCGGCGTTGTAGGCGCGGTTCGCGATCGAAGGGCTGGTTGCCTCGTCCAGGCTGGCCCGTACGCTGTCGCCGAATAGTCTTGTCTCGAGTTCGTCCAGGGCCACGCCGAATTCATTCAGGCGCGTGAACAGAGATGGATCGGCATTCGCGGCTTCCAGCGCGGCAGCCGTCATGTGCTTCAGAAGGTCGCGGCTGCGATCGAGCTCCTCGCCGGCATGAGCGATCCGCCTGCGCAGGTCACCGGCCTTCTGCTGGAAGGCCGCGACTTCGGCGTAGTCCGTGCCGTCGGGCGCCGCCCGCACCGGCTTGACCGCGAAGGGCTGGGGATCGGCCAGCGCCTCGATCTCGCCGGCAAGATAGGAATACAGCTGCACCGAGTATTCTCCTGGCGCCGCCAGCGGGCCCTGCGGGTCGCCGACCCAGGGCGGGACGAAGCCCGGCTCGCTCAAATCGATGGCGTCCGGGGGCGGGAAGCGCAGGTCCCAGGCGACGCGGTGCGTGCCCTTTTCCGATGGCGCCTCGAGCCAGCGTACCGGTTGGTCTTCAACATCGCGGACCAGCAGCAATACCCGGGGCTGGCTTTCCCGGTTCTCCTCCCTCAGCCGTTCCCAGCCCGGGAACGGAATGTCGCGCCCGGCTTCGCGCAGGATCTTTTCCTCGCGCCTGCGCACCTCGTTGCCGGATTCCAGGGATTCCGGGAGGTAATAGGTGAATACGGCGCCGAAATCCGGATTCGGCGCCCGGAAGCTGTCGCTACCGAAGGTCGGCATTCCCACGGCCTGGGAAGGCACGGACGGAATGTACCACCAGGCGTCGCGCACCGGGAAGACGGTGGCGGCATCACCGAAGGACCCCTCGGCCATGCCTCGAAGGGGGGAGTAGTCGTCCAGGATGTAGATTCCACGGCCGAAGGTCGCACCGATGAAGTCGTCGTCCCGGCGCTGGAGCGTAATGTCGCGGAACGCGATCGTCGGCGCTCCCGCGAGCTCGTGCCAGTGGTCACCGCCGTCGAGGCTGAACCGGGCGCCGTATTCGGTACCCAGGAACAGCAGCTGCTCGTTCTCATGGTCTTGCTGGATCGCCCAGGCGATGGTGCCGGCCGGCAGATCGCCGCTGATGTCGCGCCAGCTCCGGCCGCGGTTCTCGCTGACGAAGACATAGGGCGCAAAGTCGCCCAGCTTGTGCGAATCGGCCACGGCGAATACCGTGTCGGCATCAAACAGGGAGGCCACGATGTCGTTGATGAACGCCGGCCCGGCTTCGGTCGGCAGCGGCGCGGCGCGCTGCCAGGTTTCGCCGCCGTCGCGGGTCGCCTGGATCAGGCCGTCGTCGGTGCCGACGTAGATCGTTCCCTCGCGAACAGGTGATTCGGAAATCGAGGTGATCGTCGCGTACTTCGACATGGCGCCGTTGTCGTGCAGCGCATCGACGCTCCATACGCGACCGCTATAGCCGAGTTCATAGCGGTTCTGGTTGGAAGTGAGGTCTTCGCTTACCGGGCGCCAGGAGTTTCCGCGGTCGTCGCTTCGCCAGACGCGCTGGGACCCCACGTACAGCCGCGAGGGATTGTGTGGACTGATCGTGATCGGCGTATCCCAGTTCCAGCGCTCGGGCGGATCATCGGGCGCCGGCTGCGGCTGGATGTGGACCAGCTCGTTGCTGTCCCGGTGATGCCGGAACATGTAGCCCTGCTGGTATTCCATGTAGCTGACATTGTCGTCGCTCGGATCGAACACCACGCTGTAGCCGTCGGCACCCAGGGGTACATACCAGTCCTGGTTGCGCACGCCTTCGGTCATCATCGTGCGCGAAGGGCCGAACAGCGTGCCCAGGTCCTGGGTGCCGCCCAGGATGTTGTAGAAGGGCTCGCTGTTGTCCACGGCCACCTTGTAGAACTGCGAAACGGGCAGGTTCGGGAAATGGCGCCAGGTCGTGCCCTGGTCGAAGCTTTCGTACAACCCCGCGTCGGAGCCTGCAATCAGGTGGCGGTCGTTCTCCGGATCGATCCACAGGGCGTGATTGTCGCTGTGCTTTTCGCGCCCGGTGCCCAGCACGGAAAAGGTCTCGCCGCCGTCCCGGGTGACGTTGAAGAACACGTCCATCTGGAAGACCAGATTCTCGTCCTGCGGGGACGCTGCGATCTCCTGGTAATAATGCGGCCCCGTTCCGCCCGAGATGTAGTCGTTCTTCCGGACCCAACTTTCGCCCTGGTCTTCGGAGCGATAGAAACCCCGGTTGTCGTCGTCGGCCTCGACGGTCGCGTAGACCAGGTCGGGATTCGCCGGAGTGACCGCCAGACCGATCTTGCCCATGTCGCCGTCGGGCAGACCTTCGCTCTTGCGCTGCCAGCTCCCTCCGCTATCGATGGATTTGTAGATGCCGCTGCCCGGCCCTCCGGCCATGAAGCCCCAGACGTGGCGGCGCCGCTCGTAGCTTGCGGCGTAGATCACGTCCGGGTCGGTCGGATGGAAGGCGATGTCGGTGATGCCGGTGTTGTCGTCGATATGCAGCACCCGCGTCCAGCTCTTCCCGCCGTCGTTCGTTTTGTAGAGTCCGCGCTCGCCGCCGGCGGCCCAGAGTGGACCTTCCGCGGCAACGTAGACTACATTGCTGTTGCGCGGATCGACGAGAATCTTGCCGATGTGCTGGGATTTCTCCAGGCCCATGCGAGTCCAGGTGTCACCGCCGTCTGCGCTCCTGTAGACGCCATCGCCCCAGCCCACGTGCCGGCCGCTCACGTTTTCACCGGTGCCGACCCAGACCACTCGGGAATTGGACGGGTCTACGGTCACGTCACCTATGGAATACGACCCCTCCTGATCAAAGATGGGCGTCCAGGTGGTTCCGGCGTTGCTGGTCTTCCACACGCCGCCCGAACCCACTGCGACGTACCAGAGCGCGTCGTCGCCGGGGTGAATCGCGATATCGGCGATCCGCCCGCCCATCATCGCCGGCCCGATGCCGCGAAGGGTCAGTCCTTCGGCGGCATCTTCGACGGTCGCCAGGTCTGCGGCAGCCTGGGCAACCGAGAATTGAAAGAAAACAACGATGAGGAAAAACGAGAGCCGGCGCGTTGATTGAATCATTCGTGGAGATCCTGCGTTCTCGGGTTCGGGGATGAAAGATTCCCGGAGCTTAGCAGGATTTGGCCTCACGTTCGCCTAACATCCGCGTGGGGGAAGCGCGGAGAAAAACAGAAGAGGTCTACCATCGAACGCATAGTGCCGGGCTCGCTCGGAAGGTATTGAATAGCTCCAGGCGGGGATGTGGCCAATGGGGTCGGTGGCCGGTTTTCCGGTTCGCTCGATCCTGAAATATCGCCCCGCCGCGTTGCATCATCCGAAGGGTCTGACGGGATGGAGCCGATCAGTTGTTTTGATGTGGCTCTGCGAGTAGACGAGACCAGCGGATGAGCGCCGGCCATCTTAATAGAATCACGAAATGACCCGACCACTTCGAATCGAATTTGAAGGCACCGCCCCATCATGCGATGGCGCGGGGAAATGCGCGAGGCGACATTTTCCTGGACGACGATGACCGGCGAGCCGTTATTGATAATCTCAGTCGCGTCTGCGCGCGGTTTAGTGGGGGTAAGGGCTTGGTGCTCGGGGGTCGACGCTGTCGAGAGCCATGCGCGCGACAATCAGATTGCAGATGCGCCACTTGAAACGTCGTGCTACCGGCATGACTCGGAATCTTCATGACTAAAGCCGTCACCTGTTCGAGACAATCACTAATCGAAGTTCGGTGGTTTTATTTCGGTCTTGTCGCTCATGCTATAGAGGACACGACGCCGCGTTCCCCGAGGGTGGAAGCGGTGAGTGAAGTGGCTGCGGCTTCCTTTGCGCTGCGTATTACAATGCCCCATCGGCAATATTGCTCGACCGAAATCCTCATCAGGAGCCACGAAATGACTGCAGCAGAAAACCCCAGGGTCGCCCTGGAAATCCGAATCGGTGAAGAAGCCGCCGGCACCGTGGTGCTGGAGCTGTTCGAGGACGTCACGCCGAAGACCGCCGAGAACTTCCGGGCGCTGTGCACCGGGGAGAAGGGCGAGGGCATGTCCTACGCAGGCAGCCCGTTCCACCGCATCATTCCCGATTTCATGATCCAGGGCGGAGACTTCACCAACGGCAACGGCACCGGCGGCAAGTCGATCTACGGCGACCGGTTCCCTGACGAGAACTTCGAGATCAAGCACACCGAGGCCGGGCTGCTGTCCATGGCCAACGCAGGCCCCAACACCAACGGTTCCCAGTTCTTCATTACCCTTGCGGCCACCCCGTGGCTCGACGGAAAACACGTCGTTTTCGGCAAGGTCGTGGAGGGGATGGAAGTCGTCAGGGCCATGGAAGGTCAGGGCAGCCGCGGCGGCGGCACCAGCCAGCCGGTGATGCTGGAGTCCTGCCGGGAGCTTTGAGCTGTCGCATGCTGTGCCATGCTGTTTTTATCCCTGGAAAACGCGGAAGTCCCTCGCGCAAACGGAGGGCTCATGCGAAAAGGTGGACCCACGCTGATCTTCGAAGCGGGAACAGTTCTTTTTGTGGTTCGGTCTTTCTGGGTCCGAATGCAGAATGTGTTTTCGCAGTGGCAGCGGGAAACGTTGACAGCCGGCGACTGGTAACGCTACAGGCAAGTCATCTGCGGAGACAATCCCGGCTCGAGTGCGCATGATGGTCTGATCGTGACGTTCGACCAGAATCGTCGAATACCGTCGGATGATTTTCAGGCGTTTCCCAAGGCCTGCTGGCGGTCCCGGCCACCAGGCGCCCGGCGGCAGCGCGATGTTGAGCGAAACTTCTACGCGGGGGTGCTGGCTTCCTCTCCGCTGACCCGGCGCGCTGACGTGGTGGGTGTCCGCTTCCTCTCGGCTTCCTCTCGATGGTAGCCCTATTCTTCTGCGGTATCGTGTCTCTGTCGCCAAAGAATGTTGCGATTTCGTGCAGCGGCCGTGATAGCCATCAGTCCGGATTTTCTATCTTTATCGAAGCAGGAGGAAGACCCCATGCCTTACAGTAAACGTGAAGAATTGCCGGAAAGCGTGCGCAAGGCGCTGAGCAACGTGCCGCACGCACAGGACATCTACAAGGAGACGTTCAACAGCGCTTATAAGCAATACGATGAGGAATCACGCGCACACGC
>DATGCS010000339.1:0-2622 GCA_035311685.1 Wenzhouxiangellaceae bacterium
GTGAGAAAGAAGCCAGACACCCACCTCGTAGGAAATTTCCTACAAGACGCCGGGGCGTTTTCCGATTGTTCCGACGGCCGTCTCGACTTAGCCTGTCTTCAGGCTATTCAAGTGTTTCGGCATGCCGCAAGCTCGTCAGAACCAGATTTCGCTCGATGCGACATCGACCTACCATTGCATTTCCCGATGCGTCAGGCGCCAATATCTGTGCGGCGTCGATACGCATACCGGGAAAGACTTCTCACATCGCCGCGACTGGATTCGAACCCGAATCTTCGAGCTGCAATCGATTTTTGCCATCGATGTATGTGCCTATGCGGTGATGAACAATCACACGCACCTGGTTTTGTGCGTGCAACAGGACGTCGCGCTGGCCTGGAGCGATAAGGAAGTGGCCGCACGCTGGCTCAAGCTGTTCGGCGGCAAGCCGCTAGTTCGCAGCTATGTCGCAGGCGAGCAGCTGTCCCAGGCTCAGCTGAGCGCAGTCTCGTCCATGATCAAGCGGTACCGAGAGCGGCTGTTCAGCATTTCCTGGTTCATGCGCTGCCTCAATGAGCCTATCGCCCGGCAGGCAAATGCAGAAGACAACGTCACCGGAAGATTCTGGGAAGGGCGTTTCAAGAGCCAGGCGCTGCTAGATGAAGCCTCCGTCATCGCGGCCATGGCCTATGTGGATCTCAATCCGATTCGTGCCGGCATGGCCAAAACACCGGAAGAGTCCGATTACACCTCGATCCAGCAGCGCGTCCTCGAACAGGACCCAAAGATTGCAGCCAGGGACAAACCGTCAATCCAGTCGCTGCCGGAAGACCTCCGATCAGCAATCGGTCGTCTGATGCCGTTCTCGGATCAGGCAACAGCCAACAAGACTGCAAAACATTTCGAACGTCAGATTTCTTTCGAGATCCAGGAGTATCTCGAACTCGTCGACTGGTCCGGCCGAGCAATCATCGAAGGCAAGCGCGGCAGCATTTCCGATGGCCTCCCACCGATCGTGGATCGGCTGAAGATCGACCCGCACAATTACGTCCGGTTCATCAACCGAACCCAGAAGAGCCGGTTCCATGGCTTCATCGGAAGTGTCAAGTCAATGCGAGAGCTTGCCGAAGATTTCGGCAGATCCTTCCTAAAAGGCCAGGCCGCAGCGGCAGCGTTGTTCAGTCCCGGCTAGTCAGTCCGACCAACCCGAGCAATGACCAAAATGGCCCTTGGCCAGGTTCGGTGTGCCGGCAATCTGCCGGATTGAACAAAAGTTGATCAATCAGCGCGCAAGCCCTCCCTAAGTCGCGGTGTCCGCGGCCTCACTGAGAGATCGCCGAGGAGAACTTTCGCAGCTTCTCCGGATATGGGTGATGAGATGGACGCCTCCATCATTCGCGCCGGCGTCGTAATGCGCCACACTGGTATCTCGACTCAGTCATTCGCGTAGGAGGCGTCCACAAATGAAGACTACAACAGTCGGTATTGACCTTGCAAAAAACGTGTTCCAGGTCTGCGCCCTCAACCGGGCCGGGAAGGTGGTGTCCAATCGACCGGTTAAACGGGCCGCGCTGACCGAGACCGTGGCGCAGCTTGCGCCCACGCGCATCGCCATGGAGTCCTGCGCCAGCGCCCACCACTGGGGCCGGACATTCAAGAAGCTTGGCCATGACGTGATTCTGGTCCCGCCCCAGCATGTCAAGCCGTTTGTGCGTGGCGGCAAGAGCGACCCGCGCGATGCGCTGGCCATCTGCGAGGCCGCCCATCGGCCCGGCCTGCACCCGGTCCCGATCAAATCTCTGGCGCAACAGGACCTGCAGTCGCTGCATCGGGTCCGCCAGCAGCAAGTCCAGCACTCCACCGGCATCGCCAACCAGATCCGAGGCATTGCGCACGAGTATGGCGTGTGCTTCCCAGTAGGCTTGAAACGACTTTATCGAGAGGTGCCTTATGCGCTTGAGGATGCCGATAACGGTCTAACCGATGCGGTCCGCGAGCTGCTCGCGCGGCGGTTCATCGATCTGCTCGCCATCCGTGAAGAAATCGAGCGCACCAGCCGGCGGATCGTCACATTGGCTGAAGGCCTGCCGCCGTGGTCGCGACTGCTGGAACTGCCCGGCTTCGGCGTCATGGTCACATCGTCTTACCTGGCCGCCATCGGCGACGGTCGACAGTTCAAGCGTGGCCGACAGGTCTCGGCCTGGCTGGGGCTGGTGCCCCGGCAGCACGGCAGCGGCGGCAAGATCCGCCTGCACGGCATGACCAAGAGCGGCGACCGCTACCTGCGCACGATGATGTTGCACGGTGCACGCGCCGCGATCTGCTGGAGTCGTGACCGGGACACGCCGCTAGCGCGCTGGATCAATCCGATGGTCGAGCGGCGCGGCTTCAACAAAGCAGTCGTCGCCCTGGCTAACAAGAATGCGCGCATCGCCTGGCACATCGTGGCCAACGGTGCGCACTTCGACCCCGGACAGGCATTCGGTTCAGCCTGAGCCGCCTGCCACGGAGTCTGCAAAAGCCGATGAGGAAAAGGTCAACGACCCCGGGAGAGCCTGAACTTGGACATAGGTGAAAAGCCGAGTGGGTGTATAGGCCCCGGGGTCATCTCGAAACTCATGTTGGGTCGGAGCGAATAAGCGC
>DATGCS010000340.1:0-5087 GCA_035311685.1 Wenzhouxiangellaceae bacterium
ACCCGGAACGGCAGCTTGTGCTTCTGAAAAACCCGGTCGATCAAGGTGTAGGTGGTCAGCCGCTTCGGCGGCAGGATCAGGCCGTATGGACTGATATCGGCCAGGGTCAGCTTGCTGCGACGCGCCAGCGGGTGGTCGCGATTGGCGATCAATACCGGTCGGAAGCTGTAGATCGGACGGTAGCGGATGTCTTCCGGGACATCGATCATGGAGCCCACGGCGAAATCGACCTGGTCGGCGCGCAGCATGCCGAGCCCGTCGGCGCCGGTGACGTTGTGCAAATGCACGAAGATGCCGGGGTGCTTCTGGCGGAACCGCTGCACCAGGCTGGGCAGAAGATGAAGAATCGTCGATTCGCCCGCGGCAATGCGAACCTCGCCGGAATCGAGGCGGCCGAATGCGCGTGCGAACTCGTCCGGCAGGGCGTCGAGCTGATCGACCAGGGGACGGGCCATTTTCAGCAGCGTCCTGCCGGCCGGGGTCAGGTGCATTTTCGGCCCCTGACGCTCGAACAGCTGCTGGCCCAGTTCCAGTTCCAGCGCCCGTATCTGCTGGCTGACCGAAGGCTGCGAAAGATACAGCGCATCGGCCGCGTCGGAAACGCTTCCCAGGCGTGCCGTTTGACAAAATGCTCGCAGGTGCTTGAGAAGGTTGCCTTTGTACATTTTGCACCGTCCTCCGTTACTGGACCTTTATCGATTTCGGGCTCGGTTCAGCCCGTCGATCCCGTTCACGCTTTCGTAAATCGTGAACAGAAGACAGCAACGTGATTTCATGGGGTTTGTATTTACGATTCACGATTTACGAAAACCCTGGCTCAGGCTCAATTACCGGAATTGCCGGATGAGGCGGGCCCGACGCCAGTATTTGATTTTCCAATATACAATATCTGAATATTTAATTTGTCAAATATAACGCTGCTGGATACGCTGTCGGTCATTCCTGCACGCCCGGAGAATCATCCATGACCAATGCCAGCGACGCGCCGCCGGCGCGAATTCTTGCGCCCGCCCCCGAGCCCACATGCGGGCTGCTCGAACCGGCTCTTTTGCGCCTTTTGGGTGAATTGACAACCCGCTTCAGGACGCCGGTGGACCGGCTGCTGGAGGCCAGGACACAGGTGCAGCAGCGGCTGGACGATGGCGAACTGCCTGATTTTCCGGCCGAGACCCGTGAAATCCGGGAATCGGACTGGAAAGTGGCCGAGATTCCGGACGATCTGCGCGATCGGCGCGTGGAGATCACCGGGCCCGTCGACCGCAAGATGATCATCAACGCGCTCAACAGCGATGCGCGTGTCTTCATGGCCGATTTCGAGGATTCCAGCACCCCGACCTGGGACAACATGATGCACGGCCAGCAAAATCTGCACGACGCGGTCCGCGGCACGATCGAATTCACGGGTGACAACGGAAAGCAGTACAAGCTGGGCGAGGATCCCGCCGTGCTGATCGCCAGGCCCCGGGGCTGGCACCTGGACGAGAAGCACGTCGAGGTCGACGGCTGTGCGATCCCCGGCGGACTGTTCGACGCAGCCACCTACGTGTTCCATAACGCCGAGCCACTGATCGCGAAAGGCTCCGGGCCCTATCTGTACCTGCCCAAGCTTGAAAACCGGTTCGAGGCCGCACTGTGGGAAGAGGCACTGGCACTGATCGAGGAGCGGCTCGGCCTTGAGACGGGCACGATCAAGGTGACGGTGCTGATCGAGACCATCATGGCGGTGTTCGAAATGGACGAGATCCTGCATGCACTGCGTCGACGAATCGTCGGTCTGAACTGCGGCCGCTGGGACTATATTTTCAGCTATATCAAACGTTTCCGACATCATCCTGACAAAGTGCTTCCGGATAGGGAGCAGGTCACCATGACCGTCCCGTTCCTCAAGGCTTATTCGCAACTATTGATCAAGACCTGCCATCGTCGGGGCGCCTTCGCGATGGGCGGCATGGCCGCACAGATCCCGATCAAGAATGACGAGGCAGCCAACAAGGCGGCCATCGACAAGGTGCGCGCCGACAAGAAGCGCGAGGCTTCCGACGGCCACGACGGCACCTGGGTGGCCCACCCGGGCCTGATTCGGCTGGCAATGGAGATCTTCGACGAGTATCTGCACGGCGCAAACCAGCTCGACAGGCTGCGGCGCGATGTCAAGGTCGGCGCCGCCGATCTCGTCGAGCCGGCCCGCGGCTCGATTACCGAGCCGGGCGTGCGCGGCAATATCGCGGTCGCCATTCGCTACCTTGCCGCATGGCTGGGCGGGCAGGGCTGCGTGCCGATCAATAACCTGATGGAAGACGCCGCGACCGCCGAGATTGCGCGTGCCCAGCTGTGGCAATGGTCCCGGCACGACGCCGGGCGACTCGAAGACGGCCGCGACATCGATCTCGAGCTGGTCAAGCTCTGGATTGGGGAGGCGCTGGACGAGATCCGCAAGGAGACCAGCGACGCCGAAGCATTCGAACAGGCCGCGGAACTGCTGGAAGCGGTTACCGCGGACGATGATTTTGTTGAATTCATCACACTGCCAGCTTATTCAAAGCTGGATTGAGTCTTGAGAACCCAGGAGATATCTGCATGAACGAGAGCGCAAACACCAGCAACATCATCAAGCTCGAGCGCGAATGGACCGACAATCCGCGCTGGAAGGGCGTCGAACGCCCCTACGACGCGGCCGAGGTTTTTCGCCTCAGAGGCTCGATCACCATTGAGCACACGCTGGCCCGCATGGGCTCGGAAAAGCTCTGGCGGCTGATGCACGAGGATCCCTTCGTCAACGCCCTGGGTGCGCTGACCGGCAACCAGGCCATGCAGCAGGTCCGGGCCGGGCTCAAGGCCATCTACCTGTCGGGCTGGCAGGTGGCGGCCGACGCCAACAACGCCGGCCAGATGTACCCGGATCAGTCGCTTTACCCGGTCAGCTCGGTGCCGGAAGTCGTGCGCCGCATCAACAATACGCTGCTGCGGGCCGACCAGATTCAGCACGCCGAACAATCCGGCGACATCGACTGGTTCGCCCCCATCGTGGCCGATGCCGAGGCGGGATTCGGCGGTGTGCTGAACGCGCATGAATTGATGAAGGACATGATCGCAGCGGGCGCGGCCGGCGTGCACTTCGAAGACCAGCTCGCATCTGCCAAGAAGTGCGGCCACATGGGCGGCAAGGTACTGGTGCCGACCTCCGAGGCCGTCGCCAAGCTGGTCGCAGCCCGACTGGCCGCCGACATTGCCGACGTACCGGCGATTATTGTCGCTCGAACCGATGCGATGGGCGCCAGCCTGCTGACCTCCGATGTTGATGCGCGCGACCGAGAGTTCGCCACCGGCGAGCGCACGGTCGAAGGCTTCTACAACGTCCGTCAGGGTCTCGAGCAGGCCATCTCGCGCGGGCTCGCCTATGCCCCTTACGCCGACCTGGTGTGGTGCGAAACGTCCAAGCCGGACCTGGAGCAGGCCAAGCAGTTCTCGGAGGCCATCCGTGCCGAATACCCGGACAAGATGCTGGCCTACAACTGCTCGCCGTCGTTCAACTGGAAGAAAAATCTTTCGGAGACCGATATCGAGCGCTTCCAGCGCGAACTCGGCGCCATGGGCTACAAATTCCAGTTCATCACGCTGGCCGGCTTTCATTCACTCAATTACTCGATGTTCGAGCTGGCGCGCGGCTACAAGGCCCGTCAGATGGAAGCCTATGTCGAGCTGCAGGAGGCCGAGTTCGCCGCCGAAAAGGATGGTTATACGGCCACCCGGCACCAGCGCGAGGTCGGCACCGGTTACTTCGACCAGCTGGCGCAGGCGGTTGCAAGCGGCAAATCGTCGCTGAGCGCGCTGAGCGGGTCGACGGAAGAAGAGCAGTTCCGCGAATCGGCCTGACCGGCCCGATTGCTCCGGGCGTGCGACGGCCACCGCCGCACGCCGGCTCGGGAAAGGGCCTGACCGGGACGGTCGCAATGCAAGTGCGATCATCGGTTCAATTCCAGTTCACTTTCAACGCGGCTGGATTCGGTTAATATTGGCGTCATAGAAACCGATACCGCAACCGAGATCATGACCGACCCATCGCGCGAATCCGACAATCCCAGAGACGGGCTGGCTCTCGAGGAATCTCGCCCAAAGACCAAGAAACCGCCGCTGTACAAGGTGGTGCTGCTCAACGACGACTACACGCCGATGGAGTTCGTCATCGACGTTCTGAAGAAGTTTTTCGGCCTGGCCCACGAAAAAGCCACGCAGGTAATGCTCAACGTGCACACCCGGGGCCGCGGCGTGGCCGGTATCTACACTTTCGAGATCGCCGAAACCAAGGTGATCATGGTCAACGACTACGCTCGCGAGAACGAGCACCCATTGCAGTGCACGCTTGAAGAATCCTGACTGGCGGCGATGGGTCGCGAGTCGCCCGGAAATCGGCTGGAATCCCGGTCCGGATTGAAACCGACCGTCTTGAATGCGGTCCATAGAGAAGATGCGAATCCATCGACGGCCGCCCGGCCAGGAGAACGGCGCTAATGTTCAGCAAAGACCTCGAACTATCGATTTCGCAGGCTTATCATGCCGCGCGCAGCAGCAGGCATGAGTTCCTGACCGTCGAGCACCTGCTGCGGGCGCTCATCGACAACCCGTCCGCGCGTTCGGTGCTGCTGGCCTGCAGTGCAGACCTCAAACTGCTTGCAGCCGACCTGGAACAGGTGCTCAACGAGACCATTCCGGTACTTTCGGCAGGCGACCAGCGCGATACCCAGCCGACCGTCGGATTTCAGCGTGTGCTGCAGCGCGCGCTGTACCATGTTCAGTCGGCCGAGCGCAGCGAAGTGCTGGGTGCCAACGTGCTCGCGGCCATATTCAGCGAAAAGGATTCGCACGCCGTTTATCTGCTGGGCAAGCAGGACGTGAACCGCCTCGACGTGATCAATTTCATTTCTCACGGCATCACCAAGAACGAGGAACAGCCCGCACCCGAAGCGCCGGCCGGCGCGGCCCAGGCCGAGGGCGAAGGTCAGGAGCAGAAGTCGCCGCTGGCAAGTTTTGCCACCAATCTGAATGAACGCGCACGCGCCGACCGAATAGACCCCTTGATCGGCCGCGAG
>DATGCS010000341.1:0-4411 GCA_035311685.1 Wenzhouxiangellaceae bacterium
CGATGCCGTTGTCCATCAGCTGGACAGCCGGAAACAGGTAGCCGGATGTGCTGTTGGGGTCGACGAAGGCAATGGTCTCGCCGCGCACCTGCTGGATGTCGCCGTAGCAGCTCAGGAACTTGCGAACGACCGTTTCGCGACCCTTGACCCGCGTTTCGCACACCCGCTCTTCGACAATTGGCGGGGACTCGCATACCGAAGGATCATTGGTCATCCACTGCGTGCGATAACCGGTCTCGCCCTTGCGCGTGGAAATCAGGATGGGTTCCAGATCGTAGCGGCGCTGGCCGAGCATGGCGGCAAACGGCGGCAACATGCCGATGTCGGCGCGTCCCGAGCCCAGTGCCTCGACCAGGCCGGTATAGTCCTGCGGCACGAACGAACGCACCGGCACGCCCAGCTCGGCCTCCAGATATTCGGCGAGCGGGTCCAGGTTGTCGACCAGCGCGTCGGCTTCCAGCGCCGGCACCAGGCCGAGCACGAGTTCCTTCGGCCAGCCGCGCTCGTCGGTCTGGTCCACGGGACAGCACGAGGCGAGCAGCGCGGCGGCAAGCACCGTCAGGAAGATGCGAAAAACGGGCTTCCCTCTTGTCATCGCGCCAGAATACCGCACCGAAGATTACGAATCGGTTGCAACGACGGTTGCCACGACGATTGCCACGACGATTGCCACGACGATTGCCATGACGATTGCCATGACGATTGCAACGACAAGCGCCACGACCATTGCGAAGACAAGCGCGGAATCGATTCAGCCCGCCCGCCGGTCATATCAGTGCTCCCTTCCCTGAGCATGCGATTCGAGCGCCTCCAGCGGAACCAGCTCCAGCGTCTTTTGGTGGGTCGCCGCCAGCACAACGCGCGGCGCGCAATCATTGCGATAGGCTTCGAGCCAGCGCAAAGCGCACAAACACCAGCGGTCGCCGGCCTTGAGGCCGGGGAACCCGAAGGCCGGGTTCGGCGCCGCCAGATCGTTGCCACGGCTGCGGCTGAAGTCCAGGAACGCGCGGGTCATTACCGCGCACACCGTGTGGCGGCCCGCGTCCTGATCGGAAGTATTGCAACAGCCATCCCGGAAAAAACCGGTCAATGGCGCGTTCGAGCAGGTCTCCAGCGTCTCGCCCAGCACGTTTATCGGCGTCTCGGTCTCGGTCACGGTCTCAGCTCTTCTCGGCAATGGGCTCATAGCGCGAGCCGCGGCCCTCGGCGGCAAAGCGTGTAGCGTCGCAAATCCGGACGGCCAGTTTTCTGGAAGTCGGGGCGGGCTCCAGGCCAAGTTCGCTGCACAGACGATCGAAGGTCCCCGCGGCATCTTCGAGCAGCGTCCTGCGCCCGATCTCGATGACGTTCAGGTCGAGCTTGTCCCGCATGCGGCGCCAAAGCGCCAGCTCCTTTCGGTACTCGACCACCATGTCGTCGACATCGGCGTAGCCTTCGATTCGCCACTGCAGCGCAAGGTCGGCCGGATCGGAGACCGGAAGCACGATGGTAGCGCCGGGAAAATGGCGTATCAGGGCCGGAATGGCCGAAGCTTCCCACCAGCCGGTTTCGAGCGTGATGCCGGGCGGCTCGCCGCGCTGGATGCCACGCATGAAGCGCTTGCGCGCCAGCTGCATGGTTTCGCGTTGGGCGCCGAGCACTGCATCGGGCCCGGCCGGCAGGCCCAGCGCCTCGAGCCGCCGGGTTTCGCCCTGCGGATCCAGCACGGCCACCTGCGGATGATCGGCGAGCGGCGTCAGCACGATTTCGCGACCACTCCCGGCCCAGCCGGCCATGATGACCGGTTCGGGAAAACCATCGTCGAAGGCTCGCGCATCGAATTCATTGAAATCGTGCGCAAGCCAGGCGTCCAGCAGGCCGGACCTGCGCTGGGCCGCCAATCGCTGAGCGTGCGGCGCAATGCGCCAGGCGCCTTTCTGCCAGTTGGCCCAGGCCAGCGCTTTTCCATCGGCCTGGTCGTAATAGTTGGCCAGCCGGTTGTGCAGGACGGGGCGGTCCTGGTCGCTGACCGAATCGCTTGACAAAAGGTCCTCGAGCGCCTGGCAGGCCGCGCTGAAGTCGCCGGCGTTCTCGCAGACCATCGCCCATACCAGCACCGCATCGGGCACCGGCGGGTCGCGCTTGAGCAGCGACCCAATCGGCTCGCGGGCCGATTCAATATCTTCGGGATCGAGATTCGAGCGTATTCGGGCCAGCAGCAGTCGAGCCTGGCGATGCTCGCCTTCGGTATCGGCTTCCACCAGCCGCTCGAGCATGTCGCGCGCAGTCACCGAATCACCTCTGGCATCGGCCAGGCGCGCCTGCATCATGACCACCTCGGGATCCGACTGGTCGAGTTTTGCCAATATTTCGCCGGCAGGATCAGGATCGCCACCGACCATGGCCAGCTCGGCCTGGCGCAACATAATGAACCGGTCTTCGGGCCAACGCGTGGCGGCCTTTTGAAGCAGGCTGCGGGCCTGGGGCACATCATCGATGCGCTCCAGGCACACCGAGATATGGATGACGACCTCAGGTCCGCCGTACTCACTTTCCAGTGCCTTGACGTAGTGCTGCAGTGCTTCCTGGTCTTGATGCCGCACCCGCAGCACGTCGGCCAGACGCGCGTGCAATTCGCCGTGATCGGGCCTGAGCGAAAGCGCGTTGCGGAAACACTTTTCGGCGAAGTCCAGCTGACCTTTCCCGAACAGCACCCGCCCCATTACTTCCTGCGGAACCGCGCTTTCCGGGGCGGCCTGCAGCGCCTTGTTGGCATACGGCCACGCTTCGTCGAACTGCTCCAGGTCGACAAGCGCGCGCGCCAGGGCCAGTAGCGCCGGAATGTAGTCGTCGTTCGCACGCAACGCGGTCTTGAGCTCGCCGACCGCGCGCTTGCGATCACCGGCGATCAGCGATACCAGCCCCATGCCGGTGCGGGCCTCGACATGGTTGGGATCCAGCGCGATGGCCTGGGCGAACTGCTCCCGGGCGGCCGAAGGCTTGCCCGAGTCGCTCAGCAACCGGCCATAATAATAATGCGTGGACGGCTGACCGTCGCCAAGCTCGACCGAGCGCTTGACCCACTTGAATCCTTCGTCGGAATCGCCCAGCGAATGACGACTGAGACCGAGCATCAGCGTGAACTGCCAGTTGTTCGGATCCTGCTGCAACAGGCGCCGGAACAGCTGCTCGGCCTCGCGGAAGTGGCCGGACTGGTAATGCTTGATCGCCTGCCGGCTCAGGCCGGCGTCAGGTGCTGACATAAATCACTCACAATTCGTTGTTCAATCCATGATTCCAACCGCCAATTGGCGAGGAACCCGCAATGGCCGCCGTGCGGCCAGATTTCCAGCGCCAGCGCTTCGGGCCGGGGCAATGCCTGGAAATCGGAAATCGGGATGATCGGATCATCGGCCGCGGTAATCACCAGACTCGGAATTTCCAGGCCGTCCAGGTAATCGCCGGCAATCGAATACCCTTCCAGATAAGCATCCAGGTTCGGAAATTCGGTGTAATCGGCCACCAGGTGGCTGGTCTGATCGGCCAGGTTGCGATGCTTGAACCAAGCGTCGAGATTGTACCGCTCCGGGTACAGCCTTTGCTTGCGCGTCAGCGACCTGCGCCATTTGCGCACGAAGTATTGTTCGTAAATCGGAAACCCGTCGGCCAGCGCGGCCAGCACGTTCTTCGGCCGAATCACCGGGCTGACGGCGATCACCCGGTCCAGCCGGTAACCGGCGGCGGGCGCGTTGCGCGCAATCCTGAGAGCGAAATTCCCGCCCAGCGAGAACCCGGCCAGGAATACCGGCCCGCCCTGGAGCGCCGTCGCCACCTGCCCGACCGCCTCCAGCACTTCCTCGAGCCGACACGAATGAAACAGCCCCGGGTTGAGGTGATGCGAATCGCCGTGATCGCGGAAGTTCAGCCGGAATGTATCGAACCCGGCCGCATCCAGCGCCAGCGCGGTATCCAGAAGATAATTCGAATCCACGCTGCCTTCCCAGCCGTGCAGCAGGATGGCCAGCGCGCCGTTGGGCGTGCTCGCCCCGCTGCGGTAACCCAGCAGGTTCACCCCGTGCGGCGTGGTGACGAGCTGTCGCTCGGCATTTTCTCGATAGGCCCTGGAGCGCTTCTGCACTCGCCGCTTGCGCCACGGGCTGGAGGTGAGGACGGACTGCAGGTGGGCATTCGCCATCAGCCCGGTGGGTGCGAACGGCGCCGGTTCGAGGTTGGAGGAATTCTCAGCGGACCGATGCATGGCCATACATCTCGGTTACCTGAGTCTGGGAACGGCTTGCCAGTTCGCTGCGGCTGGCGCCCAGCGCCGGAATTGGCTTGCCGATGATGATTTGCCCCTCACAAGGCGGTCGCCCCAGCATCGAAAACAGCAGGCCGGCAAAGCTGGTGCCCGGCCCGAATACCCTTTCGTCGT
>DATGCS010000342.1:0-18432 GCA_035311685.1 Wenzhouxiangellaceae bacterium
TCATCATCGGTTCTACTGCGATGCCACCCGGCCCCGAATACGGGACGTCTCGCTACGCACGGGTGGTGCACAAACCGAACCGAAGATTAACGGAAACGTGAATTCTGATTCGGGGAAAACGCCGGGCACCGGGCATCCGGCATCGATAACAGATCAGCCGGTGTCGACCAGGAGGTCTTCGTGCTCGCGCCCGGCGGTGTCCAGAAGCGCATCCTGGTCAAGCAGTTGAACCAGCTTGCCGCGCACGGCGAGCATATCCTCCTTCTGCATCCAGCTCAGGGTTCGGGAAACCGTTTCGATGGTCAGACTGAGGTAGTTGGCGATGTCGCGCCGGTCCATGGTCAACCGGAACCGCGCGCCGTCTTCACCGCGCCGCTTGAGTCTGCGCGACATATTGAGCAGGAACGTCGCAACCCGCGCCCGCGCATCCATGCGACCGACGACCAGCAACAACTCGCGGGTTTCCGACATGTCGGCCGACAGCAGCTTGAGCATCAGCTGATTCAGGCTGGGACTCTCGTCGAGAATCTTCTGAAAATCCCGAAACGGGATGTCGCAGTAACGACTGTCTTCCAGCGCCACGGCAAATTCCGGATGGCGACCCCTGCCGATCGCATCGAGCCCGATGAGTTCTCCGGGCAAGTGAAATCCGGTCACGATCTCGTCACCTTCGCTGGACAGCTGGTAAGTCTTCACGGTACCCGACTGCACCACGCATACGCTGCGGAACTGCTGACCGGCATGAAACAGGTGGGATTCGCGGTGCAGCGGTCGCTGCCGCCTGATGATGCGATCGAGTTCGTCGCGCCTGGATTCCGCAACCTCCTGAGCGAAACACAGGTCGAACAGGCCGCACTGGCGGCACGAAATGGTCGACTGGCCTTTTTCCGTCAGCGGAATGGGTTTGCTCACGACGCGCATCTCCCTTGCTAATTCACTTTCTCTAATGCAAAGAATAGCAGAGAAGATATCGGGTCTGGCGTATTTCCGATGCAAAAAAGCGACCCGTAGTTAGCGGATCGATTGTTCGGTATGAAACGGATCAAACGATCCGCGAAAACCGCGAGGACGAGGCCTCATTGTCCCGCTTGAGGTAGGCGTCGAAGGCCATGGCGATGGCGCGAACGAACATCAGGCCTTCGGCCGTCACTTCGAAACCGTGATCCTTCCAGACCATCAAGCCGTCGTCGACCAAAGATTGCAGGCGCTCGAGCTCGGTCCGGAAATAAGTCTTGAAGGAGAACTCGTAATCTCTTTCAAAAGGACGGTAATCGAGCTTCCCATTGCACATCACGGTGCTGATGATTTCGGCCCGCAGGCGGTCGTCGGTGGTTCGCATCAGCCCCCGGGCCACGGGCAATCTGCCGTCGCGCACGCTGATCTGCCAGTCCAGAAGCTTGCGCTCGTTCTGGGCGAATGCATCACCCACCTGGGAAATCGCGCTCGGTCCGAAGGCCAGCAGGTCCAGCCCGGCCCAGGTCGAATAACCCTGAAAATTGCGCACCATGGTGCCGTTTCTGCGCGCCTGGGCCAGATCATCGTCGGGCAGTGCGAAATGATCCATGCCGATGAATTCGTAACCGGCGTCCAGCAACCGGGTCAGCGTATTGCGGAAGATGGCGAGCTTGATCGGCGGGGCGGGCAGTTCATCGGCCTTGATGCGCTGCTGCGCCTTGAACAGGTGAGGCATGTGGGCGTAGTTGAACAGCGACAGCCGGTCGGGCTGCATGCCGATGATGCGCTCGACCGTGCGCGCAAAGGCTTCCGTCGTCTGTTTCGGGAGCCCGTAGATCAGATCGATGCTCACGGACTCGAAACCGACCGCCTGGGCGGCCCCGACAATCGAGGCGACGCGCGTTTCGTCGTGAACCCGATTGACCGCCGCCTGCACCGACTCGTCGAGATCCTGGACGCCGATCGAGATGCGATTGAAGCCGATTTCCCGCAGTCGACGGATATCGGCCGGTTCGACCGAGCGCGGATCGACTTCCAGCCCGATTTCCGCATCCTCGTCGAACTGAAAGCGGGTGCGCAACAAGCGCAGCAATTGATGAATCTGGTCGGTGGACAGGAACGTCGGCGTACCGCCGCCCAGGTGAACCTGGCGCACCTTTCGGTCATGGTCGATATGCGGAGCGGTCAGGTCGAGTTCGCGCTCAAGATCGACAAGAAACTCCTGGCCGGCGGTCGCCGAGCGGGTGATGACCCGATTGCAGCCGCAGTAGAAGCAGGGATTCGAGCAGAACGGCACATGCACATACAGCGACAGATCGGGCGGGATCGGCAGCTTGTTGCTGTCCTTGAGTGCAGACAGCCACGCCTTCGGGCCGAATTCGTCGCTGAACTGGACAGCCGTGGGATATGAGGTGTAGCGAGGCCCTGCACCACCGTACTTGGCGATCAGGTCGGCATCGAATTTGGGTCGCATGGCTGCCTGCATGGTCTTTTCACTGCGCGTATTCTCTTAGCGCAAAGCATACGGCTGTTGGTCAGAGTCGCTTTTGACTCGCATCAATTTTGACTGGGTCTCATTCGCAGCCCCCGGCAGGTGCGGTCACGGCGTGACGCAATCGACCAGAAATTGCACCGCTGAATGACCGGATCGGTGGGCAATCCAGGGGCCGGCAGCCACCAGGATGCCGGTCAGGGCCATGACGCCGGCAGCGGTACCCCGCAGCCACGGCGCCCGGATGCGGCTGCGCATCCGGGCCACCGCCAGGCCGCCGCCGAGCAGCAACGGCAACGTCCCCAGGCCAAACCCGAGCACCATCGCAATCGTCGGCACCGGGTCGGCCAGAAGCCAGGCCGCGGCCAGCACGCTGTACAAGAGACCGCACGGCAACAAGCCCCAGAGCAGCCCCAGGCCAATCGCCTTTTCCCAGGTATCGGCCGGCAACAGCCGATTGAACAACGGCATCACGCGCCGGGTAATCGGCTGCGCGAGTTCGCCGAAAGCATCGCGAACCCGGCCCGGCAAGCCGATATAGACGGCAATCAGGACCAGCAATGCGCCCAGCGCGATACGCATCACCGGTACTGCAGCGGCCGGCAGCAGCCGCTCGGGAAGCATCCCCAGCGCCGTCAGGGCAAGCCCCAGCAGCAGGTAGCTGGTCAGGCGCCCGGCATGAAACCCGGCCGCCAGCCGGTCGCGCCCGCGCGGCACCTGTCCGTGCAATACCGCCATGATGCCGCCGCACATCGCCACGCAATGCGTGGATCCGAACAGGCCGGCAAGCAGGCCGGTGACAAGGGCGGCGAAGGGGGTCATGGTTTCATTCGTTCGCTGGTTGGCTGGTTCGTTGGTTATTTAGTTATTTAGTTATTTGGTTATTTGGTTATTTGGTTATTTGGTTTTCCTGACTCCTGACTCCCGGCTCCTGACTCCCGGCTCCTGACTCCCGGCTCCCGGCTACCGATCTCGGGTTTCCGGCGCCTGATCATCAGCGGATTTCTCGTCATCATCGAGGATGTCCATCGCCGGGGTGTCGAGGTCGTCGAACTGATCGTTTCTGACCGCCCAGAAGAAGGCCCAGACGGCCAGGCCCAGGAGCATCAGCGATAGCGGTATGAGCACGTAGATGATCTTCATGCGACTTCTGCGGCGGTTCGTGGCAGTGGCTGCGAGTGTGCCGGCCTGCGGCGCCGGGTGCGGCCGAGGCGGCGGGCGTTGAGCACCACCGCGATCGAGCTGGCCGACATGCCGATGGCCGCGGCCCACGGCGGCACCAGGCCGGCGGCCGCCAGCGGCAGCGCACCGAGGTTGTAGGCCAGCGCCCAGACCAGGTTCTGGCGGATGATTCTGCGCACGCGGGGCGCCTGCTCGAACAGCGCCTCCAGCGGTTGCAGGCCCCGGCCCGTGGCGACAAGATCGGCCTGGGTGCGGGCGATCGCGGCCCCTTCGGCAAGCGCGATCGAGATGTCGGCGCCGGCCAGCACCGGGGCGTCGTTGATGCCGTCGCCGACCATCGCCACCTTGGCGCCCTGGCCCTGGAGGCGCTCGACCATTGCAAGCTTGTCCTCCGGTCGCATTGCGGCGTGGAACTCGGCGATGCCCAGCGACTGCGCGACCGAGGCGACGTTGACCTCGCGGTCGCCGGACGCCAGCACCACCCGGATACCGGAATCGACAAGGCTCGCGACCAGTGCCTGCGCGCCGGCCCGGAGTCGCGCGTCCACCCGGAGCCAGGCCGGCTCGTCGGCGCCCTCGGCCACAAGCGCGAGCCAGATACCTTCACCGGGTTCAGTGCAGCAGCCCCCCGCCTGCGCCGATACCCAGTCGGCCCGGCCCAGCCAATATCGGCGTCCATCGATCAGACCGGTCACGCCGGCGCCCGTCACATTTTCGGCCTGCGCGACGGCCCGCCCGCGATCGAACGGCGCAAATGCGCGCGCAATCGGGTGATTGCTGACGCGCTCCAGCGCACCGGCCAGGCCCATGATTTCCTCGCGCGCCAGGCCCGATCCGGGGCGGACTTCGACCAGCCGCGCACCGGGTTCGGTCAGCGTTCCGGTCTTGTCCAGCACCACGTGGGTGACGCGCGGCAATGCCTCGAGCGCGTCCGGATTGGCGGTCAGCACGCCGTCCAGCGCCAGGCCGCGCGTGGCCGAGGCCAGCGCCGTGGGCGTACCCAGCGCGAGCGCGCAGGGGCAGGCCACGACCAGCATCGCCAGCACCACGGGAATGACGCTGGCCGGATCCGTCCGCCACCAGTAGATTGCGGCCAGCGCGGTGGAGATCAGGATCAGCGCAATGAACCATGCCGCGGCCCTGTCGGCGAGGCGGGCCAGACGCGGCCGACGCCTGCGCGCCTCGCTGAGCAGTTCCACGATGCCGGAAAGCACTGTCGCGTTACCCGTCTTTTCGATCCGCAGCTGCAACGACCCGCCGGTCACCAGGCTGCCGGCCAGTACCGCATCGCCCGGCGCGCGACGGCGCGGTTCCGACTCTCCGGACAGCAGCGATTCGTCTACCGAACCGTCGCCATCGGTCACGATACCGTCTGCCGGGACGACTTCGCCGTCGGCCACCATGACCTGGTCGCCGACCTGCAGTTCCACCAGCCCGACCGCCTCGCTGCCCGTGGCCGTCAAGCGTCTGGCCTGGCCCGGCAGTGCTCGGGCCAGTGCGCTGTGCACGGCGCCGGACTGCTGACGCGCAAGCATCACGGCAAAGCGCCCCAACAGCAGAAAGAAAACGAACATCACGACCGAGTCGAAATAGACCTCGCCCTGGCCGAACAGCGTGATCAGGACACTGGAAAACAATGCCAGCAGCATCGCGGCGGCCACCGGCACGTCCAGCCCGAGATGGCGCTGGCGCAGATGATTGAACGCCGAACGAAAGAACGGTTGACCGGCATACAGCACCACGGGCACCGCGACCAGCATGCTGATCAACCTGAAAAAGTGCTCGGTCTCGGGATCCATGCTCCCGGAAGCATCAGTAGAACCTCCGGCGATGTAGTTGGCCAGCGCGTAGCTCATGACCTGCATCATGCCCAACGCCGCCACGATCAGGTAGCGCAGCATTCGCCGGCGCTCGTTTCGGTCGCGGTCCAATCCGGAATGCGGGGTGTCCAGGTGCGGCGGATAACCGATGCGCTCCAGCGCGGCGGACAGCGCCGACAGCGGCGTCTGTTCGGGCGCGAACTGCAGGCGCAGGCGGCCGTCGCCCACATCCAGTCGAGTCTCGGAAACGCCGGCAAACTGTCCAAGGTAGCGATGAATCAGCCATGCGCAGGCGGCGCAATGCACGTTTTCCAGCACCAGCACGATCCGCCGTCGACCCTCTTTTTCGGCCCCGGAGTGAAAATCCAGTACCGCCTCGCGATCCCAGGCGGCGTAGCGCCCGGGGTCCGCCTCGGGTGCGTCCGGACGCTCGGGCAATGCATCGCGGAAATCGTAATAGCGATCCAGCCCCGAGGAATGGATCAGCGTCGCCACGGCCCGACAACCGGCGCAGCACATCGCCCGCGATTCGCCGCCGATCTCGACGGCGAGATCCATGCCCGGCGGCACGGGTTCGCCGCAGTGGAAGCAGGATTTTTGGCTGGGAACGTTCAAGCGTCTAATCAGCGGAATGATTGAGTTTCGGGTTTCAGGTCTGAGATTCGAGATTCAGGGTTTAGGGTTTAGGGAAAATCATTCGAGTTCTCGTTTCGACCATGGCATCGGAATCCCGCATGTCGCCTCCCCCGAACCGTCTTTTCCTTAAACCGTAAACCTTAAACCCTGAACCGTGGTTTCAAAGCCTCTCCGGCTTCAGTTCCGCCTCCAGTCCCTTGCCGTCAGCCTGGAAGCTGGATGATATCCACCACGTCTGCTCCAGGTCGGAAACGATCAGCCGCCCCCGGGCGGGAATGTCGATGGCCGCGGCGCGGTATTCACCGGGCGCGCTGCGGTTGAGTACGACCTGGCGGTCGCGGGCCGAATCGGCAGGATGCTGAACAAGCAGCAGGAGCTGCGGTGCCGTCGATTCGGTCGTGTCGAGACGCAGCAGCCACTCGTCGTTACCGGCCATGAGGGTGCCCGCCAGGCCAAGCGCCTCGGCGCGGTCGGCGCGCACGTGGGTGTCGACCAGCGCCTTGCCAAGCCTGGCGTAATCGCCCGTCATCATGTGCGGCGGATTCCTGAGCGCGAAACTCAGCGTGATGGTGGCCGAAATCACACCCCAACTCAGGATGGCCAGGATGAACCACGGCCAGAATTGGCGGTACCAGGGGGTTGTGTCTGTTTGTTCCATGTTGGGTCGTTTGGTCGTTTGGTCGGGAAAAGCGGCGGTTTCCGGTTTCCGGTTTCCGGTAGTCGGTAGTCGGTAGTCGGTAGTCGGTAGTCGGTAGTCGGTAGTCGGTAAAAGCCTAACAGGGCGGATGACAAGCCCGCCGACATGGCGGATGCACAGTTGTTGTTCCCGATTTTCCGGAAACCGGAACCCCGAACCCGGAAACCGATGGGTTCGAAGAATTCATCAGCGCCCTTCCGGCGGCACGTAAAACCGGGTTTCGGTCCGCGTAAGAAGCGCTCCGGTCTGCGCGTTCGACAGCGCGATTTCGACTTCGTGCATACCGGGACCGACGGCGTTGCGCGGCACGACAAGCGTCATCGGTCGATTGCTGACCTCGTCCGGGGGCACTTCAAAGCCCTGAGCCGGCGAAATCACGCGCAAGCCCTCGATGCCGGATGCGCGCACCGAGAGCGTGACCGGCTGTTCGGTTCGATTGGTGACCTTGAGCTGGAATGGATTCTCGATCCCGTCGCCGGCCATACGATACAGCGCCGTTCTGTCGCGCAACACGTCCAGGTCGATCATCTCGCGCCCGGTCAGCACCAACGCGAACAGGGTCATGAGCGCCAGCAGTACGCCGAGGTAAATGAAGATTCGCGGCCTGAGAATGCGCGACTTCTTGCCGGTCATGGCATTTTCGGTTGAATACCGGATCAGGCCGCGCGGATAGCCCATCTTGTCCATGACCTCGTCACAGACATCGATGCAGGCGGCACACGCAATGCACTCGATCTGAAGGCCGTCACGAATATCGATGCCGGTGGGACAGACCTGGACGCAGCCCTGGCACGCAATGCAGTCCCCGAGGCCGAGCTCGTCCTTGTCGGCGTCGCGCTTGCGCTTGCCGCGCGGCTCGCCGCGCTCGGCGTCGTAGGAGATGACCAGCGTATCGTCGTCGAACATGGCCGACTGGAAGCGCGCGTACGGACACATGTACTTGCAGACCTGCTCGCGCAGGTAACCGGCATTGCCGTAGGTCGCGAAACCGTAGAAAAACGTCCAGAACACCTCCCAGCCCCCCGCCTGCAGCGTGAACAGGGCCGGTACCAGCTCGCGAATCGGCGTGAAGAAGCCGACGAAAGTGATGCCTGTCCACAGCGAGAATGTGATGTAGAGAAACTGCTTCAGTCCCTTCTTGCGGAACTTCTCCGCGGTCCACGGCCCCTTGTCCAGCCGCATGCGCTTGTTACGGGGACCTTCGGCAAACCGCTCCATCCATAGAAAGACTTCGGTCCAGACCGTCTGCGGGCAGGCGTAACCGCACCACAGCCGGCCGGCGAGTGCGGTGAAGAAGAAAAGCGAGATGGCCGCTATCGCCAGCAACAATGCCAGCATGACGAAATCCTGCGGCCAGAACACCAGCCCGAAGATGTGGAATTTGCGGGCCGGCAGATCGAACAGCACGATCTGCTGACCGTCGAGGTTGATCCACGGCAGCAGGTAGAACAGGCCCAGCAAGACCCACGCGGCCAGCACGCGAAGGCGCGAGAAACGCCCTTCCGTTTCGCGCGGATACACTTTGGGCGCCTTGACGTAGAGCTTGATTTCCTGCTCGTTGGCGGATTGGGTTGCTTGGGTCATTCGCGACTTTTTCCAGCAGGCTGAAATCGGGATCTCGGGCGGAGCAGCAGCCAGGTGAAGGTGCAGGCCGAGGCGTAGCCGAGCCAGAACCCCAGGAACGCCACGGTATGGCCGGCCTGGCGCGATATTTCAAGAGCCGGAAAGCTGATCGCTGCCAGGTCGATCGGGTCGACGAACGCGAAAAGGATCATGGTCGAAACCCCGGCGGCGAAGAAAGACGGCCACAGGATCGCGCCCAGGCGCTGGGCCAGCGGGCGCGGGGGGTGATCGAAAGCATGGTCGGCCGGGGCGGTCATGGCGCTTGATCGGCCGCCTGCGACGTCGATCCGGAGTCATCGGACTGGAGGCTCAGGATATAGGCCGCGGCCAGCCGCGCCCGCGTCTCGCCGATCAGCGGCTTCTGGGCCGGCATCACGCCGTTGCGGCCGTTGCGGATGGTGGCACGGATCGAATCCAGATCGCCGCCGTAGGTGTATACGCCGTTGGTCAGGTTCGGTGCGCCCAGTTGCGGGTTGCCCTTGCCTTCCGGCCCGTGACAGGCGACGCAGTACTGCATGTAATTCCTCTGCCCGGCTGCGGCCATGGCCGCGTCGGCGGGCTCGCCGGCCAGTTTCTGGACATACACCGCCGTTCGCGTCACGCCGTCTTCGCCCAGCGGATCGCCCCAGCCCGGCATCGCCGCCTGGCGACCCTGCACCACGCTATGCTCGATCTGGGCCGGCTTATCGCCCCAGATCCAGTGATTGTCGACCAGGTTCGGGTAGCCCCGGGCGCCGCGGGCATCGGATCCGTGGCAGGTCGAGCAATTGTGCGCGTAAAGGTTGCGGCCCATTTCCACCGCCTGGCCGTTGCCGGCAAGTTCGGTGAGGCTCAGATCGTCGAAGTGGCCGAAACGTTCTTCGAAGGCCGCCCTGGCCCGGGCCATTTCCTGCTCGTACTGCTCGGACTGCGACCAGCCGAGCACGCCCTCGTACCGACCCAGGCCCGGATACAGCACCAGGTAGACGATAGAAAATACAATCGTGATCCAGAACAAACCCAGCCACCAGCGCGGCAGCGGATTGTTCAATTCGCGCAGGTCTTCATCCCACACGTGTCCGGTGGTCTCGGAGCCGTCCTCTTCCTTCGTCGACGGAATGCGCAGACGGCTGGTCCAGAGCAGGAACCAGATGGTCGCGGCCAGCGTGCCGACGGTGATGATGATGATGTACCAGTGCCAGAAGGTGCTCATGATTGTTTCTCCCCGTCCTCGGAGTTGCCGCTGTTGCGATGCGCCTGGTGGTCGTTTCGGCGATTTTCCGGATCATCGTTACGGTCTTTCAGCGGCTGCCGCGCCTGCTCGTCGAAGTCCTCTTTGCGCTTGATGACGAACACGTAGACCACTACCGCGAGAAATCCGAGCAGGGCCAGCAACGTGATGATTCCGCCGGTCATTGGCCACCTCCGGAGATGCTGGTGACCTGTTTCTGGCCGGTCCATTCGGTGCCCATGCCCTGCAGGTAAGCGATCAGCGCCTCGAGCTCGGTCACGCCGACCAGTTCGTCGAAAGCGGCCTCGATCTGCTCGTCGGTGTACGGGTCGCCGATGCGCTTGAGCGCGCGCATGTGCTGCTGTATCTGCACCGGATCGACCAGGTCTTCGGCCAGCCACGGATAGGCCGGCATGTTGGAATCGGGGACCACGGCGCGCGGATCCATCATGTGCAGCCGGTGCCAGTCGTCGGAATACTTGCCGCCGACCCGGGCCAGGTCCGGCCCGGTGCGCTTCGATCCCCACTGGAAGGGTCGGTCATAGACGAACTCGCCGGCCACCGAGTAATGTCCGTAGCGCTCGGTCTCGTCGCGGAACGGACGGATCATCTGGCTGTGGCAGTTGTAGCAGCCTTCGCGAACATAGATATCGCGCCCGGCCAGCCGGGTCGCGCTGTAGACTTCCACACCCTCGGCGGGTTCCACCATGGTGGCGCGGAACATCAGCGGGACGATCTGCGCCAGTCCGCCCAGGCTGATCACCACGATGATCAGCACCGCCATCAGGCCGACATTTTTCTCGATTGCTTCATGTGCCATGTCGATATCTCCTTCAGGCCGGTTGCGGGATGGCGATGTCGCGCGCCCGGTTCGGCGCACTTTGCCAGGTCTTGTAGACGTTCCAGACCATGAAGAACATGCCGCTCAGAAACACGATGCCGCCGAGCAGTCGCAACGCATAGTACGGCTCTGTGCGCTTGAGCACCTCGATGAAGGTGTAGGTCAGCGTGCCGTCGTCGTTGAAGGTGCGCCACATCAGGCCCTGCATCAGGCCGGCGGCCCACATTGCCGTGATATACAGCACGGTACCTATGGTCGAGGTCCAGAAATGCCATTCGATGGCTTTTATCGAGTACATCTTCTCGACACCCCACAGGCGCGGGAACAGCGTGTACAGGCTGCCGATCGAGATCATCGCCACCCAGCCGAGCGCACCTGAATGCACGTGCCCGATCGTCCAGTCGGTGTAATGCGACAGCGCATTGACGGTCTTGATCGACATCATCGGCCCTTCGAACGTGGACATGCCGTAGAACGAAAGCGCGACGATCATGAAGCGCAGGATCGGGTCGGTCCTGAGCTTGTGCCAGGCGCCCGACAGCGTCATGATGCCGTTGATCATCCCGCCCCAGCTCGGCGCCAGCAGGATCAGCGAAAACACCATGCCCAGCGTCTGCGCCCAGTCAGGCAGCGCGGTGTAATGCAGATGATGCGGGCCGGCCCACATGTAGATCGCGATCAGCGACCAGAAATGCACGATGGACAGCCGGTACGAATAGATCGGCCGGTTGGCCTGGCGCGGCACGAAGTAATACATCATGCCGAGGAAGCCGGCGGTCAGGAAGAAGCCGACCGCGTTGTGGCCGTACCACCACTGCACCATCGCGTCGACCGCGCCCGAGTACACCGGGTAGGACTTCCACATGCCGGCCGGGATGGAGATGTTGTTGACGATATGCAGCACCGCGATGGTGAGAATGAACGCGCCGTAGAACCAGTTGGCCACATATATGTGCTTGACCCGGCGCATCATGATCGTGCCGAAGAACACCACCGCGTAGGCCACCCAGACCAGCGCGACCAGCAGCGCCAGCGGCCATTCGAGCTCGGCGTATTCCTTGCCCATGGTCTTGCCCAGCGGCAGCGTGATGGCCGCCCCGACGATGACCACCTGCCAGCCCCAGAAAGTGAACGCCGACAGCGTGTTGGAAAAAAGCCGCGCCTGGCAGGTCCGCTGGACCACGTAATAACTGGTCGCAAACAGCGCCGATCCGCCGAAGGCGAATATCACCGCATTGGTGTGCAGCGGCCGCAGGCGGCCGTAGCTCAGCCACTCGATGCCGTAGGTCATGTCGGGCCAGATCAACTGCGCGGCGATGATGACGCCGACCAGCATGCCGACGATGCCCCAGACCACCGTCATCACGGCAAACTGGCGCACGACCCGGTCGTTATAGGTCTGATTCTGATTCATTGGATTGTTGTCCCGATGGCTTTCTAGATGCGAGCGTATTCTGTTTGACCCCCCCAGGGCAACATTTGATACGGATCAAACATTGACGCGCCGCTATGATGCTGCCTTGAGGCAGGCTGAGGGCCACGCGCGCCGGGGCCGGGTTATCATCATCGGAATGAATCGCAAACACGGCGCCAAGGGGGTCCTCCCGCGCGACTGGCTGCTTGTCGAGACCGTTCGTCGTGCGGATGAAGCAAGCGGCGATTTCGCGCTCGACGATCCAGCCACGCGCGAGGCGGCGCGCGAACCCGTCGCGCCGGCCGGGCGAATCGTGAAACGGGCGCGCCTGCTCGAGACGTCACAGCGGTTGCTCGAGGACATCGATCACGTCATGACTTCCGCGCGCTGGTTGACGGCGCTGCTGGTTGCACTCGGCCTGCTGAGCGGCGTTGCAGCCGCGTCCGGAATCCAGTCCGGCAACGCCACCATTGCGCTTTCGCATGCGGTGCTGGTGCTGCTGGGCGTGCCCTTCCTGCTGCTGCTGGCCTGGGCGACGCTGAGCCTGTTCGGCCGCAAAGGCAGCGCGGCCGGGCTGCCGGGCAGGATACTCTGGTGGCTGATGCTGGTCTTGACCCGTCGCTTCGGGCTCGCCGCTCACCGCCGCCACCTGGCCGCCTCGGTCAGCGAGCTCGGACGCCTGCGCGGCCGCACTCTGATGGCGCTTGCCACACACGCGTTCTGGACGATGTTCTTCGTCGGTTGCATCGGCTGGCTGTGGCTGCGGTTCCTGGGACTGCGGTTCGATTTCAGCTGGGAGACAACGCTGCTTTCCGGTCGCTGGCTGGAAGATCTGATCATCGCCGTCGGCTGGTTGCCTGCATGGCTGTTCGGGCTTGCCCTGCCGAGCCCGGAACAGGCACAGGCGGTTCTTTCCGACCAGTCACCAGCTTCCGACCGCGGCCTCTGGGCCGGCTACCTGATCGGCGCACTGGTCATCTACGGATTCGCCCCGCGGGCGCTGCTGGCCGCATGGTTCCTGTTGCACTGGCGCCGAACCCGGCTGAGCCTGGACCTTTCCCGGCCCGGCTACCTGAGGCTGCTTCCTGTGCTCGGCGGACCCAGCCAGACCCTCGGCTCGCGCGGCGAACCGCCGACCGAGGCCGGCCGCACAAGCCGCGTGAAAACGGTCGAAGGCGGTACCGGCAGCGCCGTGCTGGTCGGCGTGGAACTCGACCACGACGAAACCCGGTGGCCGCCCGATGTTCCCGATTGTCGCGTGCTCGGTCGCGCCGACAACCGGCGCCAGCGGGGCGAGATCATGCAAGCGCTGGAATTGCTGGCTCCGCGACCGGAGAAAATCGTCGCCCTGTGTTCGCTGGCCCGCAGCCCGGACCGCGGCACCATGACGTTTTTGGGCGAGTTGGCCGAATACGCGCCGCTGGAAATTCGCCTGGCCGATGCACACCGGCTGACCGACCTGGGTATCGATTCGGATGCGCGCCTCGAGGACTGGCGGGAATCGGCCAGCCGTTCCGGTCTGCCTCGACCCGTACAGCCGGCCGCACCATTGCAATACGGCGTTGGACCACCGTCATGACCGGCCCCGTCACGCGTTTCGTTATGCTGGCCGCGATGCTGGCGGCTTGCATGAACCTGCAAGGCGCCGAGCAGAACCGGTTCGAGCGCCTGCCCGCCAACCTCGTGCTCGGCCAGACCAGCATCCAGACGTTTGCCCAGGACCGGGACGGCTTCCTCTGGCTCGGCACGCAGGCCGGTGTGGAGAAGTTCGACGGTTATCGCTTCGAGTCGTTTCGCTCGGATCCGGACGACCCGACAACGCTTTCGAACCGCTTCGTCAGGCAACTGCTGGTGGCCGAAAGCGGCGAGGTATGGGCAGCCACTGGTCGCGGTCTGAGTCGGATAGATCCCGAATCCGGACGCGTCACGCGTATCGGGCTCCAGCTTCCCGACGGTGGGCTGGCGTGGCCTGCGATCGCCAACGGTGCCCTTGTCGAGGATGCCAACGGCGACATTTTCGCAGTGGCCAGCGATGTTGCAGTCATCCGTTGGCGCCGCGGCAGCGACGCCGCCGTGACGGTCGAGATAGAGGGGTCAATCCAACCGGGGACACGCTACTCGCTCAAACTGGATCGAACCGATCGGCTGTGGCTGGCCGGCAACAACGGCTTGTGGCGTTACGCGCCCGAGACCGATTCATTCCAACCGGTACTCGATTCGAGCCGTACCGGCATCAATCCGAGGCTTTTCGAGGACATGCTCGCCGTCGGGCCGGGAAACGGCATCACCCACGTCAATGCCAACGGCATCTTCATCGTCGACCCCGACGCCGAGCAGCCGATCAGACACCTGCGGCCAAGCGAAAACGGGTTTGCAAGCGATCGCGCCGATGCGGTGGCCGTCGATTCGGGCAACAACCTCTGGCTCCGGCTTGGCGACGAGATCGTTCAGATCCCGGCCACCCGCCCGCAGCAATGGCGACGATTCCCGCAGCCGGCATTCTTCGGCCCGTCGCCGAATTCAAACCTGGCGCGTCTGCAACTGGCCGAGACGCCCGACGGCAACACCTGGCTGGCGGGCCGGTTCGGCCTGGTCCGATACGATCCTCGCAGCGATCGGCTGACCGGGTTTCGCCACGATCCCAAAGATCCCCGATCACTGCCGCAGACGCTGGGGGAAATCGGCTACCGGATATTCCTGGACGACTTCGGCGTACTGTGGATCGGCGCGAACCTGGGCGGCCTCGCGAAGCTTTCACCGCAAAGCGACCGTTTCACGCACATCCAGGACGTCGAGCCGTCGATGATCAGCCGCAATCTCGTCCGCGCCATTGCCGAGCAGCGCACAGGCAACGGCGAGCTGGTCTGGGTGTCCAATCAGAACGCCGGTGTCACGATCTGGCGTCGCAACAGTCCGCTCGATTACGAAATCGTTCATCGCTACCTGCCGAGCTCTGAAGCAGTACCTTCCGTGGGTGTCGTCCGCTCGATTGCAATACAGCCCGGCAACGGCAGCGCCTGGCTGGCCGGCAGCCACGCCCTGGGACGAATCGGGACGCCGGGCGGCCCGATCGATCTGATCGCGCTCGAACCCGGATTGCCGGCGCCCGGGGTCCCTGGCCTGCGGACGCTGCACTTTCTGGATTCCGAGACCCTGCTGGCCGGCGGCAGTCGCGGGCTCTGGGTCATCGACGTTGGCACCGCCGATGGCCCGAAGGTTGTGCAGCGATACGCCATACCCGCCGGCATCCAGGTATTCGATTTGCTCCCGCTGGATGACGGAAGCATCCTGATGGCTGGAATGGGCGGACTTGTGGAACTCGATCCGGAAAACGGCGAAACCCGGGTTCTTTACCCGGCCGGCCAATCTGAAGAGACGCCGCGCAACGACGTTTTCCATCTGGCACGCGACAGCAACGGCCGTATATGGGCCGGCACGCGAGGCGCCGGCCTCTTGCAGATCGATCTCGATGGCGCGGATGATCCGGAATTTCGGTTTTTCGGCAGGGCCGACGGACTTCCGGACGAGACCATTTACGCGGTGCTGTCGGACTCTGCCGGCTCGCTCTGGCTGAGCAGCAACCGCGGCGTCATCCGGTACGATCCCGGGAGCGGCCGAATTCGCCAGTACATGCCGGCAGACGGACTGCAGGCATGGGAATTCAACAACACCGTGGCCCACGTCGGCACCAGCGGCCGTTATTACTTCGGCGGCATCAATGGTTGGAACGTGTTTCGACCGGGCAACGTTCGCGACCTGTTGCGCCCGCCGCGCGTGCATCTGAAGTCGGCAACGGTAAACGAGCGACCTGTGACACTCGAAGAGGATCAGTCCCCTCTCGACCTGGCGCACGATGAAAACCGGATCGAGTTCGACTACGTGGGACTCCAGTTCAGCGACCCGGACCGGATCGACTACGCGGTTCGATTGCGCGGACTGGACGATAAATGGATCAGTGTCGGAGACAGCCGCCGTGCCGGGTACGCCAGCCTCGCGCCGGGCAGCTACAGCTTCGAAGTCAAGGCCGCCAACCTGGACGGCGTCTGGTCCTCGCCGAAGCAGTTGATGCAGTTCTCCATTGGACGGCCGCCCTGGTTGACACCACTGGCCTGGCTGCTCTATCTCGCCGTGTTCTTCGTTCTCCTGCTCATCGTGCTCGGCTATCAGAAACAGAAGCGTCGGCAACTTCGGCAGCTGGTGGAGCAGCGTACGCTGCAGCTGCAGCAACAAAAAGAACTCGTCGATAAGCAGGCCGGTGAGCTCCAGCAGGCGCTGGAGGCCCGGACGCAGCTGTTCGCCAATGTTTCGCACGAATTCCGGACACCGCTGACGCTCATACGGGCGAGCATCGAGAAGCTGGAACAGGCGCCCGATCCCGAGGCGGCTGCGCTCGGTCGCAAATACATCAACCGTCTTTTGCGCATGGTCGAACAATTGCTGGATCTGTCACGGCTCCGGCTTGCCAGGACAATCGAGTCGGATACCGCCTGGCGCCTGGATTCGGTCGTATCGCAGACGGTCGAGGCTTTCCGTTCGGGCGTGGAGCATCAGCGAATTCAGATCGAGACGCGTGTCAACGGCGCCTGGCTCACGCGCTGCCCGCAAAATCTAATCGAGAAGATATTGCTCAACCTGATCAGCAACGCGGTGAAGTTCACGCCGCCCGACGGCCGCATCAAGGTATCGCTTCAGCCGGCCGGCGCGGGCGCCGTGATTTGCGTGGAAGATACCGGCCCCGGCATTTCCGAGGCCGATCAGGCCATGATCTTCAAGCGTTTCTATCGCGCCCGTGCCGCCGACGCCAACCACATATCCGGCGTCGGCATCGGGCTTGCGCTTGTGGCCGAAGCCGCCCGGACATGCGGCGGCAGTGTCGACGTCACCAGCAAGCCAGGCCACGGCACATGTTTCTGGATTACGCTGCCGGCCAGACGCCCGGCGCCGGGCGAAATGGTTCAGCCGGCCCGGCTGGATCTGGACCGCCAGCGGCTCGATCTGGAGATCCTCGAGCCCGAACAGGATGCGCTGGAAATTCCCGAACCAGAGCCGAGCACCGCTGTCACCGGAAACTCGCACGGCACCATATTGGTGGTCGAGGACAACGCCGACCTGCGAACGTATCTTGCACTATCGCTTGGGCCCGACTGGCACGTGGAGCAGGCCGTCGATGGCATTAGAGGATTCGCCGCGGCACGCGCAATGTTACCGGACGTCATCGTCACCGATCTGATGATGCCCAACGCCGACGGCTTCGAGATGCTGGCGCGCCTGCGCGCGAACATCGAGACCTGCCATATTCCCGTGCTCTTCCTCACCGCGCGCCAGGACAACGCGACCCGAATCAAGGCCTTCACCCTCTCGGCCGATGGCTTCTTGTCCAAACCTTTCGAAGTCGAAGAACTGAAGGCCCGCCTGGCACAGATGATGGCCCAGCGCGAGCGCATCCGCGCCTACCTCATGGAACACCTGGAAGCGCCGCTGAAACCGGCTGAAGCGCCCGAGACCAGCGCTTCGGCCGCCGGCGACCAGTCGTCGGATATTGCGCCGCGCGACCAAAAACTGCTCGAAGGACTGCACGAATGGCTGCAAGCCCATAGCGGCAATTCCGATTCCGAAATACAGGCGATGGCAGAATCGGTTCATCTCACGCCACGCACGCTGCAGCGCAAGCTCAAGTCGCTGACCGGCCGGACGCCGGCCGCGTATCTGCGCGAATACCGGCTTGCGCGGGCCCGCCAACTGCTTCGCTTGTCCGACGACAGCGTGACCGACATCGCCCACGCCTGCGGTTTCTCGAGTTCGCAGTACTTCAGTCGGGCATTCCGCGACGAACACGGCGCCCCGCCGGAAAAATGGCGCCAGGACCAAACTCACGCCGAGGCTTGAGTCGAATCAATCGCCAAGTGTCCGAATGTCGCGTCAGGCCAATCGACTGTCGCGCCAGTTCAAGCCGACAAGGCGCTCTCTGCGTAAGCTTTATCCACGAATGCGCGGTGGAACGGACTAATGGGGTCGTTACTCAGCTGGCAGGACTGCCGCGCATTCAATCCAATTCGGATGCAAGACATTCATGCCGAGTTGGGGGACAGGCCGGCGCTTCTTCGGGAGCGCCGGTTTTTTATGTTCCGCCTTGTGGCGGTCTGGTTCTACTGCGGAAGCCGCCGGCACCGCATCTGCAGCGCTTGGCTCGGGCTCGAGTCCTCGCCGTAGCGCTGTTACTTCTGCGGGTCGAACCGGTCGCAAATCACTACAGACACGGCACCGGCGACTCCCTCGCTACGAACCAGGCCGCCACAAGGCGGAATCAGCTCGCGCGCAAGAAACCTCAAGCGAAGCTGCAAACTCAGGCAAGAAACTTGCTGTTGCTTCGCATCTTGCCGCTTTCGCAAAACCCGCCTCGGTTGCGGAAGCCGCCCTGGATAATCTGCGGCGGGGCCGCTGCGGTATGATCCGGAGCGTGAAATCGTCCAACACCGAGCCCCTGAAGCTGAGCGTCGTCGGCCACACCAACGTGGGCAAGACATCGCTGATGCGTACCTTGATGCGCGACGTGACGTTCGGCC
>DATGCS010000343.1:0-2290 GCA_035311685.1 Wenzhouxiangellaceae bacterium
CCTTCGGGTAGCGAATGCGGTTCGCCGTTGACGGTAATTTCGATCATTTCCATTCATTTTCCGGGAAAAGTGTTTCGACTTCGGATATTGAGGTCAAGCGGCGTCGATCAACCACTCGAACAGCGCCGTACGCAGATGAACCCCGATCCGCACCTGCTCGAGAATCAGCGCGCGCGGCGAGTCGACCAGCGCGTCGGCGATCTCGACGTCGCGATTGACCGGACCGGGGTGCAGAAATCTCGCGTGGTCCGGCATGGCGGCAAGCCGTTCGGCCGTCAGGCCCCAGCGTGCGTGGAATGCCGCGCCGTCGGGATAGCCGCTGGCGGCCATTCTCTCGCGCTGAATTCTAAGACAGATCACGGCGTCGACGCCGTCCAGGGCGGCCTCGATCTCGGACATGCGCATGGCTTCGGGCAACTCGCCGGCATCCGGCATGAACTCTTCCGGTCCGGCAATCCGGATTTCGGCCGCGCCCAGGCGCGATAGCAGTGCAATATCGGAGCGTGCAACCCGCGAGTGCCGGATGTCGCCGATGACCGCCAGTTTCAGACCGGACCATTCGAACCCGGCGTGCGCAAGCGTCGCCGCGTCCAGCAGCGCCTGGCTGGGGTGCGCATGCTGTCCATCGCCGGCATTGACGATGCCGACGTTGCCGCCGGCCAGCGCCGAGGCCAGACCCGAGGCGGCAAAATTCTCGGTATGGCGCAGTACGATCGCCCGAATGCCCATCGCGGCAAGCGTACGGGCAGTGTCGATGAGACTTTCGCCCTTGCTGGCCGACGAATGCTGCTGCTCGATGTTGACGACGTCCAGGCCGAGTCGACGGGCTGCAATCTGGAAGGATACGCGGGTGCGCGTGCTGGGCTCCAGGAACAGGTTGGCAACGGCGCCGACGCGTGTGCCGCAGACCGCGCCCGTTGCCAGTTCGCCGGTGCGTGCCAGCAGTGACATGATGTCGACCCGGTCAAGGTGCTCGATGTCGAGAAGGTGACGGGTCATGACCCGAGCCCTGCTTGGTTGGCGGGGGCATTTGCCGCCAGCCAGGATTCGACGATGATAGCGGCGGCCACGCTGTCCAGATTGCGGGCGTCGCGCCGGCGGGCGTGCCCGTCGCGGCGGGCCTGGGCAAACTGGGCGTCGGCCATCCTGCTGCTGTAGCGTTCGTCCTGGAAACTGATTTCAAGTCCAGGATGACGGGTCTGCAGATCGGCGGCGAATCGTCGGGCGGCGCGGCTGCTTTCGGTCTCGGCGCCGTCGGCCGCCAGCGGCAGACCGACCACGATACAGCCGGGCTTCCAGCTTTGGATGATGCGATCGATATCTTCAGCCGGCGTGCCGTCGTGATGTACCGTACTCAGCGGGCGCGCGGTTCCGGTCAGCGTGTTGCCGGTGGCCACGCCAATGCGACGCGCGCCGAAATCGATGCCCAGGACTACGACTGATGTAGCGCGTTCAGGCATGCCCGCCGATGGGCTGCAGCGTGGCCGCGTCGATGCCGAGGGAAGCCACGGCCCGCGCCCAGCGGTCGTCGATCGGCAAATCGAAAATGATCGTCGAATCGGCTGCCGTGTTGAGCCAGGTGTTGTCCTTGAGTTCGTCTTCGAGCTGGCCGGCCGACCACCCGGCATAGCCCAGGGCTACCACGTATTTGGATGGCCCGCGATGCTCGGCGATGGCCTCCAGGATGTCGCGGGAGGTCGTGACCATGACGCCCGGCGCAACCCGGGTGGTGGCTTCCCACTGGTCGTCGTCCTGCCCGTCATCGGAGTGCAGCACGAAGCCGCGTTCCTGTTGCACGGGCCCGCCCTGCAACACCGGCTGATTGGCGATGGTCTCGTCACTGCAACGGATTTCCAGTTGGGCGAGCACGTCCATCAGCGTGAGCTCCGAGTGGCGATTGATCGTGATGCCCAGCGCACCTTCCTCGTTGTGCTGGCACATCAGGGTCACGCCGTGATCGAAGTTGGGGTCTTCCATCCCGGGCATTGCGATCAGAAGTTGTTGGTCGAAATAGGTCACGTCTGTAATGATACTACCAAGGCTTTCAGATGAATCGTTATATCGGGTTGGAGCGCTGCCGATGCAAGATGAGCGGGTCGATCGGAGAGAATGAGTCCGGTCGCGGCCCCGGCCCCGGCACTTTCCAGGCAACCGCCCGCAGTCGGCGCGTTCAGCGCCAGCGCGAAGCGGAGCCGATTGTCACGACAAGCGCGGACATGCGCCGAAAATCGCGAGTGCAGCCGCGGCCCGCTTGCGGGTGCGTGTACCCGCAAATCAATCAAGCGGCCGC
>DATGCS010000344.1:0-6957 GCA_035311685.1 Wenzhouxiangellaceae bacterium
GCCGAGGCGTTCGGTCAACCAGGCTTCGATCGCCGAGTGCCCGTCCTCGAATCGATGGTCGAGCACGAACTCGCCTGCGGCAAAGGCATCGGCCAGCGCGTCGAGTTCGCGACCCATTGCGCCGGCCTGGTCGTCGCTGAGGACGCCGATTCGCGCCAGCCCGCGCGCGTGCGCCCGGCTGGCGCGAATATCGAACGGCAGCAGTTCGCGGTCCAGCGCCACGTCCTGGCCGGCCAGGAATTGCATGATGGCTTCGGGCACTTCGTGCTTGCCGGATTTCTTCCAGATCGGATCGCTCATGCTTCGTTTCCTTGCGAGGTCGGCTCGCTTGCCGCTGAATCAATCGTCTCGGACTCAATTGTCGTAGAACCAATTGTCTTAAGATCAATCGCGGTCAACTCATCCAGCCTTAGGGCCAGGTTGATGTTCTGCAGCGCCTGCGAGGCGGCGCCCTTGAGCAGGTTGTCCAGAACGACCACGAAGCTCGCGCGGTGTGCATCCCGCGCATCTACGCTGAATCCGCCGATGCAGATTCCCGTGCGCGGCCTCAAGGCCGGAATTTCCGGGATCTCGGCCTGAACCCGAACCAGCGGCGAGCCGGCATAGCAAGCCTGGAACTCGGCCGCCAGCGATTCGTCGGTGGCCGGCGCGCCCAATTCCACCGCAATCGTCAGGGTAATGCCGCGAAAGAATGCGGCGACGTGCGGATGGAACCGCACCGGGCGGCCGAGATGAGTACTGATTTCGGTTTCGTGAACGTGGCCGGTCAGCGCATATGGGATCAGGTTGTCGCGAAGCCGCCCGGGATCGTTGCGTGCCGACGGCGTTCGGCCGGCGCCCGAATATCCCGACACGCCGAAGATCACCGGCGGTCCGATCAGCTGATCACGAATCGGCAGCAGGCCGAACTGCGCGCCGGTTGCGTAGCAGCCCGGATTCGAAATGCGTCGTGCCTCTTCAAGAGCAGCGCGATTGAACTCGGTGAGGCCGTAGACCCAGCCAGGGTCGAACCGGTAGTCAGCGCCAAGATCGAGAATCAGTGCGCCGGGATGGCTGCGTTCGATGGCTTCCACCCATGGCGGGCTCTGCCCGTTAGGGACGGCCAGCACCCAGACTTCAGCGTTTACGGCTTCGACCTGGTCCGGCGCCAGCGCGACGAAGGTCTGGTCGGGTTGCGGCCAGTCCGGCACCTCGTCGATGATCGACTGCCCGGCCTGGGCGTTCGACACCGCCAGCGCCAGCTCGATACCCGGATGTGTCGACAGCAATTCCAGCAGCTCGCGTCCGGTATAACCCCGCGCGCCGATCAGTACCAGTCGATGTTTTGTTTGCTCAATCATGCCTGTGAGTGTCCCAATGATTCAGTATTCCGCAAACGATGGCGCTTTTGTTGAAGCTTTCGGAAATCGTGAATCGTAAATCGTAAATGGAAAAATCTGACTCGACCGGACTCCGTGAAAAGACTCCGGGTAACCTCGCTCACAGCCCGGATCTTTTGAGCTTTTAGTTTATCTATTCACGATTCACGATTTACCATTTACGAAAGAACTGAAAGCCACCCTCGGGTCGAACGATCTGCAGACCATGTTGGTGCGCCCAAACTCAATTCTCGTTAGCCCTGCCAGCCGGAATCGCGTGCGGCGGCATCGGTCACCAGCCGTTCCAGCTGGCTGAAATCCTCTATTCCTATCGTGTAGACCACCCACTGGCCGCGCCGGTGGCTGGCTTCGGCCTGCTGGAAATACCAGCCGGCGATCGGGTTGTTGATGCGGGCGCGCCAGTACATCGCCGGCGCTCGTACGCGAAGCGCCTGCCACAGGGCCGCGCCCAGGCCCTCGCCGCGTGCCTGGGGCGTCACCACGATCTTGTCGAGGTACGGCACACCGTCGGCGCCTTCCAGTATGAGCGCGGCCGCTCGACCGCTTTCGGCCATCAGCAGGCCGCGGACCGGCCGCCGTTCCAGCCAGTCGGCGCGCAGTTTTCTGTCGAAGGCCGATCCCAGCAACGCTTCGAACTCGGCGCGACGTTCGTCGGGAATCCGCTCGTACCATTCGATCTGCTCGCCCTTGCGCACCAGCGTGCCGGCGCCGGTATGCGTGAACAGCTCGCGCGTGAGTTTCTCGGCCGATGTGATCGACACCGACGCGGAGGCGGGGAGCGGATCGAGCATGTCGCGGATCTGGGCCAGCTTCAGCTGCATGCCGGAATGCACCCAGGACTGGGCCATCAGCCCTTCGTAATCATTCGTCAGGCTGATCGCCGAGATGATTCGTCCATTCTCGTCCAGCAGCCCGCCGGTGGGGGTGAGAAAGATGATCTTGTAGGGCTTGATCGCCCAGACCAGCTCGCGCGTGGCGATGTCGGCGTTGATGTTCATGACCTGACCCGAGCGCGATTCGCCCAGGCAGGCGACCACCGGCAGGGCGCCGGCCGAGACCGCGCCGCGCACCGAATCCAGGTGTACCTCGGCCACTTCGCCCACAAGACCAAGTTTTTCGCGGTCGGCGAAATCGCATTCGAACACGCCGTGCAGCAGTCCGCGCGCCCGAACGCCGTGGCGCTCCAGTGCATCGACCAGTCGCGCGTTCTCGCGGTAGATCACCGGTCGCGCGATGGCCATGACCTCCTCGGAAGTCACGCGCAGGCCGTCGCGCTTGAGCGTCTCGATGCCGGCCTCGGCCAGCGCCTGGTCGAGTTGCGGACCTGCGCCGTGCAGAACGATGGGATACAGGCCAAGCCGGTGCAGGAAAGTCAACGCTGCAACCAGATTGTCCAGGTTGTCGGCCAGCACCCCGCCGCCGACCTTGACGACCGCAAAACGGGCCTCGTTGATGCGCGAGAACTGCTCCAGGTACTGGCGCGCCTCGCGCGACGAGCCGAGCTGCCCCAGCAGTTCGGTGACGATGGGCCGGACTTCGCTCATGAGATTTCTTCGACCAGGTTCCGGTATTGCATTGCGGCGGTTTCCAGCTGGTCCAGCGCCACCCACTCGTCCACCGTATGCGCCTGTTCGATGTGACCCGGGCCGAGCACGATCGCATCCATGCCTGCGTCCGAGAACAGCGAGGCCTCGGTCCAGAAATCGACACCCTCTGTCAAGGCCAGACCGTAGCTTTCGGCAAAGATTCGGGCGGCGTCACTGTCGCGCCCGCCCGAAGGTAGCGGCGGACCGGAAAACGGCACCTTCCACTCGGCCCTTTGAGCGGCATCGGCAAGCCTGGAAAGGGCGTCCAGCAACGCCTGGTTGTCCTGCCCCGGCGACAGGCGAGCCGAGTAATGCAGATCGCAACCATCGGCAATCACGTTGCTCTTGATGCCGCCGCTGATCCGGCCGACGTTGAAGCAGGTATGCCGATCGGCTTCGGCCTCGGCCGCGCAGTACTCGACGGCCGCTGCGATCCAGCGTCCGGCGGCGTGCACAGCGCTGTCTTCGAGTGCGCGAAACGCCGACGAATGTCCGGCGGTTCCATTGAAATGTCCCAGTACGGAGAGATAACCGCGGTGGGAAAGTACGGCCCGGTTGCCGGTGGGCTCGCAGACCACCGCCCGGCCGAAGTCGCCGGCCGCGTCGGTGGCCAGGAATTCACGAACGCAGCACCCACCGGCACCTTCCTCGTCGCTTGTGAACAGCAGCGCCATCGGTGACTCGGTAGCCTCGGCCACGGCCAGCAGGGCCGCCGCCGCGCCCTTTATATCGCAGCTTCCACGGCCCCAGGCGCGACCATCGCGGACCGTCAGTTCAAGCGGTGGCATGCGCCATCCATCGCCCACCGGAACCGTGTCGAGATGGCAGTTGAACAGCACCTCGGGGCGGCCCCGGCGGGCAAACAGCGTAACGTGGCCGGAACCGTGATCGGTGATCGACACTTCGAATTCTTCCGGCAACACGCGCTCTACATAGTCGAACATCGAAGAACCGGCATCGATTTCGCGCGGCGGATTCTGGCTGTCGCAAGCAATCAACGGTCCAAGGTGTTCCAGAATCCGTTCGATGTTCATGTGTTGCGAACCTTCTGGGCCAGTGTGGAACTCTGGCCGATCAGCTTGACGAAGCCCTCGGCCTCTTCCGGCGTCCACGACGCGGACTGGGCGTAGACCGAATCCGGATCCTGCAGCAGAAAATCGGAACGCAAGGCGGTCGCTTCCACCGCGTTGCCGTCGGTACGCAGCGTCACCTCGCCGGTGACGAAGCGGTTGGCGGATTCGAGGTAGGCCTCGAGATCGGCCTTGTGCGGCTCGAAGAAAAAGCCGGTATAGACCAGCTCGGCCCAGCGCGCGGCGATCACATGCCGGAACTGGTTCTGCAGCCGGGTGTTGACCGCATCGTGCAACGCTCGATGGGCGCACATCAGCGCATCGATGCCGGGACACTCGAACACGATGCGGCCCTTGAGCCCGATCGAAACGTCGCCGGTGTAGATGTGCCGACCGACGCCCCAGGCACCCAACTCGCGGTTCAGCCGGTCCAGCATTTCCGGGCCCTCGATCGGATCACCATTGAGCGAAACCGCCCGACCCTGATCGAACCCCAGCGTCCACTTGGCCTGGCCTTCGGGCCATTCCGAGCGCGGCCGGCAGCGCACGCGCGTGTCGTCGGCCGGCGCTTCGAAGCGATCGATTTCCTGGCCCGACAGGGTCACGCCGAGCAGGTTTTCATTGATCGAATACTTGCTGGACGACTGCGGCACGTCGACCCCGGCATCGGCCATCAGCTTCAACTCGTATTCGCGCACGTTGCCGGTTTCGCGCTGCAGTTCGCGAATCGGGGCATGGATGGTGTACTCGCCCAGCGAACGCACCGACTGGTCGAAGCGAAGCTGGTCATTGCCCATGCCGGTACAGCCGTGGGCGAAACGCTTCGTGCCGATCCGATCGGCCAGTTCCAGGCACTGCTCGACGATCACGTAGCGATCCGAGCACAGCATCGGATATTGATCGAGCATGCGCGCGCCGGACCACAACAGCGGCACCACGAACTTGTCCCACAGCGGCGTCGAGGCATCGAGCTCGTAATGCCCGGCCGCACCCAGCGCCCGGGCGCGCTCGGCGATCCAGCGTTTTTGTTCTTCGCCGACGCCGCCGGTGTCGACGAATGCGGTGTGCACCTCGAAGCCTTCGTTTTTCAGCGCCAGCACGCAGTAGCTGGTGTCCAGGCCGCCGGAGAAGGCCAATACGATTTTGTCTTTTTTCATTTCAGTTGTTTTCCAGATTCAGGCTTGGAATCAGGTTCAGATTCAGGTTCAACTTCAAACTCAAATTCAAATTCAAGAGCCGTTTCGCCGCCGAGTATCGCAGCCACGGACGGGGCATTCCGGTTCCGCATGTCTGAGCGTAGAGAGCGCAGCGAATGAAGCGAGTTCGGAACTGGCCGTTCGTGGCGAGAAACGCAGGGCACCGGGCCGGAGGCTGCGCCAGCAGCCGGAGGACCGGCGGCGTCGCCCGGCAGCGTTTCTTGGTTACTTCTTGGGGCGCCAAGAAGTAACTCGCTGAAACCGGCGCAGCCGGCAGCGAAATCGCTTTTGATTCCTGACCGTTGCGTCGTTGCCGACTTGCATCGACCGACGACCGGCGGCGAAACGGACATGAAAGTCAACGGGCTACCGCCCCACCCATAAGCGAAAGCAGAAGCGCCTTCTGCACATGCAACCGATTCTCGGCCTCGTCGACGGCGACGCAATACTCGGCATCCATCACCTCGTCGGTGGCCTTGATGTTGCGCCGAAGCGGCAGGCAGTGGCTGAAGCACGCGTTGGCGGTCATGGCCATTTTCTCCCCGTCGACCATGAAATGACGGAACGGCGCGCGCAGTTTCGCTTCCTCGTCCGGTTTTCCATAAAGCGGCAGCGCGCCCCAGCTCTTGGCGTAGACGAAGTCGGCGCCGGTGTAGGCCTGCTCGATGTCGGTGGTCACGTCCAGGCTGCCGCCGGATTCCGCCGCGAACGCCGCCGCCGAGTCCATGAACTGCGGGTCGAGACGATATTGCTCGTCGGGAATCAGCATCGTGATGTCCATGCCGAACTTGCCGGCGATCAGCAGCGCCGAGTTGGCCACCGCGGTGTTCAGCGGTCGCGGATGCCAGGTCCAGGTCAGCACGAACTTGCGATTGTCCGGCCGGCCGAGATGATCCTGGATCGTGCGCATCAGCGCCAGCTCCTGGCACGGATGGATGATGGTCTCCATGTTGATTACCGGCACCGTGGCGTGCCCGGCCAGCGCGCGGATGATCCGGTCCTCTCGATCGACGCGCCAGTCGCGAAACTGCGGAAAGGCGCGAATCGCCAGGGCGTCGCAGTAACGCGACAGTACGCCGGCGACCTCGCGGATGTGCTCCTCGGCGTTGCCGTCCATCACCACATTTTTTTCGAATTCGATGCCCCATGCGGCCTTGCCGGGTTCGAGAACCACCGCGTGCGCACCGAGCTGGAACGCGCCGACTTCGAAAGAGGTTCGCGTTCTGAGCGACGGATTCAGGAAAAGTAGCGCGACCGTCCGGCCCGCCAGCGCTCGCGAGACCGGCGCCGATCTCAGCTGCTCTGCGGTATCGAGCAGCGCCTGGAGTTCGTCACGGGTGTAATCGACGGTAGACAAAAAGTGTTTCATCGAATGGTCCACGAGTGTTTCACGATAGCTTTTCCCAAAAAAAACCCAGCCGTCGGGCTGGGTTGGTCACGATTACAGCTTTCAAATCGATAAAAGCGCTAGCCAACCACCCAGCCGAAATAAGGCTTGTTTCGGCGTCGCTGACGCAGATTCAGCGGGCAGTGCCGACGGAGTCTTGATGCAGTTGTGTTCATGAATTGAACTTTGCCACAGAAGCCCGGTTGGCACAAGCAAAACGGTACCCGCCTATTTCTTCGGCTTTTCGGAGATATAGAGCGTGATGGTGCCCTCGACAACGACCGTGCCGTCGTCGCGGCAGGCCTTGACGGTTACAGGCAGGTCGCCCGGTTTCCAGTC
>DATGCS010000345.1:0-14776 GCA_035311685.1 Wenzhouxiangellaceae bacterium
ATGGCGTGGGTCGTGAAGTTCACGAGGCAGAAGTTGTAACCGCCCTCGAAGTCGGGATGGTGTCCTTCCTGGTTGGCCACCCACGCCATGGCATTGATGAAGGCCATGGTCTTGTAGAACCCCTTGAACTCGAACCTGCGGAAAATCTTCTTGTCGTCTTCGGTGACTTGCCATCCCGGCACCTGGGCCAGCAGCGTGTCGATGCGGTCGCGGTCCAGCGGTTGGGTTCCACCCTCGCAGGGGGCGCATTTCTGCTGTTTGAGGTCTTCGCTCATTTTCAGGCGGCTTCCTTTTCTTTTGGCGGATAAGTGGGTTCGAACTGGCCCAGCGCGCGGGCCTTGCGAATCAGGCCGATCAGGTCCTGTTCGGCAAGTTCGAACAGATCGTTCATACTGTTCAGAACGTAGTAGACGGTCTGATAGATGTCGATGCGGTAGGGCGTGCGCAATGCGTCTATCGGGTCGAATGGCCGGCGAATCGGCTCGGGGCTTTCGGTCGCATAAATCGTCTCGCCCGGCGAGGAGGCGATGCCGCCGCCGTAAATATGAACGCCGTCGGGCGCGCCGAGCAGTCCGAACTCGACCGTGAACCAGTACAGACGGGCGAGAAAGACGCGTTCTTTCTTCGACGCCTGCAGCCCGGCCTTGCCGTAGGCTTCGGTGAAATCGGCGAATGCCTTGTGCGTGAGCATTGCGGTGTGGCCGAAAATCTCGTGGAAGATGTCCGGTTCCTGAAGGTAGTCCATCTCCTCGCGCGTGCGAATGAACGACGCGGCGGGAAACTTTTTCTCACTCAGCAGTTTGAAAAACCTGTCGAAGTTGATCAGCGCCGGTACCGGGGCGACTTCCCAGCCGGTGCGCTCGCGCAAGACGTTCGAGACGTCGTTGGGCTGCGGAATGCGATCTGCGGGCAGATTCAATGCTTCGAGACCCTGGAGAAATTCCGTGCATACCCGACCGGGGATGATCTCCATCTGCCGCTTGTAGAGATCGGCCCAGACCGCGTGTTCGGCGTCGGTGTAGTGGATGACGCCGTTCTCGTCCGGTACCTTGGCTTCGTACTTGCTGGACTTGCCCATGCTCTACCTCGAAATTGAATTCTTGTAAGTTCTGTGACAACAATGGATTCTATCAGTTGACCCGGCATTGCCGATGAAGATCCCCCGAATGAAGAATTCCACGACAGCACTGCCCAGGTTTCATGCCGACACCTGGTACCAGCACGACCTGGGCGCGGCCGTCGTGGCGGACCGGATTTCGGGCAATGTCCGCGTCGGCACCGTCATCGTCGGTGCCGGGCTGGCCGGGCTGAGCACCGCGCTGGGCCTGATCGAGCGCGGTGAGCAAGACATTCTGGTGCTGGACCGCGGCGGACCGGCCGAGGGCGCGTCGGGGCGCAACGGCGGGTTCGTGTTCGGCGGGTTTTCGCTGGACAACCTTGAATTGGCGCGCCAGCGGGGCGCCGAAAAGGCGGCTTTGATGCACGGCTGGACGCGCGGCGCGGTCGACCTGGTTCGGCAGCGCTGCGAAGCGATGGACGTGCCGGTCTCCGACGGCGGGGTGCTGCTGGCCGACTGGTTCGGCAGGCCCGAGAGGTTGCAGCGGTTTCGGGCGCAGATGAGCGAACTGCTGGATTTTCGTCTCGACTGGGTCGATGAGACGCAGATGCCGCGGTATGTGGCTTCGGCGCGCTACGGCGCCGGTTTGATCGAGCCCGGCTCGTTTCATTTCAATCCGCTTGCCTATGCCCGGGCGGTGGCCGGGCACCTGCGCGATTCAGGCGTCCGGGTCGCTTCCGAGGCGCCGGTGGTTTCGATGACCGGCAAACGCGGCGGTTGGCTTCTGACAACGTCCACGGCCGAAATCCGGGCCGAGCGCGTCGTGCTTGCCACCGGTGGTTACGAGCGCCGTCTGTGGCCGGCTGCGCAGCGCGCAATCCAGCCCATAGGGACTTACGTGATGGTGACCGAATCGCTGGGAGATCGATTGAATGGACTCATCCCCGGCCGTGTGGCGGTTTACGATACGCGCTTTGCCTTCGACTATTACCGCCCCTTGCACGACGGGCGGCTGCTGTGGGGCGGGCGGATTTCGGTTGCCGACCGCGATCCGGCTGCGATCCGAAAGCTGTTGTACCGCGACATGCTGCGCGTGTTTCCGTCCCTGGCGGGCTGCAGGATCGAATTTTCCTGGGGCGGCTGGATGAGCTATGCGCGTCACCAGATGCCGATACTGGGCGAACTGGAGCCCGGCCTCTGGTCCGCGCTGGCCTTCGGCGGCCACGGCATGGCCCCGACCACGCTGGCCGGGGAGGTGCTGGCCGAGGCGATGACCGGCGACCGAAGCCGGCTGATGGAATTCGAGACCTGGGGCCCGGCCTGGGCCGGTGGTCCGTTCGGCCGCGCGGCTGTGCAGGGGGTTTACTGGTGGAAGCAGTTGATGGACCGCGTTCGATCCTTCGCTCGCCCGAGTTGACGACGAAGCGAACCGCGCTTGCGCGGGGTTTCATTCGTCTGCGATTGCGCCGCCGAGCCTGACAAGGGCCTCGCGCACGGTGGACCAGTTCTGCGAATTCGGCACCACAAGTTCGAAATGACCGGCTCCGGCCATCGTCGATGTCTCGATGGCATCCCCGGCGTTGGATGCAGCCGCGAAGTAGCCGTCGGCCGGCGCCGACCAGGTTTCGTCCAGCTCGCCGTTGACCAGGATCTGCGGAACGCCCAGCGGGAGAAGCTGCGTTGGAGAACCTTCCAGATAGCGTTCCGGCCGTGCTTCGGGCGAGCCGTCCATCAACAGGGTTGCGGCGTTGCCGCAGGTCCGATGCGCCGACAGGTATTCAAGGTCGGCTGCCGCGGCCAGGGCGAGTACACCGTGGATCGGCTGCGGCCGCTCGGTGTAAAGGACGCCGGTCGCTGGAAGCCTGGAGCGTCCGGCCAGCCACAGCGCAAGATGACCGCCGGCTGAATGCCCGATTGCAATCACCCGTTCGGTATCCAATGGGTAGCGGGTTGCGAGTTCGGGCACGAAATCGACTGCAGCGCCGGCATCCACGAACGTGTTCGGCCAGCCGCCGCCGGGTTCGCCGACGCGCCTGTAGGCGATCGTCCACGTGGCCCATCCGAGATCGGTAATGGCTTGTGCAAACGACGCCATGTAGCCCTGGTCATAGTCGGAAAGCCAGCAGCCGCCGTGAATGATGACGGCGATCCCGAACGGTCCGTCGCTTTTCGGCAAACGCAGTTCGCCGAACTGGCGGTCATGCTCGCCGTAGTGGATGACCGCGTCGGGTTTTGGCTGCGGAAGCTCAAAAGCTGCCTGTGCGCTGAGCGGTTCGGGCGGATTGGCTGCCAGCCCGGCGCTCGCAGACAAGCAGAGCAGGAGCGAAAAGATGTGCTGCATCGGCGCTCGGTACGGCGTCATTTCAATCGTGCGGCCGGTCATTGGAAGCGTCGCTTGTAATTCCACTCGAAGGCTCGCTTGAGCCAGTGCAGCGGGCGCAGCGGGGGAGAGGCAATCGTCATCTTCTCGCTGCGCACGATCAACATGGCTTTGTCCAGCATATCCACAATGTAGACCATTTCCGCTCGGAAGGGCTTCGACGGGGCGCGTCCGGCCAGCTCGTCGAGCAGATTGCGCGCCGCAGCAGCGGCCTGATTTTCCGCGGTGTGTCCCCGCTTCGGCAGCCATGCGGGGCCGGCATGGCTGCCCGCATCTCCCACCACGTATATTCGCCGTGAATTCGACACGCGGCAGTATCTGTCGGCCGCCAGCAGACGGCCGGTCGAACGCGGCAGTTTCGTGCGATCGAACCAGGCCGCACCAGTGAGGCCTGGCATGAAAACGGTCAGGTCCGAATCAAACTCATTTTCGCTCCCGTCGTTTTCGGCCACGACGCGGTTGGTCTCGAATCGTGTCGGCGTGACGCCCAACCGCGTATCGATTCCCCGCTTGTTCATTTCCGCGATCAGGCGGTCGGCGGCCTTGTCGCCGAGACGCCGTCCGGGTCGCTGCGACGACGAGAAGAAGACCAGCCGGAAGTCTCCGCGCCGGCCGCTGCGGCGCAGCCAGGTCTCGATGCCGAACAATAATTCGAAAACCGGCCCGCCGCGAATCGCCGATGCCTCGTCCGGATTGCCGGTGAAACCGAACGCCAGAGTGCCCTTGTCGATGGCGTGCAGGCGCTCGCGCAACCGCGCCATTTCGTCGATGCCATTGCAGGGAACGAACGCGTGCTCCAGGCCTTCGGGGCGGTCGATCGGGCAACTGCCCGACGCAATGATCAGGCCGTCGTTGTCGATCGGCCCGGCAGTGGTTTCCAGCCGGCGGCCATCGTCGGACAGACCGGTAGCGGAAGCTTCGTGGTAGTCGACATTCATTCGTTCGAAGAATGTGCCCAGCGGAATCTCGTGGCGGTCCGGCCGGCGTCGCTCGGTGGGGATCCAGATCGTGCCGGGATAAAAGACGAAGGCAGGCCGCGGCGCGACCAGGTCGATCCCGACGTGCCGATCGGTCTTGCGCAGCGCCTGTACGGTGTTGAGACCGCCGAAGCCGGCACCGACGATAGTGATTCTTTGCATGCTTTCATTCGCTGCGGCGTCGTGGAGAACAGAGTAGCACCGGATAGACGACTGGCCCGGCCCTGGTTTGGACAAGGCTTGTTTTCGGCCCCGATCAGCTATAGTTCATGGATTGTATCGACTTGAAGCGATTGCATGAAATCCACTGCCGAAATCCGCCGCGAATTCCTCGATTTCTTCGCCGAACGCGAGCATCGAATCGTGCGCTCCAGTTCGCTGGTGCCGGGCAACGATCCGACGCTGCTTTTCACCAATGCGGGAATGGTCCAGTTCAAGGACGTCTTCCTCGGCGCCGAAAAGCGCGATTACAAGCGCGCAACGACTGCGCAGCGCTGCGTGCGCGCCGGCGGCAAGCACAACGATCTCGAAAACGTCGGCTACACGGCCCGCCATCACACGTTTTTCGAGATGCTGGGTAACTTCAGCTTCGGTGATTACTTCAAGCGTGAAGCCATTGAATTCGCTTGGAAATTTCTGACGGAAAACTGCGGATTCGCGCCCGAGCGGCTTTGGGTGACGGTGTATGCCGACGACGACGAGGCCGCTTCGATCTGGCTCGATGAAATCGGCATCGACCCCGAACGCCTCTCGCGCATCGGAGACAAGCCCGGCAAACGGTTCGAAAGCGACAACTTCTGGGCCATGGGCGATACCGGCCCATGCGGGCCGTGCAGTGAAATATTCTACGACCACGGCCCGGAGGTGCCCGGCGGACCGCCCGGCACCCCGGAAGAAGACGGCGACCGTTACATCGAAATCTGGAACCTGGTGTTCATGCAGTTCGATCGCGCCGCCGACGGCACGATGTCGCCGCTGCCCAGTCCGTGCGTGGATACCGGCATGGGTCTGGAGCGGCTGACGGCGGTGCTTCAGGGCGTGCATTCGAACTACCAGATCGACCTGTTCGCGCACCTGATCCGGGCGGCGGCCGAGAAGACCGGCACCGACGACATGGAGCAGGCCTCGCTGAAGGTCATCGCCGATCATATCCGCGCCTGCGCGTTCCTGATCGCCGACGGCGTTCTGCCGGCCAATGACGGTCGTGGCTACGTATTGCGCCGCATCATCCGTCGCGCGATTCGCCACGGTTACAAGCTGGGTTGCAAGCAGCCCTTCTTCGCTGCCATGGTCGACCCATTGGCCGAGATCATGGGCGAGGCCTACCCGGAGCTGGTGCAGAAACGCGATCAGATCTTCGACGCGCTCGCACGCGAAGAGCAGCGCTTCAGTGAAACCCTGGACCAGGGCATGAAGCTGCTGGAAAATGTGCTTTCGGATCTGGACACCAGCGTGATTCCCGGCGAAGTCGCGTTCAAGCTCTACGACACGTTCGGGTTCCCGCTGGACCTGACCCGTGACATCGCGAGAGAACGCGAGCTCAGCGTGGATGAACAGGGCTTCGAAACTGCGATGCAGGCCCAGCGGGCGCGCGCCAGAGCCGCCGGTCAATTCTCGGCCCGTGACGGCGTTTCGGCCGAAGCGGTAGCCGATCTTCCGGCAACCGAATTCCTGGGCTATGAGCAAGCCGAATGCGATTCTGTGCGCGTGGTGGCCATTCTGGTCGACGGCACCAAGCGCCAGTCGCTGTCGGATGGCGAATCGGCGCTGGTGATCCTGGACCGCACCCCGTTCTATGCCGAATCCGGCGGACAGGTCGGGGATACCGGCATGCTCGAGACGAACGGTATGCAATTCCGCGTAGAAGATACCCGGAAGCTCGCCGGGGTTTACCACGTGCACGACGGGGTACTGGAGTCCGGCTCGATGAGGGTCGGCGATACGGTTCGTGCCGCGATCGACGAGCAGCGCCGGGCCGATATCGTTCGCCACCATTCGGCCACCCATTTATTGCATGCGGCGCTGCGCGATATTCTCGGCGAGCATGTGCAGCAGAAGGGTTCGCTGGTCGCGGCGGACCGGCTGCGTTTTGACTTTTCGCACTTCGAGCCGGTCAGTGCCGAGCAGCTGGCCGAGATCGAGACCCGGGTCAACGCGCAGATCCAGGCAAATATCGCAGCCTCGGCCGAGGAGATGGATTACGACCAGGCCATGGACGCCGGTGCGCTTGCGTTTTTCGGCGACAAGTACGGTGATCGCGTACGCGTGCTGCAATTCGGTGATTATTCGACCGAGTTGTGCGGTGGTACCCATGTCGATCGTGTCGGCGACATCGGTCCTTTCAAGATTGTGCACGAGACGGGCATCTCGGCCGGCGTTCGCCGCATCGAGGCGGTCGCCGGGCGCAAGGCGGTGGCCTGGATGCAGCAGACCGATCGTGCGCTCCGCGACCTGGCCGATAGGTTGAAAGCCTCACCCGAGCAAGTCGGGAATCGGGTCGAGCAGCTGCTGGACCGCTCGCGCGAACTGGAAAAGGAACTGGACCGGATCAAGCAGAAGCTCGCGTCGGCGCGAGGCTCGGACCTGGGGTCGAATGTGAGGGATGTTGACGGCATCAAGGTGCTGTCCGAAAAGCTGGAAGGCGTCGATCCGAACAGCTTGCGCGACACCGTCGATCAGCTCAAGAACAAGCTTGGCTCGGCGATTGTCGTCCTAGGCACCGAGGCCGGGCAGGGCGTTCGACTGGTGGCCGGCGTGACCGGCGATTTGACCGACCGTTTCAAGGCCGGTGAACTGGTCAATTTCGTTGCCGGGCAGGTCGGTGGCAAGGGTGGCGGGCGGCCTGATTTTGCCCAGGCCGGCGGCAGCGACGCGGAAAAGCTCGAATCGGCTCTGGAGTCGGTGTTCGTCTGGGTGGGAGAACGAACCTGATTGCGGGTGAATCGCAACCGGGCGAGAAACTTAACCTGATTTGCATGCAGCATCTGTTAGCCTTGTAGCGAACTTGTACAGGGCGTAAATGAATGGAATTCGCAATCTGGTTGATAGTAGGTCTGGTCGTAGGCGGCGCAGTCGGTGCGCTGGCGACCTGGTGGATCAGCCGTGCCCGCGGGGGCGTGGTTTCGGTAATGCAGTTGAAGCAGGAAAACGACAAATTCCGCGATGAAGTCGCCGAGCATTTCGTCGAGACGGCACGCTTGATCAACCAAATGTCCGATAGCTACAAGCAGGTTTTCGACCACCTGAGCAGTGGTGCCGAGAAGCTTGTCGACGATGAGAAACTTGCCGAGCGTCTGCCGCCCGCCACAGGCCAGGAAGTAAGGCTCAGCCAGTTTGGCTCATCCGGTTCTGCGGGCTCAGCCGGGGCAAAATCCGGGGCATCCGAGTCCGGCGCGAACGATGGCCTGTCCGACAGCCGTTCCGACGACGGTTCCAATGGCAGTCCGAGTAGTGAATCTGAAGAGGATGCAGGCAAGGATGCCACGAAGGATGGGAGCAAAACTTCGGACGGAAACGATCCGTTGAAGACCGGATCAGGTCAAACTGGCGTCAAGGCCTCGCGGCCGGCAGCCGCCGACAGTGACAGCGACAGCGAGAGCGGCAAGGATGTCGAAAGCGGCACCGGCGAGAGCGACCATGATCGCAAACCGGGTGATTCGGCAGCGCAGGGCGCTTCGGCATCAAGTCAGGACGGCGAAGGCTCCGCCCGCAAGGACTGAAGTTCGATCGAATCCGGGTGGACCGTCAGCACGCTGCCTTGCGTGTACCAATCCCCGAGGACGATGCGCTCGCGGAGCGTATCGTTCACGCAGTGATTGTGCCGGAACGGCCGGTGCGTGTGGCCGTGAATCATGCGCGCGGCACCCGTTTCGCGGAACAGCGCTTCGACGTCTTCGGCCACTACATCCATTTCGGGTGAATCGGCGTTCCGATTGCGCAGTCGGCTTGCGCCGCGCAGCACCGCGGCGACTGTCCGGCGAAACCAGAGCGGTCGCGACAGCATGCGTTGCTGCCATTCGGCCTGACTGACGCGGGCGCGATAGCGCTGATACTGCTCATCCAGCGTACAAAGCTGATCGCCGTGCAGCACGACCGTCGGGGTCCCGTAGAGATCGATCATGCGTGGCTGCTCGAGCATCTCCATTCCGCAAAGACGGCAGTAATCGGCGCCGAGCAGAAAGTCGCGATTGCCGTGCAGGAATGAAAGGCGGGTCCCTTGATTCGCAAGCGCGCGCAGGCTGTCGGCGATCTCTTGCTCGAACGGCCCGACCGCGTCGTCGCCGACCCAGGCTTCGAACAGGTCGCCCAGGATGTAGACAGCCTCTGCCTCGCGTGCCGGACCGGCCAGAAAGGTCCTGAACCGGTCGGTGATGTCGGGGCGCGACGGACCCAGGTGCAGGTCCGAAATGAAAAGGGTTTTTCTGCTGGTATCGATTGGACGTCTCGGCCCGGAATCTTCGCGCGCCGGGCTCAGATTACCTCCACGCGCTCGATGAATACCGGTTCAACCGGCACGTCCTGGTGAGGTCCGCGCGCTTCGGTTTGTACGAAGCGGATTTTATCGACCACGTCCATGCCTTCGATAATGCGGCCGAAGACGGCGTAGCCCCAGGTTCGGCCGGACTGCTTGCCGCGGTGGTCCAGCGCCGGGTTGTCGACAACGTTGATGAAGAACTGGGCGGTGGCCGAGTCCGGCTCGTTGGTGCGGGCCATGGCAAGGGTGCCGCGTCCGTTCGAAAGGCCATTGTCAGCCTCGTTCTTGATCGGTGCTTCGGTCGGCCTTGGCGCGAGTTCGGCATCGAAGCCGCCGCCCTGGACCATGAACCCGGGAATGACGCGATGAAAGATCGTGCCGTCGTAATATCCCTTCTGTGCGTAGTCCAGGAAGTTCTTCACCGTCACCGGGGCCTGGTCTTCGTAAAGTTCAACCTTGATGTTGCCTTGGGAGGTATGGATGACTACGACTGGCAATTCTTTTTCGAACGGGTTTGATGGCGTCGGTTCGGCCTGTTGCGCACTGGCCAGCCAAGGCACCAAGAAGAATGCTGACAAGATCACGTTTTTCATTTTCGTATCCATTGGTTGATGCGGTACTGAAAGAATTCCGGGAATGATAATGCATGCCCGTTGGCTGCGGTAGGTCGACCTGCTCAACCTTGCCGCACATCCGGCGCGGTGATTGCTCGCCAGCCCGGCCGGCCGAAGATCTGCTTGTTCGAATATTCATGCTGGTCGACGAATTTGCCCGGCTATCGCTTAGAGAACTGCGACACAGCTTGCTTCGAGGCCAACCAAATGACCGATTCCGACACCGGCAAGACAGGTTCCGGCGTTGAGTCCATCCGCTGGCGCGATAGTTCGGTGTCAGGATGATGGTGGTGGCGCCGGTGTCTACGCTGGATCCCGCGACCGCTGGCGGCGCCCGGATCGAGATCGAGTCTCGGCCGGGCGTCGAGATCCGGGACAGCGTCGGTATGACAGCGTCCTCGGGTGTTGATGCGTTCAATCCGCTGTTCGACGTGACCCCCGCCGAACTGATCGATCTCACCGTAACTGAACGCGAACTCGTCGAGCCGCTCTATGGCGGTCGGATCGGGGCACTGGTCAAGCCCAACGACAAGGCCTGAAGACAGGTCGCGAAGGTCCGCATGTGGTAAAATTCGACGTTTATCCGATTGCTTTGTTCCGGTGCTGCTGAGCTTTTTAAGACCGGTTATAAATCAACGATTTGAAAGCTATTCCTCGACCATAATCACAAGACAATATGCATGGCTGAACTCGCGCAGGAAATTCTCCCGGTAAACCTCGAAGACGAGATGCGGCAGTCCTACCTGGACTACGCAATGAGCGTGATCGTCGGTCGCGCGCTTCCAGACGTTCGCGACGGCCTGAAACCGGTGCATCGCCGCGTGCTTTTCGCCATGCAGGTTCTTGGGAACGACTTCAACAAGCCGTACAAGAAATCGGCCCGTGTGGTCGGTGACGTGATCGGTAAATATCATCCGCACGGCGATACTGCAGTCTACGACACCATCGTGCGCATGGCCCAGCCTTTTTCGCTGCGCTATATGCTGGTCGACGGGCAGGGTAACTTCGGTTCGGTCGACGGCGATTCGCCGGCGGCGATGCGATACACCGAAGTGCGCATGGCCAAGCTGGCCCACCAGCTGCTTGCCGACATCGACAAGGACACCGTCAACTGGTTGCCCAACTACGACGAGTCCGAGTACGAACCGGCAGTGCTGCCGACGCGCGTGCCCAACCTGCTGATAAACGGCTCCTCCGGAATTGCGGTCGGGATGGCCACCAATATCCCGCCGCACAACCTCAACGAAGTGATTGGTGCATTGCTGGGGCTGATCGAGAATCCGGATCTGGACATCGACGGCATCATGGAACACATGCCCGGCCCGGATTTCCCCACCGCCGGCATCATCAACGGCGCGGCGGGCATTCGCGAAGCATACGAAACCGGCAGAGGCCGGATCTACATGCGATCGCGCGCGCATTTCGAGGACGAAGATACCGGCAAGACCAAGATCGTCGTTACCGAGCTGCCGTATCAGGTCAACAAGGCCCGGCTTCTCGAGAAAATCGCCGAACTGGTCAAGGCCAAGAAACTCGAGGGTATTTCCGAGCTGCGCGACGAGTCCGACAAGGATGGCATGCGCATGGTCGTCGAGCTCAAGCGCGGCGAAGTCGGCGAGATCGTGCTCAACAACCTGCTCCAGAACACCCAGATGCAATGCGTGTTCGGCATCAATATGGTCGCATTGGTCGACAACCAGCCGAGGCTGTTGAACATTCGGCAGGTGCTGCAGGCGTTTCTTGCGCATCGTCGCGACGTGGTCACACGCAGAACCCTGTTTGAACTGCGCAAGTCACGCGATCGCGCCCATACCCTCGAAGGTCTGACCGTAGCGCTGGCGAATCTCGACGAGATCATCGCTCTGATCAAGAAATCTCCGACGCCGGCCGATGCGCGCGAGGCCCTGCAGGGCCGGCGTTGGGAGCCGGGTCCGGTGGCCGCCCTGCTGGGGCAGGCCGGTGCAGATCTTTCGCGGCCCGAAGACCTGTTGCCCGAATTCGGGCTGAGCGACGACGGCTATCAGCTGTCGCCGACCCAGGCCCAGGCGATTCTCGACCTTCGGCTGCAAAAGCTCACCGGCCTGGAGCAGGAAAAGCTTTCCGATGAGTACCGCGAGATTCTTCAACAGATCCGGGAACTGATTCGCATCCTGTCCGAGCCCGATGCGCTGATGACCGTTATCCGTGAGGAGCTGGAAGCGATTCGCGACGGTTTCGGCGACCAGCGTCGCACCGAAATTGTCAAGAATCAGCTCGACCTGACCATGGAAGACCTGATCACGCCCGAAGACGTGGTCGTGACGCTCTCTCACGGCGGCTACGCGAAGTATCAGCCTTTGGACCGGTATCGCAGCCAGAAGCGTGGCGGCCGCGGGCGCAGCGCGACCAAGACCAAGGACGAGGATTTCGTCGAGCGCTTCTGGGTGACCAACACCCACGACACGCTGCTGGTCTTCACCAGTGCCGGCAAGGTTTACAAGACCAAGGTCTACGAATTACCGCAAGCCGGGCACAGCAGCCGCGGCCGGCCGATGGTCAACCTGCTGCCGCTGGACGAAGGCGAACGTATAAACGCCGTGCTGCCAACCCGCGAGTTTCCCGACGACTGGTTCGTGTTTTTCTCCACCCGGTCCGGCCGAGTCAAGAAGACGCCGCTGTCTGATTTTGCCCACATCCGGTCCAACGGCATCTGGGCGATCGAGCTTGAAGGCGAAGACGAACTGGTCGATGTGGCCTTTACCGACGGCACACGGGACATTCTGCTGTTCTCATCGGCCGGCAAGGCCATTCGATTCCGGGAGTCCGGTGTGCGCGCCATGGGCCGCCAGACCCGCGGCGTTGTCGGAATCCGGCTCAAGCCCGAGCAACAGGTCGTTTCGATGCTGGTGGCGGACGAGGGCGATGTTTTGCTGGCGACGGCCAACGGCTACGGCAAACGAACCGCGCTGGATGAATTCCCCGTCTACAACCGGGGCAGTCAAGGGGTTATCGGTATCCAGACCTCGGGCCGCAACGGCGAACTGGTTTCCGCTCTTGGCGTCAGCGAGGAGGACGATGTGATGTTGACTTCGAATGCCGGGACATTGGTACGCACCTCGGCTGCGGAGATTTCGAAGCTTGGACGAAACACCCAGGGCGTCACGCTGATTCGCCTCGGCGAAGGCGAGCAATTGATCGGTCTGGCGAGGATTGCCGTAGCCGAAGATGAAGCCGCGGAAGAAGGCGAATCGGCGTCGCGTTCTCCCGCCGACGAACCGTCCTGAGCGGGGGCTGGCAAGCGTCTGATTGTCCGGAAAATCCAGGTCCGGAATAATACTTCGAGAAATCAGTTCAGACGACTTTCGACCCGAATCTCGTTCTCCAGCGTGCGATGTACCGGGCAGCGGTCCGCAATATCCAGCATGCGGGCGCGCTGATCTTCGTCCAGGTCGCCTTCGAGAGTGATGACGCGCGTGAGGCGATCGACCTTGCGTTTCGAATCTTCGCAGTCGACGCAGTCATCGGCGTGGACGCGATCGTGGGTGACTTCGCAGGTCACCCGCTTGACGTCCAGCTTCTTGTGGCGCGCGTACATGTTCAGGGTCATGACGGTGCAGGTGCCCAGGGAGCCGGCAAGGTAGCGATACGGGTCTGGGCCCTGATCCTCGCCGCCGTGCCGCTCGGGCTCATCGGCCAGCAGTTCGTGCCGCCCGGCCTGGACCCGGCAGAGAAACTTGTCGGCGGTTGTACCGAAGACCTTGACGCCCTCGGCCGCGTCCGGTCGATCCAGCTCCAGGAAGCGGCCGGCCCACGCCGAGATGACCTGCCCGGCATAGCGCGAGTCTGCCTCGTCGGAGAGCAGATGATCGGCGTTGTCCAGGCTGACGAAGCTCTTGGGATGCAGCGCCGCGGCGAAGATCTTCTGTGCGTTTTCGATGCCGACGGTCTTGTCGACTGGCGAATGCAGCACCAGAAGCGCGCGCCTGAGTTTCCTGAGCCGGTCTTCAAGAGCGTGACTTCTGGCGTCGTCGACGAAATCCTTGCGAATGCGAAACGGCCGGCCGGCCAGTTGGACCTCGGCGCTGCCTTCGGCTTCGATCGTCTCGAGGTCCTCGCCGAACTGCTTCAGGATATGATCGGCGCTGGACGGCGCGGCCAGGGTGGCCACCGCCCGCACGCTGTCGAGCCGTTCGGCGACAGCCAGCACGGCGGCGCCGCCCAGCGAATGGCCGACCAGAAGCTGGGGTGCGGCAAGTTCATCGGCCATCCAGGCCGCGGCCGCCTCGAGATCGTCGAGGTTGCTGGAGAAGTTGGTATCGGAAAAATCGCCTTCGCTTTCGCCCAGCCCGGTGAAATCGAACCGCAGCACGGCAAAACCGGCGTCGGCCAGCGCCCGGCTGATGTTGCGCGCGGCCTTGATGTTGCGGGTGCAGGTGAAACAATGCGCGAACAAGGCCGTGCCCTGCCACGCACCGCCCGGCGGCAGCTCCAGATTGCCGGTGAGCGTGACCCCCTGGCGATTGGTGAATCTGATCTTTTGCATGCAATGCTTTCCCGGAATGGTCGGTATTATTCGAAGTGTAGCAAGCCAAACGGCTTCACCGACAGGAGAGACCGGATGCCGCGACCGAATATCGCATTGAGCCTGAGCATGGTCCTGATGCTGGCCGGATGCGGGTCGCTTTCACCGGGGCCGGACCTGGAGCGCCTGTATTCCAGCGCGAGGGAAAACGTCGAGCAGCCGCCGGTGATCGTCATTCCGGGTCTGATGGGTTCGGAACTGGCGTCGGCGAAGCATGGAGTGATCTGGATTGGATCGGTATTCGATGTGTTGTTTTCAGATTACCGCGATGCGGCGCTGGAAATCGATGCCGACTCGCTTCTGCCCGACCCGGGCGATGTCGAGCCGACCGGAATAACCGGCAGGTTTGCCGGAAGAAACTTCTATCAACCGATCATCGAAACGCTGGAGAATATCGGCGGGTTCGAGCGGGCCGAGGCCGGTCGTCCTGTGGACCCGGGTGGTCGCCACTACTACGTTTATGCCTACGACTGGCGCCTCGATAACGTCGAATCGGCGCGCGGCCTGAGCCGCCTGATCGAGCAGATCCGGGCCGATCACGGCCGGCCGGACATGAAGGTCGACATCATCGCCCACTCCATGGGCGGCATGATCGCGCGCTACTACCTGCGCTACGGCGAAGTCGACGCTACCGTGGACAACAGTTTCCCGGTCAACTACCACGGCGAGAGCCGGGTCAGGCGAATCGTGATCCTGGGCACGCCGAGCATGGG
>DATGCS010000346.1:0-10352 GCA_035311685.1 Wenzhouxiangellaceae bacterium
TTCCGGCCGTTGGCACACGTACCGGGCTTGCCGCGCCTGGAGCGCGAAGGCGGTGAACCGAGGCTGCCCGAGACGCCGGACCCACGGTACCGGCCTTATCGGGCAATGTTCGATCGCATGGACGCTGTGGAGATGGCCGAACTGTTCGATCGCTACGAGCCGGCGCTGGAGAAAGCCTGGCAGGCGCTCGGTGAACATGCCGGGCAGACGTTCCGGCAGCGCACGATCGAGATCCTGAGGCACCTGGCCGACTTCGAACCGCCCGCGTCCCGGCCGGCGCTCCACCAGCCGAAGGTTCTGTACGAGTATATTGATCCATCGCTGGAGCAGCTCTCGTGGGGCCGCAAGATTCTCGTGCGGATCGGCCCGGAGCACGCGCCGCCCGTTCAGCGCAAACTGGAGGCGTTGGCGGAACGGCTGGCGAAACGGCTCCGGTAGACTGGCGAACATACGACCCGATGCAACCATTCAGATCAAAGGCGGACGATATGAAGCCAATTCTCTTGAGTATGGTCTTGACGATAATGCTGACCGGATGTGCCAGTAGTCCGTTCGATACCGCAAGCCGCGAGCCGGCGGCGCTGGGGCCTGGCGAAGCACTTGCGCAGCGCGAGGCCACCGGTGCCTGGGTAATCTGGGGCGGACGCATCGTCGGCATCGTCAATGAGGACGATGCCACCGAAGTGGAAGTGCTGGCATTGCCGCTGGGGCCGGGAGACCGGCCGAGGCGAGAAGCCGATGGAGGCGCCCGCTTCGTCATCGTGCAGCCTGGATTCCTGGATCCCATGACCTACTCGCCGGGCCGCTACGTGACCGCGCTAGGGCGCTTCACGAACATCGAGTCGCGCCCGGTAGGCGCATTTTCGCTGGATCACCCGGTATTGGTCGCAGAACAGATCGAATTATGGCCCGTGAACCCGAATAGCAGCCGCGCCAACCTTAACCTCGGTATCGGCGTGCGTTTCTGACTTCAGCCCGGATGAGCGTGGCGCGCCAGCGCCCATTCCACGTGTTCGCGAACGACCGGGGACGGATGATCCCGGCGAGTCTGCAGCGCGGAGACAACGGCAGGAGAGGTTGGCGCGTTACCCAGGCCGACGGCGAGGTTTCGCAGCCAGCGCTCGAAGCCGATTCGGCGAATCGCGGTGCCTTCGGTGCGCGCCAGGAACGTGTCTTCGTCCCAGCCGAACAGGTCCACCAGTGAGCCGGCGTCCAGGTCCTCGCGCGGCTGGAAGTCGTCCTCGCCGCTAAATTGCGCGTAGCGGTTCCAGGGGCATACCGCCTGGCAGTCGTCGCAGCCGTAGATTCGGTTGCCGATCGCTTCGCGGAATTCCAGCGGTATCGAGCCCTGCAGTTCTATCGTCAGGTAGGAAATGCAGCGCCGGGCGTCGAGCTGATACGGTGCTGTGATTGCCCGGGTGGGGCAGACGTCGATGCACTTCCGGCACGATCCGCAGTGGTCGCGCAACGGCCGGTCGGGCTCGAATTCGAGATCGGTGTAGATTTCGCCGAGAAAAAACCAGCTTCCATTGTGTCGGTTCAGCAGGTTGGTGTGCTTGCCGATCCAGCCCAGCCCGGCCTTGGCCGCCAGAGGCTTCTCCATTACCGGCGCAGAGTCTGTGAATACCCGGTAGCCGAACGCGCCGATCTCGCCCTCGATCTTCTGTGCCAGCTTCTTGAGCCGGCTCCTGAGCGTCTTGTGGTAGTCGCGGCCGATCGCGTAGCGCGAGATGCAGGCCTTGTCCGGCTGTTCCAGAAGCTCTTCGACCGGCGTCGCGTCGGCCGGCAGGTAGTCCATGCGAAGCACGATCACCGAACGGGTGCCCGGCACAAGCTCATCCGGCCGGGTGCGCTTGGTGCCGTGGCGTGCCATCCAGTCCATATCGCCGTGACGGCCTTCGGCCAGCCACTGGTCGAGTTGCGCTTCTGTTTCGGTCAGGTCGGTGTCGGCGAAGCCGATCTGCTGGAAGCCCAGTCCCCGTCCCCATTGCCGGATACGCATCTTGAGCGCATCGAGATCCGGGTGCGGGTTCGGTTTGTCGGTCTGGCGTTGGGAATGCATGATACGGATCGTGACAGGGGCGAGCCTGAATTGTTCAGTTGTATCATGACTATTGAACGACGAAGTGGTTCGTCAATTGGTGTTTTGGTTTTTTGGTGTTTTAGTGTTTTGGTTTTAATTGGTTCTTGTATGGCTTTCCTTCGTGCTCTTCGTGGTTTCATGCTTTTGCCGTTTTGTCGTATTGATTCGCTGATCTGCGTTAATCTGACGCTCCTGGTTCGTTCTGGACACGTCTATGGATATCGACAATCGCCTGTACCGCGCCGAACAGGTTGGCGAACTGGACCGCCGCGCCATCGAGGACCGCGGCATCGACGGCTTCGAACTCATGCGGCGCGCCGGCGCGGCCGTATTCAGGGCCATCCGGGCGCGCTACCCCGAAGCGAGAAGCCTGGTGGCCTGCGGCGGCGGCGGCAACAACGGCGGCGACGGTTACGTGGTCGCCTCGCTGGCGAGGAATGCCGGGTTCCAGGTGCGGGTGATCGCGATGAAGAATCCCCAAGAACTGGGCGGCGATGCTCGACGGGCAGCCGATGCGTGGATCGACGGCGGTGGACCGGTCTCCGATCCGGACGGTGAAATCGAAGCCGACATCATCGTCGATGCGCTGCTGGGCACCGGGCTCGATCGCGAGGTGCGCGACGATTATGCGGCGCTGATCGAGTCGATCGATGCATCCGATGCCGCTGTCGTAGCGGTCGATGTGCCTTCGGGTCTGCACGCCGACACCGGCATGCCGCTGGGCGCCGCCGTGCGCGCCGATGTAACGGTGAGCTTCATCGGCCGCAAGCGCGGGCTTGAAACCGGGCAGGCGCCCGATTTCACCGGCACGTTGCTGTTCGACGACCTCGACGTTCCCCATGCGGTCTACCGTGACCTTGAACCCGATGCCGAACGGTTGTCGGAAGATGCTTTCGAGCAATTTCTTCCGTCTCGCGTACGCTCGACCCATAAGGGTGCGCTGGGTCACGTGCTGATCTGCGGCGGCGACTTCAACATGCCCGGCGCCGTGGTGCTGGCTGCTCGCTCTGCGCTCATGACAGGCAGCGGGCTGGTCTCGGTCGCGACCAGGCGCGAGCATTCGATTTCGCTGGCAGGAAGCCTGCCGGAGGCCATGTGGGCCGACGGCGAAGACGGAGACGTGCTGGACACACTGGCCGCACGCGCCGATGTCGTTGCCCTTGGGCCGGGATTGGGCATGTCCGACTGGTCGTGCGAGGTCTGGCGCCGATTGCTGAAACACGATCTGCCGGTGGTGCTGGATGCCGATGGGCTGAACCTGCTGGCCGAGCACGGCTTCGAGCGCAGCGACTGGATTCTGACGCCGCATCCGGGCGAGGCGGCGCGTTTGCTCGATATTTCGATCTCCGAGGTGCAAGGCGACCGGTTCGCGGCGGTGCGCGAGCTTGCCAAGCGGTTTAATGCAGTCGCCGTGCTCAAGGGCGCCGGCTCGCTGGTCGCCAACCCCGGTGGACGCGTTGCACTGTGCCCGTACGGCAATCCGGCCATGGCCACCGCCGGCATGGGCGACGCGCTGACCGGCATTCTTGCAAGCCTGGTGGGGCAGGGGCTGGCGCTGTTCGACGCCGCGTGCGCCGGCGTCGTGCTGCACGCGCGTGCCGGCGATGCCGCGGCAGTTGACCGTCGCGCGATCCTGGCCGGCGAACTGATCGATGCGATACCGAGGGTCCTGCCGTGACCGAGCCGCGCGAGCGGGAATTCCATGCCGCAGGTGAAGCCGAAATGATGGCGCTGGGGGCAACGCTGGCCGGCGAGCTGGCCGGCGGCCAGGTCATCACGCTTTCCGGCGAACTCGGGGCCGGCAAGACCACGCTGGTGCGCGGCATGCTTCGCGGTCTGGGCTTCGAAGGCCGCGTCAAGAGCCCGAGCTACGGCCTCGTGGAGTCCTACGAGGTCTCCGGGCTGGACATACACCATCTCGACTTGTACCGCCTCGGTGAACCGGAAGAACTGGACTTCATCGGCATCGAAAACCTGATCGGCCCGGACTCGGTCCTGCTGATCGAATGGCCCGAGCGCGGCCGGGGGAGATTGCCTGATGCTTCCGCACGTATCCGCATTGAGGATTTTGGCACCGGGCGCCGGGTACGGCTGGAGAGCCTGATCTGAAATGCGGACGCCAATTGGAATGTAACCGTCGGATTCACCGGGAAATTCGGAATGGAAAGAGTCGCTCCGTTTGTGACGCAACACGATCCGCCACCGGATCTCGCGCCCTTTGTCCACCGCTTCATGCACGGGGTGTCGGCGCAGCCGGGCGAACTGAGAATACCGCCCACCGGCGGCATCTTCGTCAGCTATGTCTGCGGCAGCCCGCTTACCGTGCACTTCGATGATTGGATCTACGCCAAGAAGCCGCGGCTGTTTCTCGGCGGCCAACTGCGCCACGAGCGTCCGGTACTGCGCAGCGAAGGCCGGTTCGAATTGGTCGGGGCCGAGCTCACCCCGACCGGCTATTACAAGCTGTTTCACCGGCACGCGAACCTGCTGACCGACTCGATCGCCGACCTCCTGGAAACCGACCTCGAAGCCGCGACCATTCTTGCAGGGAGCGTGCCGGAAAATGCCGATCGAGAGTGCGTCATCGCCGGCCTGGCGGAAGGTTTTCGTGCACTGGCGGCCAATGCAGCCAAGGCGCCGCTGGTCGAAGCCGTGGTCGATGAAATCAGCCGCTGTAACGGGATCGTAAAACTGGGCCGCGTGTACCGTAACCACCCGGTGGCCCCGCGCCAGATGCGGCGTTACTTCGAACAGGTTGTCGGCATCTCGCCCAAGCACTTCGCCAAGATCTGCCAGGTCAATGTCGTCATCAAGGCGATGATGCAAAACGACAGCGAACGCCTGCGCTCGCTGGCGCTGGATCACGGTTTCTACGACCAGGCGCACTTCATCCACGACTTCCGCCGATTCGTCGCCATGGACCCCGGCGAATTCCTGCGCGGCGGCTCGCAATTTCTACGTACCTACCTCGGAAAGGCCTGGCGGCCCGCAGGTCGCGCCGAGTAAACGCGTCAGATTCGCCACTCACCACTGCACGGGGCCAATGGTTTTTCAGTCTCGGCGCGAATAAGACTGATCTAATTCCACTCCGGTCCACGCGTTCCTCGCCTGAATGACCGTTTTTTACAACGCCTTTTTCTTGATTCTCAGTATGCTCGAGGCAGTTACTGACGTTGCCGGTTTGCACTCGCCACGCATGCGGCGCAGCTAGGCCAAGCACGGCAGGTGGCCACTTTTTCCCGCGATTTACGAAAGGTTGAGTAGACGGAAAAATAGCAGGAGCAGGCTGATGAATCAGATGACTCGGGGCGCGATCGCGCTTTTGTTTGTTACTTTTTGGTCCTCCGGCGTGCCGGCACAGGACACCACCATCACCTATCAGGGTCAGCTGCGCGACGCCGGCGAGCCGTTTACCGGCACCGCCGACTTGGAATTCAAGCTGTTCGATCAGTTGGTCGATGGCAGCCAGGTGGGCGACACGCAGAATCGCCCGGACTGGCCGATCGAGGACGGGCTGTTCCAGGTGGGGCTGGATTTCGGGCTGGCGGCGTTCAACGAGCAGGTGCGATACCTGGAAATCCGGGTCGACGGTACGTTGCTGACCCCGCGCCAGGCCATCCGGCCCAGCCCGATGGCGCTGTTTGCGCTAGGCGGAAACGAGGGGCCTCAAGGGCCGCAGGGTGACCCCGGACCTGTCGGACCGGAGGGTCCTGAGGGTCCGGAAGGGCCAATGGGGCTGACGGGGCCGCAGGGACCGCCCGGCCCGCAGGGTCCAGAAGGCCCGGAAGGGCCGACGGGCCCCCAGGGTCCTGAAGGCGCGTCGCCGTTCGAACTGGTCTCTGGAAATGCAGTATTCACGACGGGGAATCTCGGAATCGGAACCAGCACACCCGATCAGCCGCTGGATGTGGTCGGCTCGGGTCGCTTCGGACGGGCCGGCAACAGCGTCTCTTCATCCAACAGCTTCGTCACCGGTGGCGCGGGTTCGTCGTTCAACAGTGCCACAGGGCAGCAAAGCTTCGCCGGGGGCGGATTCTCCAATTCGGCGGCGGGCACGAACACTTTCGTCGGCGGCGGCGCAGGAAATGAAGCATCGGGAATCAATGCATTCATCGCAGGCGGCGCGAGCAATGTCGTCGCCGGCAACAACAGTTTCGCGGCAGGCGTCGGTGCCGCGGCAGTCCACGACAACAGTTTCGTATGGTCGGAGGGCGGAGCGGAGGAGTTGACAACCAGTGCACCGAATCAGTTCCTGGTCAAGGCGTCTGGCGGGGTGGCGTTCAATACCAATGGATCTTCGGAGTCGGGATTCCAGGTCGGCGGAGAGGCAGTCTTCGGCGCGTCTACAAACATCTCGACAGGCAACAACAGCTTTGTTGCGGGTGGAGATCCTTTTGCCGAAAATGTGACCGATGCAAGTCGAGCAGCGATCATCGGTGGATCTTCCAACCTCGTCCTCGGGGACGATTCTTTCATTGGCGGAGGGGTCGGCAACGAGGCTAACGCTCCAATGTCAGCCGTACTTGGGGGCGAAAACAACAGTGCAATTGGAAGTTTGTCGGCGGTGGTCGGCGGAGAAGGAAATCAAGCCGAGGGGAGTCGATCCGTGGTTCTGGGCGGAAGAGGAAATTTGGCAAGCGGTCCCGACTCCTATGCACTTGGGATCAACACGCGGGCGTCCGGCAATGGCAGTTTTGCATTTGGATTCGAGGCGATATCTACCCATCTGGATACCTTCGTCTGGAGTGATTCGTCAACCGGTGGGCAGTTTGAAAGTACTGATGACAATCAGTTTTTGATACGGGCCGGAAATGGCGTCGGCATCAACACCAATTCGCCGCAACGGCAGCTACATGTAAAGCAGCAGACTGCCACAAATGCGACTAGTGGCATCACGCTCGAGCGTTCGGGCACCAGCGGCGATCAATGGGGCTTGTACGTGAGCACTTCGAACGCTTTCGTGTTTGTTGCCAACAATTCGGGCCGAGCATTCATCGATCCCGACACCGGGTTTTATACCGCGCTCTCCGATCGGCGGGCCAAGCGCGATATCGAGCCGCTGGGTAGCGTGCTCGAACGTTTTCTCAACCTTCGCCCCAGCCGATACCGCATGAAACATCAGGATGAGGACGCATCGCTGTCAATCGGGCTGATAGCCCAGGAAGTCCAGGCATTGTTCCCGGAAGCCGTTAGCCACTTCAACGGCCCGGATGGTTATATGGGGTTGCGCTACGACGAAATCACTGTGTTGAACACGCAGGCGCTGATCGAGCTCCATCAGCGATATGAAGCGCGTTGGCAGCTGCAAGATAGGCGTCTAACCCGGACTGCCGAACAGCTCAGTCTTCTGACCGAGGAGAACAAGCGGCTGCGCCAGCAGGCCGACCGCAACGCCGAACTCGAGGCCCGTCTAGCCGCGCTGGAAGCGCTGCTGATCAATGGCCCGGCGCTGGCTGTTGGTGCGCAATGAACCGGCGCTCGCGCAAACGCCTGACGTGGACACTGCTGCTGGCGCTGCTGGCCGTACCCGGATTGGCGCAGGACTACGACATCGACTGGTGGAGCATCGACGGCGGCGGTGAAATGTTTTCCGAAGCCGGCGACTGGCAGCTTTCCGGCACGCTGGGCCAGTGGGACGGTACCGAATCGCTGGCGCTTTCGGGCGGCGGCTGGACGCTGACCGGCGGCTTCTGGCCGGTCACAGTCGACGAAACCGACCGCCTGTTTCGCGACGGGTTCGAATCGTAATGCCGATCCGAAAGTCGTCCACTTTGTATTTGAAAGTTCGAAATTATGGACTGATTGACATTAATCCATCCAGGAGTCTGTGATGCGAATTCGATCAAGCTCGCCAAATTTGACGCGTGCACTGTTTACAACTTTTCTGATGATTGCGGCACAATCGGCCGTAGCGGTGGATCGCTTTGTCGACGGCAACAGCGGCAGCGATTCGGGCAACAATTGCACAAATGCAGGCAATCCGTGCGCCACGATCCAGCGTGCGATCGACTCCGCGCAGGCCGGCGACACCGTTCGGGTGGCCGACGCGACCTATACGGAAATACTGACCGTAGACAAGGCGCTGAGCATCCGGGGCGAGTCTCGAAACGGCACCATTGTCCAGGCCGCGACACAGCGGCTTCAGGCCGCGGATCGGGTCATCAGCGTGGCCGACGATACCGCGTTTGAGCTCAGCGATGCGACGGTTCGCCACGGCAATACCGGACTGAATGGCGGCGGCCTGGAATGCATCGGCGGCGATCTGCTGATCGAGCGTGTGCTTTTCACGCAAAACGATGCCGACGGACTAGGCGCTGGAGTTTCCTCGGGCGATAATGTTGTTGTCATGAACGATGTTGCATTCCGGGACAATGGAAGCAGCGACACTTCCGAAGGCGGCGGCGCCTTCTTTGGTGAGAATTTCGTGGTGACAGACGTCACGCTGGCCGACGTGGAGTTCACCAATAATACGGCTGTCGGCGGCGGAGGTCTTTCGATATTCAATGTCCAGGCCGTCATCCGTGATGTTGCATTTGCCGGAAATACGGCGGGGGGTAACGGCGGCGGCTTGTTCTATGAAGGCAGCGGCGTTTCCAGTCTGGAGCTCAGGGATGTGAGGTTTGTCGGCAACAGCGCCGAAAGCGGCGGTGGAGGGATGTATACGGTCACCAGTGGCACGCCGTACGCCATGACCAACGTTGTGTTCAGCGGAAACCTCGCCAATTTGGGTGGCGGGCTCTTCAACCAGACCGGTCTCGATGGCGGGAGCCGCATTCTGACCAACGTGACGATCTCAGGCAATCGCGCAACCCTGCGCGGTGGTGGGATCGACAGACCGTTCGCCATGACCCTCCGCAATACCATCATCTGGAACAATCAGGATGAAACGGGCACCGGCACTGCTGAGGCGACGATGGATGACTTCTTCTCCGACAGCGTTGTCGAAGTCAGCAACAGCCTGTTGCAGGGCTACCCGGCAAACGAGTTCCCGGGCAGCAGCAACAATCTCGACGGCACCGACCCGGGCAACAACCCGCTGTTTCGTGCTGCTGTCAATCCGGCCGGCGCGCCGAGCCTGGCCGGGAATCTGCGGTTGCAGCAAGGCTCGCCGGTTCGAGATCAGGGCAATAACAGCTTCGTGACCGGTGTCGACACGGACCTAGACGGCGAAGCGCGCATATTCGGCGGAGCGGTTGACCTTGGCCCATACGAGGGGACCGATCTGATCTTCGCCGACGGGTTCGAGGATTCGAATTTTTGACGTGCGACCCCTCGATTGGTGCACAAGCGCGGCCCACTGGTTGGACCGAAGTTGCCAGCATAAGATTACTCGATCGAAGCCATCATCTGATTGATCTGCCTGATAAGGCGATCAGACGAATCCGATTGTTCGGCGGAGGCCGCGGCTCGGGCCGCTTGCTCCAGGGCCTGATTCGCCCGCGCAATTTCGTTGGCCTCAAGGCTGTGTCGCGCCAGTTCCATCAGCCCTTCGGCAGTTTTGAGACCGAATTGGTTGCCGAACTGCTCGAGCGACGGAACTGCTTGCGCGTACGCCTGGAATGATTCATCCCGACGCTGCAGGCGGTCGAGGGTTTCGCCAAGCGATATTCGAAGTTCGAGCTTGGATGGATGAGGCCCCTGGCGGATTCGATCGTAAATGGCCAGGGAATCCTGGAGGTGGGTGACGGCGAGGTCGAGATTGCCCTGCCGCTCGGCAGCGGCGGCCTGCCAGGAAATAATCGTCGCCAGGTTTGCATCGTCCGGACCGCGATTGAGCAGCTGAGTTCGCCGCGCCTCGGCCAGTAGCTCGCTGCTCCGATCAAGCCGGCCTTGTTCAAGCGCAATTCGACCAAGCCTGTACCGTACCTGGCCCAGCTGCGGGCTGTCGGCACCGTACAGATCGAGGTACTCATCTTCCAGACGCTCGTAAATCGGTCGCGCCTGCTCCAGCCGCTCCAGCGCCATGGCCGCGGCGGCCAGGTTGCCCTGGGCGTGAAGGGTTTCCGGGTGCGCCTGGCCAAGCGTATCGGTTCGATATTCGACCAGTTCCTCGAATAGCGGTCTTGCCTTGTCGGGTTGCCCGGTAAAGATATAAAACGCGGCAAGATCGTTGATAACCCAATAGCGTTCGCTGACGTGGCCCGGGAGATCGGCGTAAATGTCCAGCGATTGATTGAACAAGGATTCAGCTCGATCGAATTCGCGCTTGTTGGCACGCGTAATCGCCAGATTACGCAGCGATTCAGCATAAAGCGCCGGATGTTCCGGC
>DATGCS010000347.1:0-21112 GCA_035311685.1 Wenzhouxiangellaceae bacterium
TCGTCTTCGAACCACGGGAACGCCTGCGGGAAGGCTGGGTCGTCCCAGCGCTGGGCCAGCCAGCCCTGGTAGTGAATCATTCTCAGCGCCCTGAGCGCCTCGACCAGGTTGAGCTCGCGCGGGTCGAAGTCGCAGAACGTCGAATAGGCGTCCAGCAGCCAGCCCCATTGCTGCTCGCGGTCGTGGACGTCGCCGGAAATCAGCATCCACAGGTCCTGCACGGCGGGGCCGGAGCGGCAATCGTCCAGATCGACGAAGTGCGGTCCGTCGCGCCACAGGATATTGCCCGGGTGGCAATCGCCGTGCAGACGGATACGTGAAAAATCGCCGGCGCGCGCCCAGGCATTTGTGACGTGCGCCAGCAGGTCGTCGGTCAGCGTGCGAAACGCCGACTCCAGGTGCATCGGGATCCAGTTGTTGGCCAGCAACCAGTCGCGCGGCCCCAAACCCAGCGTCTCGATGGAAATCGATGCGCGATGCGCGAACGCCTTCGTGCGCCCCACTGCGTGCATCCGCCCCAGCGCGCGCCCGATTCTGACCAGCGTGTCCTTGTCGGCCGGTTCCGGCGCGTGGCCGCCCTGGCGCGGAAAAAGTGCATAACGGAAGCCGGCGTGCTCATGCAGCGTGTGGTTTTCGAACGCCAGCGGCGCCACGACCGATAGACCGGTCGCTGCCAGTTCGGCGGTGAATGCGTGTTCCTCCAGTATCGATTCATTCGACCAGCGCCCCGGTCGGTAGAACTTCGCGATCACCGGATCGCCGTCTTCCAGTCCGATCTGCCAGACGCGATTTTCGTAGCTGTTGAGCGGCAGCAGGCGGCCGTCGGTGACCATCCCCAGGGCCTCGGCCGCCTCCAGCACGCGTTCGGGCTGCAGCCGTTCGAACGGGTGACCCGGGTCGCTGGTTTCGTCATTTTCCATGCGCCTATTGTGCGCGCTGAGCGGCCTGCAGGTGTGCCGGGTCCGCGGTCACGTAAAAGAACGGCGGGCTTGATCCCTCGTGGCGTGGTGGCAAGCGAAGACAACGCAATCGTCGTGCTGCACCGTAAATCGCTGGGCGTCATGTTTTATGATGGATTGGGTGGCTGACGCTTGGTTCGACAGTTGTCCTGGACATCGTTGCTGAACCGCCCGGCCTCGCCGGCCCGAGAACCCCGTTTCGGTTGATCCGGTCAGCAAAAGCGTTATGCTTGGCGTCACCTTTTCTGGTGCCGGCTCTGGTCTCGTGAAACTTTCGAAAATTCGCTTTTGTTGCTCAGCGGCCTTGCTTTCCACGTCTTTGCTGGTTGCGGCCCGGCCGGTCGGTGTCCAGGCGCAATCTGAACCGGAAGCGCCGCCGGAGGACGAGGTCACCGCAGCCCAAGTGATCGAACTGTCCTGCCGGGATGACCAGGACAGGCCCGAAAGCTGGCTGGATCGCACGCACTCCTACTTGAGCCGCAAGCTGTGCGAACCGGCAGCCTGGTTCGATGGTTTTTTCGGCACCGACCGCGCGTACGAGGAAACCCCGGTCGGCAGCTTCTTTCGCGTGCGAAACTCCATGATCTGGGATGAATCGGAGGACTTCGGTCACGAAATCCGGCTTTCCGCCAATATCTCGCTGCCTCGGGTTTCAGATAGAGTTCGGCTGCTGATCAGTCGCGACGAATCCATTGAAGGCGATTCGAATTTCGACGACATCGGGCGCGGGACCGACGACGAGCAGACCCGGCTCGGTTTGCGTTTCCTGTTCTCGGAATTGGGGCGCACGCAGTTCGACGCCGACGCCACGGTCAAAGTCAACTCCGGGGGATTGAACCCGCGCACCCGCGGTCGGTTGCGGTACACCAAGGGACTGACCGACAACACGCTTGCACGCTGGACCCAGACCGTCTTCTGGGAACGCGAGGATGGTCTCGGAACGATTTCGCGCGCCGACTGGGAGTGGCTGCCAAACCGGCTGACGCTGTTGCGGCTGACCGGCCGCGGCACCGTTTCGCAAGACACCGACGGCATCGACTGGCGGACCGGGCTGATCGGCTTTCGTCAGCTCGGTCGCAAGACCGCGATTCGCAGCGAGCTGGGGGCGTTCGGCGAGAGCGGTAATCGACGCGAGGTCGAGGAAATTTTCCTGAATTTCCGTTTCCGGCGGTCGTTCCTGCGCGACTGGCTGTTCTACGAACTGCAGCCAGAGCACGCGTGGCCGATCGAAGAGGAGACCGGCAGACGGCGCTCGGATTGGCGTTTCATCTTCACGCTGGAAATCCAGTTTGAAAACCCGGCGATCCGGGACAAGCGGATCGAACATTATCGGGGGAGATGAAAGAAGGATTTACGCTTTACGATGGACGGTTCACGCACGCCAAGGATGCATGCCGGGATTCAAGGAAGTAGCCGGAGGTTCAATCTTAAGTGTTCAGTTTTCAGTAACGGCAACTTTCAATGAGCTCCATATCGGACGGGATTGCTTCGAAACCGTATACGCTTTTGAGTAAACCATAAACAGTAAACCGAAAGCGCTAGGCCACCTTCGCCGAGGCCTCCTGAAGCTCGACGCCGAGTTGCTTGACAATCGATTTCGCCGCTTCGCGTCCCTCGAATACGGCGGTCACGACAAGATCCGCGCCCCGGGCCATGTCGCCGCCGGCGAAGACCTTTTCGTTGCCGGTATGGTGAGGCAGATCCGAATCTGAAAGCAAAATACGGCCGTCCGGCAATGTTTCTATCCCGTTTTCGACCAGCCAGTCCTGCGGGTCGGGGCGGAAACCGAAGGCAATGATAACGACGTCGGCTGGCAGATTCTGCTCGCTGTCCGCGACTGGCTCAGGCCGTCGGCGACCGTTCTCATCGGGCGCGCCGAGCTGCGTGGCGACCAGGCGCACGCCTTCGACCTTGCCGTCGCCTACGATCTCGACGGGCTGGCGGTTGAACAGGAATTCGACGCCCTCGTCCTTGGCGTTTCTGACTTCCTTGCGGCTGCCGGGCATGTTGGCCTCGTCGCGCCGGTAGGCGCAGGTCACCGAGAAGGCGCCCTGGCGAATCGAGGTGCGCACGCAGTCCATCGCGGTGTCGCCCCCGCCAAGCACCACCACCCGCTTGCCGTCGACGTCGATGTAGGGGAAGGCCGGGTCGTTGGTACCGAGAACACGATGCACGTTGCCGATCAGGAAGGGCAGCGATTCGACCACGCCAGGCATATTCTCGCCGGGGAAGCCACCGCGCACGTAGCGGTAGGTCCCCAGCCCCAGGAACACCGCGTCGAAGGATGCGATCAATTCCGCGAGTTCGACATCCCGCCCGATCTCGACGCCAAGCCGGAACTCCACGCCCATGCCCTCGAGAATTTCGCGCCGGGTCTCGACGATGTGCTTTTCCAGCTTGAACGGCGGGATGCCCCAGGTCAGCAGGCCGCCGATACGCGCATTGCGATCGAACACCACCGGCTGAATTCCATGCCGGGCGAGCACGTCCGCGCAGGCAAGGCCCGCCGGGCCGGCCCCGACAACAGCCACGCGCTTTCCCGTGGGCTCGACGTGCGAAAGATCCGGCCGCCAGCCCTGCTTGACCGCCTCGTCGGTGATGTATTTCTCGATCGAGCCGATGGTGACCGCACCCAGCCCGTCGTTGAGCGTGCAGGCGCCTTCGCATAGACGATCCTGGGGGCATATGCGGCCGCAGATTTCCGGCAGCGAGTTGGTCTGGTGGGAAAGCTCGGCGGCCTCGAACAGCCGGCCCTGCTTGACCAGTCTCAGCCAGTCGGGAATGAAGTTGTGCACCGGGCATTCCCATTCGCAGTAGGGATTGCCGCAGTTGATGCAGCGTGCCGACTGGTCGGCCGCCGACTCGGCCTGGTACTGGCCGTAAATCTCGTTCCAGTCGCGTACGCGGATCGCGACCGGCACCTCGGTCGGGTCCTTTCGAGGTGTTTCGATGAAGTGGAGGTTTGAATATTGTTTCATTTCAGGGGTTTCCTCCAATCGTGTTCGATGGTGCCAGCCGCTCCGGCGTTGATCGGAGCTGGTAACTCCGATGGTCAACCAAAATCAAAAGCGGTTTCGCCGCCGGCTGCGCCGGCTTTGGCGAGTCACTTCTTGGCGCCCCAAGAAGTAACCAAGAAACGCTGCCGGGCGACGCCGCCGGTCCTGCGGCTGCTGGCGCAGCCTCCGGCCCGGTGCCCTGCGCGTTTCGGTCGGGCCGGGGTCCGCCGAACTCGCTATGGTCGCTTCGCTTGCGTCGCTCAAACATGCGGAACCGGCCGTTCGTGGCGAGAAACGCAGGGAACCCGGCGCAGTTTGCCGGGCGCCTTCGCGGCATGAGCGATTTTGGTTACTTTTGTCGCCACAAAAGTAACTCGCATCAGCTCGCGAAGCGAGCGGCGAAACGGCTTTTGATCTTGAAGGGGCCAGGGCGATGTGCCCAGCATCGATGCCCCCGCCGGCGGCAAGACGCCTTTGAATGGCCCGGGCCTCAAGACCAAAATCATGCTGCCTCCCGCAGACTCGAAATCAGCCCATCCAACTCGGCCGCCTTGGGCTTGACCAGCCAGAACTTCGGCAGCATGCGGCGGAAGTTTTCAAGGAGCTCCGTGCCCCATTCGCTGCCGGTGAATTCGACGTGGCGCTCGATCAGGCCTCTGAGGTGATGGACGTGGTTTTCCATCGACTCGGCGCCGATATGATGGATGTCTATCAATTCATGATTGTAGTGATCGACGAAATCCCGTCCGACGTCCAGCACATAAGCGAACCCGCCGGTCATGCCTGCGCCGAAATTGATGCCGGTGGCGCCCAGGACCAGCGCGACGCCGCCCGTCATGTACTCGCAGGCGTGATCGCCCGCGCCCTCGACCACTGCCACCGCGCCGGAATTGCGCACCATGAAGCGCTCGCCGGCGGTGCCGGCCGCAAACAGTTCTCCCCCTGTGGCGCCGTAAAGACAGGTATTGCCCATGATCGGCGTCTCGCGGGTCTGGTAGCGGGTGCCTTCGCGGGGGCGCAGCACGATGCGGCCACCGGCCATGCCCTTGCCGACGTAGTCGTTGGCCTCGCCGGTCAGCGTGATATGCAGGCCCGGCGCATTGAATGCGCCCAGGCTTTGTCCCGCGGTACCCTCGAGATCAAGCGAGAGCGTGTTTTCGCCGAGACCTGCCGCGCCGTAGCTGCGCGCGATACGACCGGAAAGCCGTGCGCCGATCGAACGGTCGTGGTTGCGGATATCGAACTTGAAACCACCGCCGCTACCGGTCTTTACGGCCTCGGCTGTTGCGCTCTCGATCTCCTCGGCCAGTCGGCCGGGATCGTGCGGCGGATTGCGGTCGACTTCGCAAAAGCGCGCACTGTCCGGTGCAAGCCCGGTTTGGGCCAGCAGCGGCTCCAGATCGAGCTTGTCCTGGCGCACGGTCAAACCTTCCGTTCGCTCGAGATACTCGGTCCGCCCGACCAGATCCTCGATTCGCGATACTCCAATTCCGGCGAGAATCTCGCGCACCTCGCGAGCCACGCCGAGGAAATAATTCACCACCATGTCCGGCAGACCGATGAAGTGATGCTTGCGCAGCGCCTCGTTCTGGGTGGCGACGCCGGTGGCGCAGTTGTTCAGGTGGCAGATGCGCAGGTACTTGCAGCCCAGCGCGATCATCGGTGCGGTGCCGAAGCCGAAGCTCTCGGCGCCCAGGATCGCCGCCTTGACCACGTCCAGGCCGGTCTTCAATCCGCCGTCGGCCTGGATGCGCACGTGGCGCCTCAGGTCGTTCTGCATCAGCACCTGCCGGACTTCGCTCAGGCCCAGTTCCCAAGGTCCGCCGGCGTACTTGACCGACGTCAGCGGGCTCGCCCCGGTGCCGCCGTCGTAGCCCGACACTGTAATCAGGTCGGCGTAGGCTTTGACCACGCCGGCGGCAATGGTGCCGATGCCCGGTTCCGAGACCAGCTTCACCGATACCAGCGCCTCCGGATTGACCTGCTTGAGGTCGTAGATCAATTGGGCGAGGTCCTCGATCGAATAGATGTCGTGATGCGGTGGCGGCGAGATCAGGCCGACGCCGGGGGTTGCGAATCGAAGTCTCGCAATCAGCTTGTCGACCTTGTGGCCGGGCAGCTGACCGCCTTCACCGGGCTTGGCGCCCTGGGCAATCTTGATCTGGATGACCTCAGCGTTGACCAGGTAATCCGGGGTGACGCCGAAGCGCCCCGAGGCGATCTGCTTGATCTTTGATGACTTCTCGGTCCCAAAGCGGGCCGGATCTTCGCCGCCTTCGCCTGAATTGGAGCGTGCGCCCAGCCGGTTCATTGCAATCGCCAGCGCCTCATGGGCCTCGGGCGAGAGCGCACCCAGGCTCATGCCGGCCGAATCGAAGCGCTTGACGATGGCCTCGGCAGGTTCTACATTTTCTATGGAGATAGGCGCATGATCAGAGTGCAATCGCAGAAGATCGCGGATCATTGAAGGTTCGCGGTCATTCACCAGGCGCGCGTAGCGCTGGTAATCGGCCCAATCTCCGGATTGTGCGGCGGCCCTGAGCGCGGTAGTCACGTCCGGATTCCAGGCATGGAATTCGCCGCCGTTGACGTAGCGGTAGAGCCCACCGTGCTCGATCGGCACCTGACGGTTCCAGGCCCAGCGGGCCAGCGATTTCTGGTCTGCCCACAGGTCGTCGAAATCCACGCCCTGAACGCGGCTGACCGCGCCGGCGAAGCACTTGGCCACGACATCGTCGGCCAATCCGACGAGTTCGAACAGCTGGGCGCCGCGATAACTGCCGATGGTCGAGATGCCCATTTTTGACAGGATCTTGAACAAACCCTTGCGGATGCCGCGGCGGTAAGCGCGTCCCAGCTCCATTGCTTGATCGCGCGCCGTTTCGAACTCGCCCGACTTGCCCATGGCATGCAGCGTCTGGTAGACCAGGTACGGGTAGACAGCCGTGGCGCCGAAGCCGATCAGGCAGGCGAAATGATGGGGGTCGCGCGCCGTGCCCGTCTCGACGATCAGGTTGCACAGCGGCCGTTGGCCGGACTCGAGCAGGTGATGATGAATGGCGCCGGTGGCCAGAAGCGCGTGCACCGGCAGCTTGCGTGCCTCGAGGTAGCGGTCCGAGATGATCAGCAACTGCTTGCCGTCATCGACGGCCTCGGAGGCGCGGCGGCAAAGATCGTCCAATGCGGCGGCCAGCGGACGGTCTTCGGGGTAGTTGAGGTCCAACAGCACCGAATCCAGCCCGAACTGGGGCGTATTGACCAGCTGCCGGAGCTTGCGCTGCGACAGTACCGGCGAGTTCAGCACGACGCGGTTGGCCAGTTCCGGCCCGGCTTCGAAAACATTGCCCTTGCGGCCCAGGCCGGTCTCCAGCGACATTACGATACGCTCGCGCAAGCTGTCGATGGGTGGGTTGGTGACCTGGGCGAACTGCTGCCGACAGCAGTCGTACAGCGATCGGATGCGCGTCGACAGGACCGGCATCGGGGTGTCGTCGCCCATTGAACCGATGGCCTCGGACTGGGTTTCGGCCAGTACACGGATGACTTCGCGTCGTTCTTCGCGGGACAGGTTGAACATCTTCTGGTAGCTCGCAAGCGTGTCGTCGTCGAACGGCTCTGCGGCCATGTGCACGTCGACCAGTTCAGAGTCGAGATAGCGCACGCCCTGCTTGAGCCAGTCCTGCCACGGCTGTAGCGTCTTGAGTTGATCGTCGATCTCGCGACTGGAAAGCAGGCTGCCATCGGCAAGATCGGCGGCCAGTAACTCACCCGGACCGAGCCTGCCGCGTGCCTTGACCTGTTCGACAGGTACGTCCACGACCCCGGTCTCGGACGCGACGATAAGGCGGCGGTCCTCGGTCAGGGTCCAGCGGGCGGGCCTGAGGCCATTGCGATCCAGGCCGCAGACAACCCAGCGACCATCGGTCATGACAAGGCCGGCCGGACCATCCCAGCCTTCCTGGTGGAAAGCGAAAAACTCGTGGAAGGCGCGTAAATCGGCATCCAGGTTCTCATCGGTCTGCCAGGCCGGCGGCAACAGCAGTCTCAACGCCTGGGGCAGCGGCATGCCGCCGACAACCAGCAGTTCCAGCATGTTGTCCAGCGACGAGGAATCCGAGCCGGTCATGGCGATCGGCGGGTCGATCTCGGCCAGTTCGGGCAGCTTTGGAGACGAGAGCAGCGCCCGGCGCGCCCGGGTCCAGTTACGGTTGCCCCGAATGGTGTTGATCTCACCATTGTGGGCCAGCATGCGAAACGGCTGGGACAGGCGCCACTGCGGAAGCGTATTGGTCGAAAAGCGCTGATGAAACAGGGCCATCGGTGATTCCAGGCGTGGATCGGCGAGATCCGGGTAAAATTGCGCCAGATATTCGGGCATCACCATGCCCTTGTACGACAGCGTGGTGGCGGAGAGGCTGGCGATGTAAAAAGCCTCGTCCGGGCCGGTTTCGGTCTCGGCCAGTCGCCGGGCGAGGAATAACTTGCGCTGGAAAGTCTCGTCGTCGATGTCCGCTGTCGCCGATACGAATACATGCTCGATTCGCGGCATGGTCTGCCGGGCGCGTTCGCCCAGCGCGTCATGATTCAGCGGCACGGTTCGCCAGCCCGCCACGGCGAGGCCCTGCGCTTCCAGCCGGGATTCCAGGCGCTGCCGTTGCCGGGTACACGTCTTCGAAGCGGGATCGAGGAATACCGCGCCGACAGTAAATCGCGCGCCTGGATCTATGCCGCAATCGTCTGCAACGGCCCGCAGGAAAGCGCGGGGCAACCCGATAAGCACGCCGCAGCCGTCGCCGGTTTTGCCATCGGGCGCCACGGCGCCGCGATGGGTGAGTCGTTCAAGCGCCTGGATCGCGTCGGCCACCACCCCGTGCCCGGCACGACCGTCGAGCCGGACGATCAGCCCGAAGCCGCAGGAATCATGTTCAAAATCAGGGTGGTATAGCGTTTTCAACGGCCGTACTCATGCGTATGGACGGCCCCCTAGCATAGCGGATTCGGTGTCGCGCGCGTGAGTGGCGGCAAGATCTTCGGGTGGGCTCCCGGTGCGCGGGCTTTCAGTCCTTGGCCGGTACAAGTTCCATGGCATAGACAGATGCCGGCTTGTCTTCGCGTGTGGAGTGGGTCTCGCGGGCGCTGACGGTCCGGTCGAAGCGCATGCCGAGTTTTTCGGCCACGCGTATCGATGCCGAATTTGGCGGGTCGATGACGGCAAAAACGCGCTTCAGCCCCATATTGCGTGCGTGCTTGATGAACGGCGTAATAGCTTCCAGTGCCAGTCCCTGGCCCCAGAAATCCTTCCATATCCACCAGCCCAGTTCGAAATCGTCTTTGAAAAAGTTGCCGTCCAGCGGTTGCATGCCGGCAACACCGGCCACCTGCATGCGGTCGCCGAGTTCGACCGCGCCGAAGCAGATGCCGTGATTGCGAATGTGTCTTTGCTGGCGGACCAGGAACTCGTCGATCTGCGTGGCCGGCCATGCGCGACCGGTGACGAATCGCATCATGTCGAGATCGGTGGCCATGCGTTCCAGATCCGGGCGATCGCGCTCGCGCCAGGGGCGGACGGCGAGTCGGGGCGTGGGAAAAAAGAAGGCCATTGCTCCGATTATGAATGAGAATATGCTAATTTGCTTGACTCGTCGCTTGTTCCGGGAAAGGGTCGATTCGTGCAATCGATCGGCGTAGAATTCCTCGGATCTGGCCCGATCGATGGCCTCTCTATCAGGATCCCGCCCGCCGCCGGCGGGGGAGCGCTGGACGTATGAGCAAGCACATCGGCAACTACGAAATCGTCTCCGAGCTTGGCCGGGGTGGGATGGGCGTCGTCTACAAGGCGCGCGAGGAGAGCCTGCAGCGGTTCGTCGCGATCAAGATGCTGGGCAACCAGCTGGTCGGCAACGAGTCAGTCGCGCTTCGCTTCATGCGCGAGGCGCGCGCGGTGGCCGACCTCAACCATCCGAACCTGGTCCAGGTGTTCCGGGTCGACCGCCACGAAGACCAGCCGTATTTCGTCATGGAATACGTCGAGGGCGAATCGCTCAAGCGTCTGATCCAGCGCGAGGACAAGATGCAGCCGCTGCGCGCGCTGCAGATTCTCAAGGAGGTCGCCGCTGGGCTTGCCGCAGCGCACGACAAGGGCGTGGTCCACCGCGACATCAAGCCCGAAAACATCATGTTGACGAAATACGGCGGCGTGAAGGTGGTTGATTTCGGCATTGCGAGGGTCGAGGAGCCGGGCACCCGCTTGACCACCACGGGTATGGGCCTCGGAACCCCCAGCTATCTATCACCCGAAGTCTGTCTGTCGCAGGACGTCGACCAGCGATCCGACATCTTCTCGCTCGGCGTGGTGCTGTTCGAGATGCTCACAGGGGATATTCCGTTCAAGTCCGACAGTCCGTTCGAGTTGATGACCAAGGTGGTCGAGGCCAGGGTGCCGGACATCAAGGCGTTGAATCCGAACGTCGACGACGGCGCCAGACAGATCCTGGCGAAGATGATCGCCAAGCGGCCCAGGCTCAGGTACCAGAATTGCAACGAACTGATCAGCGATATCGAGGATTACCAGGCCGGCCGGGTGCCGCGCTGGGCCAGGAACATGCCGCTGGAAATCGAGCCAGTCGATCGATCTTCGACCCAGGCCGACGCGCCGACGGATGAAGAGTCGTCCGCCGTGGATGAACCGGTCGAGGCGATAACCACGCCCATCCCGACTTCAGCGGGGACGCCGTCCACAATCGGCGTGCCGCTATCCGAGCGCACCGTTGCGTTGGCGCATGAACCGACCGGCGGCCGGCGCGGCCGCCTGGCGCTGGTGGCCGTGTTGTTGCTGGTCACGGGTGGCGCAGTCGCGGGGTCCTGGTACCTGATATCCGGCCCGGACCGGCCAATGCTGGCGATGTTCGAACCCGCGCCCGAGGCCGTAGACGACGGAGCTGAGGCTGGAATGGATTCTTCCGCGGACATTCCCGAGGAAGCTACGGTAAAGGTCGAGGGCGTTTTGGCGACCGAAACGGGGTCGAATGACCCGCCCAATCGAGCGCCACGCGACCACGGCGAGGCTGAACCGCACGGCCCGGCCCGGATGGGTGGCGACACGGAAACACCTACCGACGGAAGTGAAGGATTCCAGTTGGCAGTCAACGATGTTTCGACAGCTTCTGTTGCGGTGGACGACGCTGTTGCCGACGCCGTTGTCGCTGTCGACGATAAGTCGAACGGCATGCCGGTCACTGAATCGGATGCCGGATTCGCGATGGAGGCCGCGGAATCTGCAGCCGGTGCCGGCGCGCAGGCAGACAACAGTTCATCATCTTCGGCGCCGGCTATCGCGAAAACGGGCGCCGATGGCGGCTCCGCGGTCGGTGGGGGCGAAGCGCCGGCGCAGACCGTGAACGAGCCGGGCGAGTCTTCCGGCGAGCCCCTGGCTTCCATGGCGCCGGCGCGGACAGCAGGCCCGGAACCGGCCGCGGCAGTGGTGATCAATCCGCTCGTGACCGTAGTTGCCGTGGGGGATCCGGCGGTGGCCGGGGTGGTCTCGCGCCAGATCAAACAGGCGCTTCGCGGCGCATCGTTCGAGGTGATCGACGAACAGATGATCGAGGGCCTGGTCTACGCCGAGAGCCTGGCCGGCGTGGCGCGCACCATTCGGGATGCCGGGGCCGGTGTGCTGGTATATGCCGACGTCGTGCCCACCGGTGAGCGCGAGCTGCTGTACTACGGACGGCGCGACCTGCAGTACCTGGCCAGCCTGGAGGTACGCGTGCTGGATCTTGACTCGGGCCGCAATCTCGGTCCCACGGCGGTCGAAAAACTCGAGTATGTTGCGCTGACCGCTGGACAAAAAGCGCGTCGGGCAGCGGGTCCCGTTGCCCTTGACGTGGTCAACCGGCTGCGCGCTTGGCGGGTCATGCGAGGCAGCGCCGACCAGGGCTGAATTCGCCTGGTCAAGGCTTACGGAGGGTTGATCGGTTCGGGCCTGCCGTAAAGAAACCCCTGAAACAGGTCGATGCCGATTGCCGCGCAGGCGGCGGCGGTTTCCTCGTCTTCGATGCCTTCGGCCAGGGTGCGCACGCCCATGTCGCGAATCATTCCGTTGAGCGTGGCCAGCAGCCGGTACTTCGCCGAGCGCCTGTCGCCGACACCGCGGACCAGTGCGATGTCGAATTTCAGGAAATGCGGTGGCACCTCCACCAGTTCCTGCAGCCGCGCCTGGCCGGCGCCGAAGTCGTCGTAGGCCAGACGGATGTTCATGCCTCCCAGTGCCGCGCCGATCTCGGCCATCACGCCAAGGTCGGTGACCGCGGCTTCATGAACTTCGAACACCAGATTCAGCGAAGGGTGACGGGCGCGTAACGCTTCGAGCTCCGCGACCAGCTGTTCCGGCGCGCGACACTCGGCCGGGTGCGTATTGAAGAACAGGGGCGAAGTCATGCCGGCGCGGTCGGCGGCCTCGAACCCCTTGCGCCGCATCAATTGGCTCAGCCGGACCTCGGAATCCAGTGCCCGGGCCAGTGCGAACAGTTCACCGGGTGCGGCATCGAGCGTCGGGTGGCTGCCGCGCCCCAGCAACTCATGGCCGAACGGGGCACCCTCGTTGTCCGTGATCAACTGGCGATAGCCGATAACGAGCTCCTTGTCCAGCAACGCGTTGAATTCACGCACCATGGTGGGGAATTGGTGCGGCAGGGTACCCAGTCCGATCTGGGTCATGTCGTCGTGCACCGATGCATCGTCGGCCTGTTCCACGACCAGTCGCATCTCCTGGTCGCCGATGTGGATGACGTCGCCGCTGACGACCGGCGTCGATGCCTCGATGCGTCGGCCGTTGACGAACGTGCCGTTGGTGCTGCCCAGGTCTGCGATCTGCAGGAAACCTTTGTCGTCGCGGCGAATTTCGGCGTGGACGCGCGAAATCCGGGCCACGTTGAGCTGCACCGTGCAATCGGGTTGGCGCCCGATCCGGGCAGGAAATTCAAGCAATTCGAAGCGTTTCGGTGCAGTTCGCGATCCAGTGAAACACTCCAGGTAGGCCTGGCTGGTCATTGCCCGTTTCTCCCTGAAGACGTTTATCGACGTCCGGCATCCGGTAGCGTATCGGCCAAAAATAGCATAGTGCGATCCTGCGCATGCCCGGCGCGCGCCTCCGGTCGCGACTTCCGCGGCGCGATACACACGAAAGTGGCGCGAGGGCGTAGGATGGAATTGAATTCAAACGGTTTTCGTGCTTGTTTTTCGCGCGAGGGCCGGGGTGACATTCGACGTGGACCGACTCGAGCAAGTCGAACGATTAATGGAAGCTTTTGCCGGCCGGACGGGCCTGGATGGGAACGGTATCCCGAGCAGATACCTGTGGACCGACGCCTTTGCTGTCTGCAACTACCTGTCTCTGAGTCGCGCAAACGGAGACGATATCTTTCTCGACCGGGCCCGCGCTCTGGTTGAACAGGTCCACGAGGTGCTTGGTGCCTATGCCGAAAACGACGCCCGTAGCGGCTGGCTTGGCGGGATGGACGATCACGAGCATTCGCGCTCGCCGACCCGGGCGGGTTTGCGCATAGGCAAGAAGTTGCCTGAGCGCGAACCGGGCGAAGCGTTCGACGAACGTCGGGAGTGGGATCGCGACGGCCAGTATTTCCATTACTTGACCCGCTGGATGCACGCGCTGGAGCGGATGGCCGAAGCTACGGGCGAGGTGCGTTATCACCAATGGGCGGTCGAGCTCGCGTTTGCGGCCTTCGACGGATTCGTGCGCCAATCGCCCGAGGGCGCGCCGCGGATGTTCTGGAAGATGAGTGTTGATCTGGATCGTCCGCTGGTGCCTTCGATGGGCCATCACGATCCCCTGGACGGGTGGGTCACGGGGCAGATGCTTGTTGCATCCGGTTACGGCACCGATGCTGAACGGCGAGCGCTGATGCGGTGCTGTGAGGTCTACAAGGAAATGTTCGGCGGACGCGACCAGGCGACCGGCGACGCGCTGGGCATAGGCGGATTGCTGGTGGATGCCTGGCAGTTGTACCGAGCGTTGCCTGAAGCCGGCGACGTTGAGCCGGCCGACATTGCCGAACTCATCGATGCCGCCGGACCGGGCCTGGAAATGGTGATCGGGCAGCGCCAGTTCGACGCGCCGCCGGCACACAGGCTGGCGTTTCGCGAACTGGGGCTGGCCACGGGACTGCGGGCGGCCGACCGGCTGGCCGGATGTGTGCCAGCTGCAACCAGCGCCGACTCGCAGCGGCTCGAAACCGCGCTGGCCCGGATCTCCGATCGGTTCGCCCTGGCCGACGATATCGAGCGAGTCTGGCTTCGGCCCGAGAATCGCGAGTTTCCCGCCTGGACCGAGCATCGCGATATCAACGATGTAATGCTGGCCACTTGCCTGACGCCGGCCGGTTACCTGGGTCCGGCGCCGGACGGCGATTCGATAAAGGAGATTTTCCCATGACCGATTTCAATCAGCAACGCGAGAACATGGTGCAACGCCAACTGGCGGAGCGCGGAATTCGCGATGAGCGGGTGCTCGATGCCATGCGCTCGGTGCCGCGCGAGCGTTTCGTTCCGGACAACTACCAGGATATGAGTTATCGCGACGGCCCATTGCCGATCGAGCAGGGTCAGACCATCTCGCAGCCCTACATCGTCGCGGTGATGGCCGAAGCACTGGAGCTGGATGCCTCCGACCGCATTCTCGAGGTAGGCGCCGGATCGGGCTATGCCGCTGCGGTACTCGGCCTCATCGGGGCCGAAGTCTATGCGATCGAGTATCACGATGAACTGGCCGAGCTGGCGCAGCAGCGAATGGCGGCACTGGGCTATGACAATGTCGAGGTCAGACAGGGCGACGGTACGCGAGGCTGGCCCTCGCAGGCTCCGTTCGATGCCATCCTGGTCTCGGCCGGCGGGCCGGACGTTCCGCCGACGCTGCTGGAGCAGCTTGCCGTCGGCGGGTGCATGGTCATCCCCGTCGGTGACCGCACGCGCAGCCAGGAACTGCTTCGGGTTCGAAAAACCGAGCAACACGAGTATGAGCAGGAATCGCTGGGGCGGGTTCAGTTCGTACCCCTGGTCGGCAGTGAGGGCTGGCAGGCCGGCGAGCCTTCACCGCCCGAGCCGCCGCGAGGGCCGAAGTTCTCCCTCAAGCGCCAGCGTCTGGCGCACCGCGTTAAAAAGGCCTGCGAACCGTTCGACGATATCGAGTCGGCCGATGTCGAGTCCCTTATCGAGCGCGTCGGCGATGCCCGTGTAGTGCTGATCGGCGAGGCCAGCCACGGCACCTCGGAGTTCTACCGGATGCGCGCGCGCATCACGCAGGCCTTGATCGAGAAGGCCGGTTTCAACGTGGTCGGCATCGAGGCCGACTGGCCCGACACCAGCATGCTGGATCGCTGGGTGCGGGGCTGGGACGGGCAGCGCCTCGACAATCCACCGTTTTCGCGATTTCCGGAATGGATGTGGCGAAACCGGGAAATGCTGGCGTTCGTCGACTGGCTGGCCGAACACAATCGCAGCCAGGACAATCCGGATTGCAAGACCAGCATCCACGGGCTGGATCTTTACAGCCTGTACAACTCGATTCATACCGTGCTGGAATACCTGGAGCGCGTCGATCCGGCGGCGGCGGAGCGCGCGCGACAGCGCTATGCCTGCTTCTCGCCCTGGGAGAAGGAACCGGCCACATACGGCCGGGCAACGGTCTCCGGCGAGCGCGAGGACTGCGAGGACGAAGTCATTGCCACACTGAGGGACCTTCTGGCGCGGCGCATGGAATATCGAACTTCCGACGGCGAGGCGCTGTTCGATACCGAGCAGAACGCGCGCGTGGTGCAAAGCGCCGAGCGTTATTACCGCGTTATGTATTACGGCTCGCGCGAATCATGGAACCTGCGCGACCGGCATATGTTCAGCACGCTTCAGTCGGTGATGCAGCACCGCGGCGATAACGCGCGCGCCGTGGTCTGGGCGCACAACAGTCATGTCGGAGACGCAGCGGCCACCGAAATGGGCATGCGCGGCGAAACCAATATAGGCCACCTGGCACGTGAAACGTTCGGCGACGATGCCTACCTGATTGGTTTCGGCACCGATCGCGGCACCGTGGCGGCAGCCTCGAACTGGGATGAACCGATGCAGGTCATGAAGGTGCGGCCTTCGCATACCGACAGCTATGAGCAGGTCTGCCATCAGACCGGTGTGCCGAAATTCACGCTACCGCTTCGTCGAGAAGAAACCGAAGATCTCCGGCATGAACTGTCTGCTCCAAGACTGGAGCGCGCTATAGGCGTGATCTACAGGCCGGAAACCGAGCGCATCAGCCACTACTTCGAATCGGTGCTGCCAAAGCAGTTCGACGAATACATCTGGTTCGATGAAACCACTGCAGTGAAACCACTGGACGGGAGTGACAACCGGGCACTCGACGACGCTCATCCGCTTAAAATCTGAGTCTGTCGCGGTGCCTCAATGCTTTTGGCACAGGAAGCAAGAAAACGGACTGCCGTGCTGGCTTGCCCTGCACAGGGCGGCACAGTTGGCTCGATTCAGCGCACTGTCGCTGTCTCGAAGCCATCGGCGAACAAAGCCGCGTCGCATGCTGATGGGCGCTCGAAACCATTGGTGACGGCAAGCGTCGTCGCGCTGCCGCCGTCATCGGCGTCGCTGCCCATGCCCCGGCGCGCGAATGCGTCCCAGATTTCGCACTGGTTGTCGCCGGCGTTGTTGATCTCGTCGGCCTGCAGAATCGCGTTGCGGGCATCCAGAAAAGTTGGCCCACAGGTTTGCAGCTTCAGGCCATCGATAACCAGCTGAAGGGCGATGTGGTTGCCGCCGCTGCCGCCGATGAGGTCGGGATCGAAATCGTGTTTCTCGACCAGGTTCAGATACATGTCCCACAGCGCCGAAGCGAACACCGTGCCGACGCCGTGTGGAATGCTGACGCCGTTGACGCTCTCATAGACCAGCGGGTTGGCGTTCATGTCTCGCGTGTAAGGCGCTGGTCGGATGCCGGCGCCCGGAATGTCCTCGGCGAAGATCACGTAGCGGCCCACTCCGCGCAGCGTGTCCGGTGTATCACTGGCCTTGGCGGTCAGCCAAAGGCCGAGGAAGTCGCTCCAGCCTTCTCCGGCCTGCTGGTCACCGAACAGGCATGATGAATTCGATGGGCCGCCGGTCAGACGAATCGAAAGGCCGTGGCCGTACTCGTGTGCGATGATGCCGGCATCGAGATCGCTGTCCCTGTCGGGTGCGGGATCGGAATTTTCGAATACGCTACCCTGTGCCGGCAGTCCGGAAATGATCGTGCTTCCGTCATTGTTGCCGATCATCAGGGTCGGAATCGTCACCGATCCGCCGACCGCGCCGCCGCCCATTGCAATCGTGGCGTTTCCGGTACCGCTGTTGATGACGATAGCCGCGATCGCGCCGGCACTCTGGGCGTTGAGCGCCTTGAGACCGAATTCGCAGACGCCGCGACGGACCAGTGCGATATTGCCGGCGGTAAAGCCCTGCAGTGTCTCACAACCCAGACCGGGTTCCGCTGAGCCGTCATCGACCACTTCGAGCGCGGTGGTGGTACCCGTCATTGGAACTTCACCACCAAAGTTGCCGCGGCGCGCGACATAGTCGCCGGCAGCCGAAGACGGCGATTCGACACGCAGCGTTGCCGCCTCGGGTGCCTGCCAGACGAACATCTGCATGCGGCCCGGTATGCCGTCGGGCGGGGTGGCGAAATTGGCGTTGTTGGTACCCGAACCATCCTGCGCATCTGCGATGACCGGATCGCCGCCGGTGCCGCCCTTGTCGAAATTGTCAGCCTGGAAATTTCCCGCGGATTCGTCGAAACCGAAGTGCCAGAGTACATCGTGCACCAGGTTGTTCCAGTAGAACAGGTTGGTCGTTGCGAAGTCCAGGTATTGCGCCGGCGCCTGCGAATCGAGATCGAGCGGAAAATCGAACACCAGCGATGGTCCGCCGTCCGGACGGCTGCCGCCGGCGTTGTCGGCGTTGGTGTCGTCCTGCGCAAGGACATTATTCCCGCGGGTATCGGTAAAGCTGCTGCTGCCGTCGTCGTGCCAGCCCAGCGGCGAAGCGAGTGGATCGGCGGGGTCAGAGACCAAGCTTGCCGTCCCCTCAGCCGGGCTTTCCAGCGGTTCGGCGAAGACCGTGTAACTCGCCTCATGCGTCCAGTTGATGGCCGCGACGACCTCGCCTTTGTGTGCGTCGATGAAAGCGTGCATCCAGTCGCTTCCCTCCCGCTCTTCCACGGAGATTTCCCACACCAGGCGCAATCCGTCAGGCGCTGCGTACCAGGCCAGATTGGTCGGAATTTCGCGGCGTGCCAGGTCACCGCCGGAAAACAGCATGGCCTGGCTGGAGCTTCGCTGAACCAGCTGTGGTTGTACCTTCACGTCGATACCGCGGCTGCTCGCATAGACATTGATCGCGTCAAGCGCGCCTATGCCGGGTTCGCTGCGCGGAAGTCCCTGCAAGCCGACCGAGGCCATCCGGCTGTGAACGTCGATGACCTCACCGTTCTTGTCGATGTTGACATTGGCGACGCCGTTGACCACCGGCAGTCCCTCGATGTGCTGGCGCAGCCAGACGTGGCGAACGCCGTTGTGGCGGGTCGCGTAGCTGTCGGTGACGCGAATATCATCGAGATACCGGGCGTTAATATCGAATCGAGCATTTTCGACAGCGAGCGCGTGCAGCGCGACGCGCTCCAAGTCGGCTGCCGGTGCGCTCGTCGACGCCAGCGCGACCCACGCTGCGATACAAAATCTTTTCATCGGGGAAAGTCCTGTGTTCCTCGTTCTTCGAAGCGCCGGTTGACGGATTCGGAGCGAATAGCAAATTATTTTACGCTGCACATGTCTGGTCCAGTGTGGTAATCGCCCGTTCCAGAACAGGTTTTGTGCCTTTTCCCGATCCGACACGACTGCCGCTTGTCGAGATGGCAATGTTGCACCGACCGCAGGCCGATGCGACTGGCAGTTCAAGCTGCGTTCATGATAACTTGCCAGCTGAGGGGTGCGCAAATAGATGGGGTAGTGAATCGGTTCATGAAATCGCTGTTCAGTCCTGAGGCCCGGGAACAATTTCGCGGACAGTTTCGCGAGGATTATCAGTTTGCGATGATTGTGCTGTTCGGCGCGCTTGCCGCCGTGGTGATTACAGGCTTTGTGGTATTCCGATTTATTGTTGGCCATTACTTCGGTGCCACGGTCAACCTGACGATCGTGGTCAGCGTGCTGCTGGTGATGGCTTACGCGATTCGCAGCGGTCGTACCCGACGGGCCGGCCGGATATTCGCGGTGGTGATCGTAATTGCATGCATTGCTTCGACCGCCATGTTCGGGCGAACCGGGATACTGTGGGGCTATCTGGTCCTGTGGATCAATTTTCTGCTGACCGGTCGACGCTTTGCGCTTGTATCCAACCTGATCCTGATGACTGTGCTGATCATCGAGACCAGCCTTTTTCAATCCATCCTCGAAGGGGTGACCTATATCGTCACTGCGCTGCTGGTGACTACGTTCGGCTACATTTTTGTGGAGCGTCTGGCACGTTACCAGAATCAACTGCAGATGCTTGCACTGCAGGATCCGCTCACCTTTGCCGGAAACCGCAGAATGATGCGCAGAGACTTGACCGCCGCGGTGTCGGCAACACGCCGCAGCGGCAAGCGCTTCACCCTGATCCTGCTTGACCTCGATAATTTCAAGCGGATCAACGACCAGTTCGGCCATGAAGTTGGAGACCGCGCTCTGCGCGAATTTGCCGATCTGGTTCGCGAGCACATTCGGGCCGAGGATGGCTTCTATCGGTTTGGCGGAGAGGAATTCGTGCTGTTACTGCCCGATCATGGTCCGGAATGCGCGCTCGAGGTTGCCGAGTCGTTGCATGGACGAATCAGCGGGCAGCTTGCGTACTTCGGCGAAGCCGTGCGCTTCTCGGCCGGCGTAGCGGTATTGCGCAGCGACGAGGACTGGCCGGCATGGATCACTCGCGCCGATCGGGCCATGTACGAGGCCAAGCAAGCCGGGCGCAACAGGATCGAGGCTGCCGATCAAGGACTGCGGCCGGGGCTGAACACGATTACGCCAAAGACAGAGAGACTGCGCGACGCTGATGTGTGATCGGAGACGCCTCGGTTTAAAGCATGCTCAAGTGTCCGATTTCGCGCTGTTAGGGTACCGAATCATTCACGAACAAGGAGGCTCGGATGCCGATTGAAATCGTCGAGGGCGACATTGCCGACCAACCTGACCTCGATGCCGTTGTCAACGCGGCTAATGCCCAGCTTGGCATGGGCGGCGGTGTTGCCGGCGCGATCCATCGAGCAGCGGGCCCTGAACTCGAGAAGGCGTGCCGACCGTTTGCGCCAATCGAGCCGGGGCAGGCTGTGATCACAGAAGCCTTCGACCTGCCGAATCGCTTCGTTATTCACGCGTTGGGGCCGCGCTACGAAATCGACCACCCTTCGGATGAACTTTTGGCTGCAGCCTATAGCAACGCCTTGACGTGCTGCCGCGAGCACGGGTTGCAATCGGTCGGGTTTCCCGCCATTTCAGCCGGGGCATTCGGTTTTCCGCTGGAGGAGGCGGCCAGCATCGCGATCAAAACGGTCAGATCCAGTGCGCGGGGCGATCTGAAGGTGCGCTTCGTGCTGTTCGATTCGGCCAGCCGCAAGGCATTTGCCGAACAACTGGATTTGTTGGAAGACTGAATCGGGTGCCGGTCAGTAAATTTGAGCGTAGCAACATTCGGCAATACGTCGCTTCATGGTGCGGCGACACTGCGATGCTAGTTTTGGCGTCATGACAATGGAAAGACGGATCCCGAAAGCAGAATCGGTCTGGGACTATCCCAGACCGCCCCGCATCGAACCTGTCGACTGGCACCTGGCGGTCGAACATGACAGTCGCATCGTCGCCGAGACGCGCTCAGGCCTGCGCGTGCTGGAAACATCGCATCCACCGTGCTTCTACTTTCCGCCCGACGACGTCGACTTTTCCGTGCTTCGACCCAGCGCCACGCGCACCTTCTGTGAATGGAAGGGCCAGGCCCGCTACTGGCACCTGGAAACGACGAACGGACTGATCGAGGACGCCTGCTGGGCCTACCCCGAGCCGACTGACGACCGGATCCGCGACT
>DATGCS010000348.1:0-5988 GCA_035311685.1 Wenzhouxiangellaceae bacterium
CGTGGCCTTGGCCCGGCCGCCGAAACCCTTGCCGGTCAGCACCGCTTCGTCGTATCGAAAGCCCTGGCCGTAGGCAAAATCCTGCAGCGCGTTGGCCCGGTGCACCACCCGGGTATTGATCGCGGCCATGATGAACGGCGCAATCCAGCTGCCGATCGCGGCGTCGAACTCCGGTCCGTTGACGTAGGGCTGGCGCGGGCTCTTGCGGCGATCGGGCGGGCAAAGTGCGAACGGGTTCTTCAATACTTTTGCCGTCTCCGAATCGCGCCTAGATTCCTCGACGATGTTGAGCATGCTGGCAAAGGTGCCGCCGCTCAGGCCACCCTTGGCGGCCTTGACCCGCAGCCGGACACGTTCCAGCGGCTTGCCGAATTGTTCAGCCGCGGCTTTTTGCAGAAACCAGACGCCCATATCCGATGGAATCGAATCGAAGCCGCAGCAGTGCACGATCCGCGCCCCGCTCTTGCGGGCGGCCTCTGCATGCTGCTCGATCATCTTGCGCATCCACGGCACTTCGCCGGAAAGGTCGCAGTAGTCGGTCCCGTGGGTACAGCAGGCGGCAACCAGCTCCGAGCCGTGCAGCGCGTATGGCCCAACGGTGGTGCAGATGACCCGTGTGCGCTGGACCAGTCGGTTCAGCGATTCCCGATCATGGCTATCGGCGACGATCAGTGGCAGCGCGGCAGCGCCGTCACCGAGGCCGGCCCGGATTTGCTCCAGCTTGGCCTGGCTGCGACCAGCCAGCGCCCAGCGCAGGTCGCCTTCTGCGCCGTGCCGGGCCAGCAGGTGTTCCGCCACCAGCCGGCCGGTAAAGCCGGTAGCGCCCATGAGCACAACATCAAACTCGCGTTCTTCGGTCATCTGCCTGTTTCCGGGTGATCGGGCTGCTCACCTTAACCGAAGTTGTGGTTATTGCGATTGCTCGGGATGCTCAGTGTTGCAAGGCCTGCTCATCGTGAGGCTCATCGCCTGGAAGGTGCATCAGGGAAGTTCCGTTCCGAAGCGATTCCGTCAGCAAATCGGACAGCGCCTGCACGTCGTTGATCCTGATCCGTCGGACCCTTACCGTGATCAGCCCCCGGTCCTGAAGATAACGCAGCGTTCTGGAAAAGGACTCCGGCGACATGCCGAGTCTCGACGCCAGCGCCGACTTGGTGAATGCCAGTTCGACCAGCGCTTCCTTGCCGTCTTGCTCGGCGGCGCGATAAAGCAGGAACGATACGAGCCGCTGCGAAACGGTATAGCCGCTGGCGTACTTGATGTCGCGGACAAGGGCATCGAACTGCCGACTCAGGCATTCGACCAGTGCCCGGTTGAATCGAGCGTCAACCTGGCTGACCAGGCGAACCGTGTCCCGGGATACAGTCAGCAATTCGACCTTCGAAATAGAGAGCGCCTCGTAATGAAAGGGTTGCCCGGAAAAGATCTCGGCCTGCCCGAAGGCCTTGCCCCGGTCCAGCATCGCGATGACCTTTTCCTGTCCCTGCTGCGAATAGATCGACAGCTTGACCAGCCCTGACCGGATCAGCCGGATGCCCGGGCTGTATGTGCCGGCGCTGGCAATCCGGGATTTCCGGCCGAAAGAGCCCAATCGCGAGCCTGCCGCAAGCTGCTCAATACTTCGATCCGAAAGCGGACGGAACAGGTCGGCCTGTCGCAGCAGTTGAATTTTCTCGAGTTCTTCCATTGCCTTTCCATTCGAAAACGCCGTCAGATACAGAGCGGTCGATTCAGTGTCATGGTCGCCGGGCGCCATGACGCGGTGACCGAATCTAGTGTACTGCTGCCGGTTTGCTGTTGACCTGGATCAATCCGAGCCAATACCCTGCCGGAGCCGGAACGGCGTTGTTGCAGGACAATCGGTCGAAAGGGCCGCGGCGGCACAGGCATGAGCATGAAGTTCTACGATCCGTTCGAGGACGCGTGACGTCAGGTCTGGCAGAGTGCCGGGGTTGATCGATTCCACCGGCGGATGGCAGCGCTGGTTCAAGGGCCTGTACCGGCCACGTTTATTCGAGCTCAGTCCGCGGCGTCCAGGCCCAGGTCGAGGTTGGCGGCGGAATGGGTGATCGCGCCTGCCGAAATGACATTGACGCCGGTCTCGGCGATGGTGCGTACCGTTTCAAGGTCGACGCCACCCGAGGCTTCCAAAACCACGTTGCAGTCCGCTGAGCGTTCAACTGCGGTGCGCAGATCGGCCCGCGAGAAATTGTCCAGCAGGATGACGTCGGCGCCGCCGTCGAGCGCTTCGTCGAGCTGCTCCAGGCGGTCGACTTCGACTGCGACTCTGGTCATGTGCCCGGAATGCTTGCGCGCCCGCCGCAGCGCCTCGATAACGCTGCCGCAGATGGCCACGTGGTTGTCCTTGATCAACACTGCGTCGTCCAGACCGAACCGATGCGTCGAGCCTCCGCCGGCGGCGACTGCAGCGAGTTCCAGCGCGCGCAACCCGGGGGTGGTCTTGCGGGTGTGGGCGATGCGCGCGCCGGTGCCGGCCACGGCATCGACGTAGGCGCGGGTCAGGGTTGCGATGCCGCTCAGGCGACCGAGGAAATTGAGTGCCGTTCGTTCTGCGGTCAGGATCGAGCGGGCCGGGCCGGAAAGCGTCGCTATGCAGTCTCCCGGCGCCAGCGTCTGGCCGTCGTCGACGTGCCAGCCGGCTTCTATTGATGGATCCACCTGGGCGAAGGTTTCGGCAGCCGTGGCCCGGCCGGCCAGCACGCCGGGCCTGCGCGCGCGCAGTTCGAAGCGGGCGGTTACATCCAGGGGAATGGTCGCCTGCCCGGTGATGTCGCCTCGGCCACCGAGGTCCTCGGCCAGCGCACGAGTCACGATGTCGCGAACAACTGCGGCCGGGATCGGATATTGACTGCCGGCACTATCGTAAGGGCGAACCTTCATGCAGCACCTTTCTTGCGTGCCTTAAGCGGCAGCATCTGGTCGAGCCGATCCAGGTTGAGCTCCGTATGCGTGACCGGCGCGGTCAATCCCGGGAAATCACTGCGCGCGTGGGCGCCGCGGCTTTCCTCGCGCAACAGCGCGCCGGCGGCAATGAAACGGGCCGCGACGAGTTCGTCGGCGGGCCCGTGATCGAGCATCATGCCGTCGATGGTTTCGAACAGCGTCTGCAGGCCGTCGCCGTCGCGCTCGACGCCGGCATGATCTTGCATTGCCTGCCGCAGCCGGCGCAGTGTGGGGCTCGCCACCGGTCGTGCCGGCTTTTCGGCCGGCCCGGTCGCGCGATGAAGATTCGAGTCGGCGTCGAGGATGCGAAGCGCAGCGCGGCGGCCCGTGACCAGCGCGTCGAGCAGCGAATTCGAGGCCAGTCGATTCGCGCCGTGAACGCCGGTGCAACCGGCTTCGCCAACCACGTAGAGGCCGGGGACTTCGCTGAAGCCGTTACCGTCGGTGGCCACGCCGCCCATGTGGTAGTGCTCGGCCGGCGCAATCGGAATTGGATTTATGCGCGGGTCGATGCCCGCGGCCATGCACGATTCGTAGACGGTCGGAAAGCGCTGCGGAAAGGTCTCGCCCACTGCGCGGGTCGCGTCAAGCAGCGCGCCCTGGCCCGAAGCGATCTGGCGGTGCACCGCCCGCGCCACCACATCGCGCGGCGCCAGCTCGGCGTCGGGGTGCAACGCCGGCATGAAGCGGCGCCCCTGGCGATCGACCAACTCGGCGCCTTCGCCGCGCAGCGCCTCGGTGGCCAGTGGCGCCGGATCGCGACCAACGTCAATGGCGGTCGGGTGAAACTGAACGAACTCGGGATCGCGAATGAAGGCGCCAAGGCGCGCCGACCAGGCCAGCGCCTGGCCGCGGTTGCCTGCCGGGTTGGTGGTGGTCGCGTACAGCCCGCCGATTCCCCCGGTAGCGATGACCACCGCGCGTGCCGGAATGTCGAGGGTTTCGCCGGCGAGATTTCGCGCCAGCAAGCCCCGGCAGCCGTTGTTGCCGCGCGCGAGCAGGCCGCGGCCGAACCAGCCTTCGCTAATCTCGATATGGGTTGACGCGCGCGCCGCCTGAATCAGGGCCTCGAGGATGGCCTGTCCGGCCCGGTCGCCGTTGACGCGGGCGACCCGCGCCCGGCCGTGGGCCGCCTCCCGCGACAGTGCCCATGCGCCGTCGGCGAGTCGGTCGAAGGCCACGCCCAGTTCTTCCAGCGCCCTGATTTCATCGGGTGCCGCCTCGGCCAGCAGCCAGGCCGCGGCCTCATCGGCCAGGCCGGCACCGGCCGCGATGCTGTCGGCGGCGTGCAGTGCCGGCGAATCGTCGGGGCCCAGCGCCGCGGCGATGCCGCCCTGCGCCCAGCCGGTCGAAGACTCGCCGCCCAGCGAATTGCCGGCCAGCAAAACGACCGGTAGCGGCGCGGCATGCAGCGCGGTCCAGAGGCCGGCGATACCCGAACCGACGATGACGATGGGTGCGTCACGCATACGGAGTCTTCAGACCGCGACGTAGTGGGCGGCGGTGACCGGCCGGCGGGTGTCGAACGCCGGTGGCCGACCGGCCGCGGGCAGGTCGAGCATGGCCTGCACGCTGTTGCGGGCACGGGCGGCGACGTCGGCATCGACATTGACCTCGAACTGCAGCTGCCGAAGCGATTCGTAGATGCCCGCCAGCGAAATCCGCTTCATGTGCGGGCAGAGATTGCACGGTCGGACGAAGCGCGTACCGGGATTGTCCACCGAGACGTTGTCGCTCATCGAGCATTCGGTGATCAGAATCGCGGTCTTCGGTGCACGGTCGCGCACGAAGGCGGCCATGGCCCCGGTAGAGCCGGCAAAGTCCGCCGCCTTGAGCACCTCCGGCGGACACTCGGGATGGGTGATGATCATGGCTTCCGGATGTTCGACCCGGAGCTGCTCGATCTCTTCGGCGGTGAAGCGCTCGTGCACCTCGCAGGCGCCCTGCCAGGTCAGGATGCGTATGGCGGTCTGGCTGGCGACGTTCTTCGCCAGGTATTCGTCGGGAATCATGATGACCGTGTCGCAGCCCCATCGCTCGGCCGCGGCTTCGACGACCTGGACCGCGTTCGACGAGGTGCAGCAGATGTCGGATTCGGCCTTGACCTCGGCCGAGGTGTTGACGTAGGTGACGATCGGGTAATCCGGGTAGGCTTGCTTGATCCGGCGAACGTCCGCGCCGGTGATCGAGGTGGCCAGCGAACAGCCGGCGCGCAGGTCGGGAATCAGTACGGTCTTTTCCGGCGCCAGGATCTTGGCCGTCTCGGCCATGAAGTGCACGCCGGCCTGGACGATGATCTCGGCGTCTGCCTCGGCGGCAAGCTGTGCCAGCTTCAGCGAATCGCCGGTCGCGTCGCCGACGCAGTGAAAGATTTCCGGCGTCATGTAGTTGTGCGCCAGGATCACCGCGTTGCGCTCGACCTTCAGCCGGTTGATCGCGTCGATCAGAGGCGCATGCAGCGGCCACTCGGCCTCGGGCACGACGTCGGCAACGCGCGCGAACAGATGTTCGGTGCGCGCGCGGACATCCGCATCGAAGCGGAGCGAATCGGCGGCCGGCCAATCAAGCCCGGTGTTTGTTTGCAGGTCAGGAGTCATGCGCTTCGTTGTTTTACGGGAGAGTTGATCTGATATGCAATTGGTGTGCTGCCAGCGCACGTTGCATCCATGCATTGTATATCGGGGCCGGTGAATCTGGATTCAAATCACCGGGTCCCGCCCCGCTCGGAATCCTTATCACGAGATCTCGCGGCGGACGGACTGGAACCATCGTGCGCGGTATCCTGTCGCGTTAGGGCCGAAATATGCCCGCCGACCCAGGACTCGGCCCATGCCGCGCTCGAAGCTGCTGGCCACCGCCACGATTCCCGATACCGATACCGAACTCAAGCTGCACGAGCACGCAGACCGGTTCGCCATCTCCATCCCCGGCCGCGGCGAGCTGATGAACAGCCGCGTACACGGTTCCGAGATTGCGCTGGCCGAAATGACCTGCAAGCGCGTCGCCAGACACGAATCGCCGTGT
>DATGCS010000349.1:0-4207 GCA_035311685.1 Wenzhouxiangellaceae bacterium
GAAGCCGGCCGTTCGGTCGACCCCAGGGCACGAGCAAGAGGCGCTGCCGCAGCGTCGTAACAGGCCAGCCGCGCATCGGGGTTGGCCATTTCCCGGCATTCGGTCACGTCCGATGCTGCTTCCGTCAAAGGATCAGCCTGCACATTGGCAGCACAAAGCATGGTCGTGATCAGCAGCGCAAGATCAGTTTTCCTCATCCGTGCAATTTTCCATGAACGCTGGCTGAATATGGACTTCGGCGGAACGTCAGCGAAATGCTACCACAGCGTCATACGGATCGTTAGCCACCCCGCGCGCGTCAACGGCTTGCTCAGAGATGCCCGGCACACGGCAGGGTGCCTGCATACATCGTCATCCGGTATCCTTGAGCTAATGTCCCACAGGTTTCGAGCCCATGTTCTCCACAAAGAATCAGACTAGTCGTCACGCGCCCCTGGAAATCGTGCTGTTACAGCCTCAAGAGTTGACGGGCTGGCTGGAACAGGCGACACCGCAGGCGCGGCGGTGGGTGCATGCGAATAATTTCAACGCCGAACCGGCTTCCAGCCTGATTGTGCCCGATGGTGATGGCGATCCCGGCATGGTGCTTGTCGGCTACGCCAGCGAGTCACGGGCTTGGGCACTGGCCGGGCTCCCGGCGACCGTGCCGGCAGGCGAGTACGCGGTTTCGGGACATTTTTCCGAGCAGACCCTTTCGCTGTTCGCAATCGGCTGGGCGCTCGGCCATTACCGGTTCGATCGCTACAAGCCCGGCGAGCGGCCGGAATGCAGGCTCGAAGTGCCGGAGCATCTTCGCCAGCGGCTGGAAATTTTCCGCGACGCGCTGTTTCGCGTGCGCGATCTGGTCAATACGCCGGCAGCCGATCTCGGCCCCGCAGAACTCGCCGAGGTCGCCGCCGACCTGGCCGAGCGCTGCGACGCCGCGTTCAGCGAGGTCAGCGGTACCGCTCTGGAAAAGGAGTTCCCGGCGATCCACGCCGTCGGCCAGGCTGCCAGCCGCGGCCCGCGACTGATTCGTCTGGAGTGGGGCGACCCCGACCATCCACCGCTGGCGCTGGTTGGCAAAGGCGTGATCTTTGATACCGGTGGCCTGAGCATAAAACCGACTTCGGGCATGTCGTTGATGAAAAAAGATATGGGTGGCGCCGCGCACGCGCTCGGTCTTGCCGAACTGGTCATGCGGTTGAAGCTTCCGGTCCACCTTCGCGTCTACGTTCCGGCCGTGGAAAACGCGATTGCAGGCAACGCCTATCGTCCGTCCGACATCGTCACGACAAGAAACGGCACCACCATCGAGATCGGCAACACCGATGCCGAAGGCCGGGTGGTGCTTGCGGATGCGCTCACCCTGGCTTCCGAGGAGGGCGCCGAGCGCATCATCGACTTCGCCACGCTTACCGGCGCGGCCCGCGTGGCGCTGGGCGAAGACCTGCCCCCGCTGTATTCGCGCAGCACCGGGCAGGCCAGGACCCTCCAGGACCTGTCGCTGGCGATCGAGGATCCGCTGTGGCACATGCCGCTGTATCGGCCCTACAAGCAGCAGATCGAGCCGAAGATCGCCGACCTGTCCAACACCGGTACCACCAGTCAGGGCGGCAGCATTACCGCCGCGCTGTTCCTGGATCATTTCGTGCCCGACGAAATCGACTGGATGCACCTCGATATCTACGCCTGGAATTTGTCCGATCGCCCCGGCCGGCCGGCGGGGGGCGAGGCACAGTGTTTGCGCACGATGCTCGAGTGGCTGGAATCTGAATATAAATAGTTTCTTGATGACGTACTCGCGGCCGGGCAGGGATTCCGGCCGGGATGCGGGCGGCTTTTGATTTCAACTTTCGATTTCTGACCTGTGGTGATGGGCGCACCAAGGCCGGGTGCGGCGGCTATTAAATCAAATTCAACTTCAAAAGCCGTTTCGCCGCCAGCTTCGCTGGCTGATGCGAGCGACTTTTTTCGGTTGCAAAAAAAGTAACCAAAAATGCGCTTTACAGGCGGCAGCTGTTCGAGGTGCTGGTCAGAGGGGACACGGGTTAGGTGTAAGGCATCGGGCTTCTTTCCGGGATCTTTTTGTCCGTGCGGAATTTTCGTCATCGGCTCACGGGCGGCGACGTGATTCCGGCTTCGATGATTATCGGAGCGGCGTTGTCTCGATCGTGCGTGCACTGGGCAACTGGGGATGCTGAAGCGGGTTCCAGTTTGGGGCCAGGAGCGAAGTTCGGGCCTGGTTTCGGTCGGTGTTCTTGCCCGGTGGCGGGCATGATGAAGCTGTTCGGCAGAGTTTTTGTAGGAGCAAGCTCCGGCCGCGGTTGGTCTTGAGTTCATCGGCGCCGGAGCCGCCTCCTACAAGTAAATGAAACGGCAGGTTTCGTAGGTCGGAGCGCCGTCCCCGACGCGCTTGTCTGGCGCTCTTGATTTCCGGTCGAGCGGTGCCCGGCGCCAGGCTTATGGCAGGAAACCCGGGACAGCCGGTTGCAGGATCACGAAGCAGCGCGGACCACCGGCCCCCCTCACCACCCCAATCTGGAACCCGCTTCAGCATCCACCAAAGCACACATCACCCCAATCGTCACGACCCCGCTCCGATAATCAGCGAAGCCGGAATCTATTCGTCACCCGTGAGCCGAAGCGGAACATGACGAACGGACAAGAAGGTCCTCATCCAACACCACAATCAAACACCTAACCACCACCCCCATCAACCCGCACCGCGATCCTCTGCCGCCTGCAAAAAGCGCTTTTGCCTACTTTTCAGGCGCTTGTGAAAAGTAGGTCGCCGGCAAGCGCGAAGCGCGTGGCGAAATGAATTTGATTTTAAAGGCTGCCGCACCTAGCCAAGGTGCCCTCATCAGCGCGGCATCAAGTTGAATTCGAAAATCGAATTGAACCGTCCAAAGGCCAGACCCGGGCCGTCGAGCCGACACAGCTCCATTAGACTGAGCGGCTAACCGTAAAGCCGAGCACGATGACCATTAACGCACCGCCGCCACCGCCGAAACCTCCCGGCTCCGGCATCGGCTTCGAAATTCGCCGCACGCTTTTGCTGGCCGGTCCGCTGATCGTCGGTCAGGTGACCAGCTACGGCATGAATTTCGTCGATACGGTGATGGCCGGCCGGCTCGGGCGCATCGATCTCGGTGCGATCGCAATCGGTTCTTCGATCTGGGCGGCAGGATTGATGTTTGTACTCGGCGTGCTGATGTCGGTGTCGCCGGCCGTGTCTCAACTCGACGGGGCGGGGCGACGGCTGCAGGCCGGCGAGATGACCCGCCAGGCGCTGTGGATAGCACTCGGTATTTCGGTGCTGATGGTGCTGGTCATGCGCAATGCCGGCTGGGTCATGGCCGTGCTGGAAGTCGAGCCGTCGGTGGCCGGGCTCGCGCTGGGGTATCTCGAGGCCATGACGTGGGGCGCGCCGGCGCTGACGCTGATGTTCGCGCTGCGGTTCTTTTCCGAGGGTGCCGGCTATACGCGACCGACGATGTATATCGGTTTGCTCGGCATTGTGTTCAACGTGCCGCTGAACTATGTGCTGATGTTCGGCAAGCTCGGCTTCGAGCCCATGGGCGCGGTGGGTTGCGGCTGGGCGACCGCGCTGGTGTTCTGGCTGCAGTTCATTGCCTTGGCTGTCTATATCCGCTGCCGCGAGCACTTCCGACCGTTCGAGCTCTTCCGCCAGTTCAGCCGGCCCAATCTGCTCGAGATCCGCGGGCTTTTGCGCGTCGGACTGCCGATCGGCGTGACCATCTTCTTCGAAGGCAGCCTGTTCGTCTCGGCTGCGTTGCTCATCGGCACGCTGGGCGCGCTGCCGATCGCGGCCCACCAGATCGCGATCAATTTCGCCGGCATGGCCTTCATGGTGCCTCTGGGACTGGCGGGTGCCATCACGGTCCGAGTCGGCAACGCCCTCGGTCGGGGAGATCCGTCAGGCGCGCGGATCGCCGGGCAGGTCGGAATCGGGCTCTCGATCGTGTTCGCTGCGCTTTCGGCCTCGCTGATGTTCTTTCTTCCCGAGTGGATTGCGCGCATCTATACCGCCGAGCGAGAAGTCATCGAATTGGCGGCCAGTCTGCTGATGCTGGCCGCAATATTCCAGCTGTCCGACTGCCTGCAGGTGGCTTCCGCAGGCGCTCTGCGCGGCTACAAGGACACGCGCCGCCCGATGCTCTACAGCGTTTTCTCGTATTGGGCCATCGGACTTTCGACGGGC
>DATGCS010000350.1:0-34065 GCA_035311685.1 Wenzhouxiangellaceae bacterium
TGCTGGCGCATGGGACGACTGGATGCGCTCGCGTTTTGGCGACGCTCGGTCGACGGATTCGCGCCATCCGGGGGAGAGGATTGATGCGCAGCGTTACCGTCGTTCGCCGACCGCAATGTCCGGAAATCACCGGCTGCGATTCCCGGGTCGTGGGCCGAGCGCTTGCGATGCGCGGCTGCCAGGCAGCACCGGATTATTCGCTGGGATCGCTGTTGCCGCCGACCCTGGGTGGACTGGAAACCGCCGCCGATATCCTCGCCGACTGCATCGAGCAGGGTCGCCGAATAGTGGTCGTCGGCGATTTCGACGCCGATGGCGCCACCGGCACGGCATTGGCCGTTCGCGGGCTCAAAGGGCTGGGTGCAACCAACGTGCGTTGGCGCATGCCCGACCGGTTCCGGCACGGTTATGGTCTGGGCATGATGCTGGCAGAGGAATGCCTGGCCGACGAGCCGGCGGTCGTGGTCACGGTCGATCACGGTATTTCGTCGGTGTCCGGGGTCGGATTCCTGCGCTCGAAAGGCATCGACGTGGTGGTGACCGACCACCATCTACCCGGTTCCGAGCTGCCTACGGCAAGCGCGATCGTCAACCCCAACTGTCCCGGCGACGAATTTCCGTCGCGCAACCTCGCCGGGGTCGGCGTGATGTTCTATACCCTGATCGCGCTCAGGAGCGAACTGCGCCGGCGGGGGCGGCCGGCGGATTTCAGGCTGGACGGACTGCTGGACCTGGTGGCGTTGGGCTCGGTCGCCGACCTGGTAAGCCTCGACGAAAACAACCGCCGACTGGTCTACCAGGGCCTGAAGCGAATCCGCGCGCGCAGATGTGCGCCGGGTATTGCCGCGCTGCTGGAAGTGGCCGGCCGCAACCTGGCCCATATCACCGCGGCCGATCTGGGCTTCATCGCAGGGCCCAGGCTGAATGCTGCCGGGCGGCTGGCCGATATCTCGATCGGCATCCGCTGCCTTCTGGAAGACGACTTCGGCCGGGCGATGACGCTGGCCGAGGAACTCGACGCTTTCAACCGCGAGCGTCAGGCGATTCAGGCCGACATGGTCGAGACTGCCGAGCAGCTTGCAACCGATTTCCTTTCAGGTCTGGACGGCATGGCCGGCGGCTTCTGCCTGCACGATCCCGACTGGCACGCTGGGGTCGTTGGGCTGGTCGCCTCCCGGATCTGCGAGCAGACCCGTCGACCGGTCGTCGCGCTGGCGCCGGCCGGCGAGGAGGGAGCCGAAGATCTCAAGGGCTCCTGCCGCAGCCCGGCCGGCGTCCACATGCGCGATCTGCTGGCCGAGCTGGATGCTGCCAACCCCGGCCTGATCGTCCGTTTCGGCGGCCACGCGCGGGCTGCCGGGCTGAGCCTGGCGCCCGATCGTCTTCAGGCATTTCGCGAGGCGTTCGAGGCGCATGTCGAGACGCTGAAATTCGGCCGCGACGAGGTGCTCAGCGACGGCGAGCTCAGCGGATCCGAGTTCAGCCTGAAAACGGCCCAGTCAATCATTGACGCCGGGCCCTGGGGGCAGGGCTGGGACGAGCCGCTGTTCGACGGGCGGTTCAACGTGCTGGAGCGCCGGGTGGTCGGAAGCAAGCATCTGAAGATGGTGCTGGAGCCGGCCGGCGGCGGCCCGGCGCTGGAAGCGATCGCGTTTCGTGCAGGCGATCTTTGCCACCAGGAACTACCCGAGCCGCTGCACGTGACGTTTCGCCTCGAGCTCAACCGCTGGCGCGGCAACGTCACGCTGCAGCTCAATATCCAGCACATGGTCGAGAAAGTCGTCGGCCAGTCGCGCTGATTCTCGGCAGAGTCGAAAATCAAAAGCGGCAACCAGCTCTCGCGAAGCCGCCAAGGCGCCAAGGACAAGAAAGGCAAAAGGCTTTCCAAGACGTAGGGCGGATAAGCGCAGCGCATCCGCCAATCAGGAAACAGAAACGGTGGATGCGCTATGCTTATCCACCCTACTGGACCGCGCGATTCAGAGGCCCATCCTTGTCCGGTCCCGCCTCGGGATCCGGATCGCCACCAGGGGAAACCATTGCCGTGAGGATTCGGCGGGCATCGATCGCTGAAGGCCTCGCCACGCGTCGAACTGAAGCGATCGATGCCCGCCGAATCCGGTATCGAAGCCCCGGAGCTGCGTTTCGATACGGGCCGGTAAAATTAGCGCTTGCGGCCGAACAGGCCGCCGAGCAGGCCTCGGGTGAGTTCGCGGCCCAGTCGTGAGCCGACCGAGCGCAGGGTGGACTTGAGGAACGCTTCGCCTGCACTCTGCCGGTTGCTGCGTCGGGGCCTGCTCTTTTCCGCCGCTTTTTCCGCCGCCTCGGCCTCGGCCTGGCGCCGGGCTTCGGCCTCGCGGGTTTCGGCCTCCTTCGCCGCGGCCTCGGCCTGCGCGGCGAGCATCTCGAACGCCGATTCGCGGTCCAGGGACTGGTCGTACTTGGCGCCGACCGGGCTGCGCGACATCACCTGGGCGCGTTCGTCGTCGCTCAGGGTACCCATCCGGCATCCCGGCGGGCAGATCAGGGCGCGGTCTACCGGCTGTGGAATGCCTTTCTCGCCGAGCATGGAGACCAGTGCCTCGCCGACGCCCAGCGTGGTGATCGCCTGCTTGACGTCAATGGCCGGATTCGGCACGAAGGTCTCGGCCGCCGCGCGTACCGCCTTCTGGTCGCGCGGCGTGAAGGCGCGCAGCGCGTGCTGGACGCGGTTGCCGAGCTGGCCGAGCACCTCGTCCGGAATGTCGTCGGGGTTCTGCGAGCAGAAATACACGCCCACGCCCTTGGACCGGATCAGGCGCACGACCTGCTCGACGCGCTGCCTCAGCGAGGCCGGGCAGTCGTCGAACAGCAGGTGGGCCTCGTCGAAGAAGAACACCAGCTTCGGTCTGTCGCTGTCGCCGACTTCCGGCAGCTGCTCGAACAGTTCCGACAGCAGCCATAAAAGAAAACTGGAATACAGCCGTGGCTTCATGATCAGCTGTTCGGCGGCCAGGATGTTGATGATGCCGCGGCCCGACATATCCTGGCGCAACAGGTCGTCCAGCGCCAGCGCCGGCTCGCCGAAGAAACGGTCAGCGCCGTCGTTTTCCAGCTGCAGCAGTCGCCTTTGGATCGCACCGATACTGGCGGTGCTGACCAGCCCGAACATGGCGCTGATCTCCTGGCGGTTCTCGGCGACGTGGTTCAGCAGGGCTCGCAGATCCTTCAGATCCAGCAGCAGCAGGCCGGCCTCGTCGGCGACGCGGAACGCGACGCTGAGCACACCTTCCTGGGTGTCGTTGAGCTCCAGCATGCGCGAAAGCAATATCGGGCCGATTTCGGTGACCGTGGTGCGCACCGGGTGGCCGCCGTTGCCCCAGAGATCCCAGAACACGGTCGGGTTGGGCTGTTGCACGTAACCCTCGATGCCGATGGTCTCGATGCGCTGGTCGATCTTGCGGTGCGGCGTGCCGGCCGCGGCCAGCCCGGCGATGTCGCCCTTGGCGTCGGCCATGAACACAGGCACGCCCATGCGCGAAAAGCCTTCGGCCATCAGCATCAGGGTCACCGTCTTGCCGGTGCCGGTAGCGCCCGCGATCAGGCCGTGGCGGTTGGCGTAGCGGGCGTCCAGGCGAAGCTGCCGGGCGCCTTTTCCAATCAGGATGGCGTCGTGGGTCACGGGATGCTCTGCGGGGCGGAAACAGCCTTCATGTTAGCCGAAACGCAATTTGCCGGTGACAGTTCGCGAATCGGCCTTGACGGTTTTTCAGTGCCGACTCGGCTAAAGTGCATGCTTTGATACCGGGATGCCCAGATGGCACTTGTCACGATTGCCAAAATTCACGATATCGCGCTGGCCCAGATGGTGCGGATGAAATTCGAGTCCGAGGAAATTCCGGTTCACCTGGGTTCCGAAGGCTTCGCAACGTTGCTGGGCGTACAGAGCAGCTATAGCGCCGTTCGCATTCAGGTGCCCGACGCCTACGAGCGGCAGGCGCGTCGCGTCTACTCGGAGCTTATGCAGATCCTCGAGCAGGAGGAGTAGGGGACTTGTTGCATCACGTTCCCTGGTTCTCGCGTACTTTCCTGGCCCTTGGATGGGTCTGGTCGTAGACCTCGGCCAAGTGCGCAAAATCCAGGTGGGTGTAGATCTGCGTGGTCGAAAGGTTGGCGTGTCCCAGCAGTTCCTGGACGGCTCTCAGGTCGCCCGACGATTCCAGGATGTGCGAGGCGAACGAGTGCCGCAATTGATGTGGATGCACATGCTGGCCGAGGCCCTGGCTTACCGCGCGCTGTCCAATGCGTTTCTGGATCGCGCGAATCCCCAGTGGCGTGCCCTTGGCGGTAGTGAAAATGTATCGCGATTCGCCGCGGCTGAACGTGGCCGAGACGCGTTGCCATTCTTCCAGTGCAGTCAAGGCGTGCCTGCCGACCGGCACGATGCGTTCCTTGTCACCTTTTCCTATCACCCGCAGCAGGCCCTGCGCCCGGTCCAGCCGGTCCCAGCGCGCGTCGGCCAGCTCGCTGACCCGAAGGCCCGAGGAGTAGCAGAGTTCCAGCATGGCCCGGTCGCGCGCGTCCAGCGGTTTGTCGCCCTTGATTTCAAGCAGCTGCAGCACCTGGTCCGGATCCAGCGTGCGCGGCAGCTTGCGCCGGGCGCGCGGGGCCTTCAGGTCGGCCGCCGGGTTGGCATCCACCCGGGCATGGTCGACGAGATAACGAAAGAACTTGCGTACCGCCGAGAGGTTGCGCTGGATAGATCGGGGGTCAAGCCCGACGCGTCCCATGCTGGCGGCGAATCCCCTGAGCGTGGTTGCGTCCAGCGCCGCCAGCGATTCGATTTCGTGTTTGGCGCACCAGGTTTGCAGTCTCTTGAGGTCGCGCCGGTACGCGGCAATGCTGGCCTTGGCCAGTCTGCCGCGGTCGCTGCAGTCGGTCAGGAAGGTTTCGATTGCCGAGCCAATGGAATCGGCCATGCGCCGGGCCTGTCGCCTGTCAGGCGCGCTGGCGCCGCTTTACCTCGGCGCGGTCGTCCAGGCCGAGCCGGAACTGGAGCGTCTCGCGAAGCAGGTCAAGGAACAGCGTGCCCATGTCGGGATGAAATCGCTCGTCGGATTCCGAGCCGATGCCCAGCAGGCCCCGGTCGGCCAGCGGAACAAGCGCCGCAGACCCCAGTTGCGCGCCTGCAGATCCGAACACGGCTTCGCGCTTTTCGCGGGTGAGGCGGCCACACTGGGGCTCGCCCGAAGCCAGCAGCCTTTGCATCCATTCGGGTTGTCTTTCGGGCAGCGTTGCGATATCGGTGTCGGCGAATTTGCCGGCCGTCTCTGAATCGAGCAGCAGGCAGACCTCGTCGGCGCGGAAATCATCGCGCAGTCCGTCGTGCAGCCGCTGGTGCAGCGCATCGAAGGAATCCGTCGCAACCAGACCCAGCGCCATGCGGTGCAGTCGCTGCATCAGCCGTTCGTTTTCGCCTGCAATGCCGCTGAGATGCTCGAGCTGGCGCTTCAGACGCTGGTTGTCGCTGCGCAGGATATCCACCTGCTTTTCGATCAGCGATGTCGTTCCGGCCTCGTGCGGCACATCCAGCGCGGCAAAAAGTTCCGGCTGCTGGACAAGAAAATCAGGATGCTCGCGCAGCCAGGCAATCACTTCGGCTTCGCTGGGGCTTTGTTCGGTCATGCCATTGGTCCCTTGAAGGCAATTGTTCCCGCGAATACTACGGTTGCAGGTCCGGTCGTTACCGCATGTCCCGGACGCGACGTCAAATCTACCATAAGCGAACCACCGGGTTGTGCAACGGCCACGGGTGTGGCCGACGGGCGTTGGTCGCGCAGCGCCCAGGCCGCGGCGCAGGCGGCGCTGCCGCAGGCCGGGGTAGGGCCGGCGCCGCGTTCGTGCACCCTGAGCGTGGCGGTGTCGTCGGAATCGATGTGCATCAAACCGACATTGACCTTGCCGCGCCAGCATGCTTTATCCAGAATCCCGACAATCCGGGCCAGGCTGGCCGGCGAGGGCGGCTGGTCGGAATTCAGGATCAGATGTGGATTTCCGAGCGAGATCAGTGCCCAGTCGGTGAACTCGTCGGGAAGGTGCGGCGCCGGTAGGCCCAGCGCCTCCGGATTCAGCGTCCGGGGGCCCGGAAGCACCGTGGTATAGCCCCGGTCGGCGTGCCGCGCCAGCGCCACCGGTCCGGCCGGGGTGCCCAGCTGCGCCCCCGAGGACAGTTCGCCCCCGTGGTCCAGCCATGCAGCAATCGCCCGCATGCCGTTGCCGCACTGTTCGGCGGGTGAACCGTCGGCGTTGAAGATTTCGACCTCGGCCAGGAGCGCGCCTACGCCCGGCCGAAGAATCAGCATCTGGTCGAAGCCGATGCCGGTTCGGCGATCGGCCAGCCGAATGACGGATTCAGGGATCGGTGCAAATGGCGTCGATCGGGCGTCAATCAGCACGAAGTCGTTGCCCAGCGCTTCGAGCTTGAAAAAGCGTATTCCAGCGGCGGCCGAGTCGGTCATTCGGGCAGTCGACCACTGACCAGCCAGTGGCGATCCGAGACGCTTTCGCATGCCAGCGGCAGCCCGGCGTGTTCGAGCTGCCGGCGAACTTCGTCTACCCGCCAAGCCGCGTGCAGGCTGTTGCGGAAGTCGGTTTTGAGGACCTCCGGCTCGCCGGCCGCATGCAACCCGACCAGGGCGTCTGCCTGGTCGGCCGATTCGGGACGATCGAGATCCATGACCTGGATCCAGGCGCCCGGAGCGGCGACCTGACGCACGCTCTGCCAGAGCGTATCCGGCTCGGGCAGATGGTGCAGCAGGCTGTTGGATACCACGCAGTCGAAGCGCTGCCGGTCCAGCTCCGGATCGGGCAAGCGGGCCATACGAAACCTGATGCGCCGTTGGAGTTCAGAGCGCTCGACGGCGCGACGGGCGGTGGCGAGCATGTTCGAACCTGCATCGACGCCTTCTACTTGCCAGCCGTGCAGTGCGCACGCCAGGCGGATGCAGATGTCGCCGGGCCCGCAGCCCAGATCCACCAGGTCGCCGTGATCGGGTCGTGGCTCGAAACGCTGCAGAAGCTGGTCGACGAACCACTGGTTGGAGGCGGAAAAATCCGCCGAGGCGTAAGCATCGACCTGGGCGGCACTGTCCATCAGTTCCGGTTCGGGGGTGCGCAATAGCTTTTCGGTGCTCATCAGCGCGCGCCGTCGGCATCCCGGGGACCGTCCCCGGGGGCGTCGTCCTCACTTTCCTGTTGGGACGACGAGGGTTCGCCCGGCGGGGGCAGGACCAGATCGCCCTTGAGCCCGCAACCGCCAAGCATGATCAGCGGCACCAGGGCCGATGCGAACAGCAGCGCGCGTCGCGCGGGTAGAATCGACTGCATGACAGCTTCCCGAAATGAATTGCTCGAATGCGTCGTCACCGAAACCGGTCCGGATCCCGATCATGCTGTGATCTGGCTGCACGGACTGGGGGCCGACGGCAACGATTTCGCGCCGATTGTACCGCAGCTTCGCTGCGCGCAAACCCGGGCGGTCCGCTTCGTATTCCCGCATGCTCCGGTGCGCCCGGTGACGGTCAACGGCGGCGTGAGAATGCGTGCCTGGTACGACATTCTGGGGTTCGAAATCGCACGCGATCAGGACAGCCGGGGCATTGCCGATTCCCTGCGCCAGGTCGAGCTGCTGATCCAGCACGAGATCGAGCGCGGCATTGCGCCGGACAAGCTGCTGCTGGCCGGCTTCTCTCAGGGCGGGGCAGTGGCGCTCAGGCTGGCGCTCGCCCGCGAGCAGCGGTTGGCCGGCACGGTAGCGCTCTCGTGCTATCTGCTGGAGGGCGCAGCCCTGGCCGAATGGCTGACGCCGGCCGGCCGTGAAACGCCGGTTTTCATGGCCCACGGAACCCACGATCCCATCGTGCCGGTTGCGCTGGGCCGTGATGCCGCCCAGAAGCTTGCCGAGCAGCGTGTGCAGGTGGCGTGGAGTGAATGGCCGATGCAGCATGCGGTATGTCCCGAGGAAATCGGGACGCTTGATCGCTGGATCGACGATTGTTATTCCGGTAATGGTTTTTCCGGCGATAGTTTCTCAGGTCAAGGATCTGTCTGAATGGACGAGGCCGGGCGCATGCGCGTGATGATCGTCGACGACGAACCGCCCGCCGTTGAAAGGCTGAGCGCAATGGTTGCAGCATTTTCCGATTGCCGGGTGGTTGGATGTGAATCGCGGCCCGAAAGAGTTCTGGAGCGATGCTGCCGATTGCGGCCGGACGCGGTGCTGCTGGACGTCGAGATGCCTGGCACCAGCGGAATGGAGATCGCGTCCCGACTTCAGGACCTCGATCCGGTGCCGGCCGTTATTTTCATTACTGCGCACGATCAGTACGCGGTCGACGCATTCGGCGTGGAAGCCGTGGACTATGTGGTCAAGCCGGTGCGCGAGGCGCGGCTGCGTCAGGCACTTGAGCGGGTTCCCTCGGCAAGACGGATCGAACAGGCCTGGGTGTCGGCGCGGATCGGCGAGCGGCTCGTGCGGATCCCACTTGACGAGATCCGCGCATTTACCGCGGAGGGCAAGTGCACGCTTGTGCATGCCGTCCATGCCCAGGCCGTGACGGATGACCCGCTGAAGTCGATCGAGGTCGAGTTCGGCGATCGATTCGTGCGCATACATCGAAATGCGTTGGCCAGCCGGCACCATCTCAAGTCGCTGTTCACCGATCGTGCCGACGTGGTCCGGGTCGAAATCGAGGGGGTCGATCTCCAGCCCGAGGTATCCAGGCGCAATCACACCCAGGTCAAGAAATTGCTGTCGGGTTCGCTGTAGCTGAACCGGACGAATTCGCACCGGACAATCGTTGCAAGGAGATTCATGAACATGAAGGTCATTACAATCGCGACGCGCAAGAGCCGTCTGGCGCTGTGGCAGAGCGAACACGTTGCCGCGGAGTTGTCGCGCCGAAATCCAGGACTGGAGGTTCGGCTGCTGCCGCTGAGCACCAAAGGGGACGAAATTCTCGACAGGTCGCTAGCCGAGATCGGCGGCAAGGGACTGTTCCTCAAGGAACTGGAAAAAGCGCTGCTCGACGGGCGCGCCGACCTTGCGGTGCATTCATTGAAGGATGTGCCGGCGGAACAGCCTGACGGGCTGGCGCTCAGCGCCTACCTGCCGCGGGCCAATCCAGCCGACCTGTGGATTTCGGATCGGGGACAGCCAATCGAAGCGCTGCCTGAAGGCGGCATGGTGGGTAGCTCCAGCCTCCGTCGCATCAGTCAGCTGCGCGCGCTGCGTCCGGACATCGAAGTCACCGCACTGCGGGGAAACGTGGAGACCCGACTGGCCGCTGTTCGGGAAGGCCGAGTGAATGCGACTATTCTGGCCGCGGCAGGCCTGGAGCGTCTCGGCATCGTTCCGGACCGGGCCATCGAGCTGGACATGTCGAACTGGCTACCGGCGCCGGGTCAGGGTGTCATTGCCATTCAGCAAAGATCCGACGACGAGGCTGCCCGGAAACTGGTTTCGGAACTGGAATGCCGGACCACCGGTTGCCAGGCGCGCGCCGAGCGGGAAGTCGTGCGCGTTCTTGGCGGCGATTGCCGGATGCCGTTGGCGGTTCATGCCTTCGTGGAAGGCTCGCGAATACGTTTGCACGCGAGGCTTGGCGACGAAAGTGGCCACCTGATTGACGCCGAGGCCGTCGGGACGAATGATAGTGCCTTGGAGCTCGGCCGTGATGCGGCCCGCGCATTGCTCGAAAATGGCGGTGCCGAGCTGCTGGAAACGTTAAACTTGTCACAGAATTGAAATATCGCCCCCGTTTTTTTTGAAATTGGGCTGGACATCAGCATGGAAATTGTGCCAGACTAGATTCACGATCTAGGGGAAGACAGACAGTTAGCTTTCCGGGTGTCGTCCACGACGTTTCTGATTGATGTGCGTCCCCCTACTGCCAACGCCAACACGCAAGCCCCCTGCACGTTGGTCAGTTGCGTCAGACACCCGGATTTATTCAAGGCCCGTCACTTCGTGATGGGCCTTTGTTTTTGTGGCCATCCGGTCTTGTCCGTAACATTGAATATTTAAGCGAAGGACGAAACCGGGCAATGTTCTCAACTACACAGGAAGCCTGGATTGAAACGGGTCGCTTCACCATTGGTCGTCACACGGCCCGCGCCTGACCATCAGCGCCTGATGGGGAAACTCCGGGAACTCGGCGTCCCGGCGATACACAGTCCCGCCTTTGAAATCGAGGCAGCACCGGAATCCGAGTTGAGCAAGCGCATGGACGAAATCGGCGTATGCGCCCTTGCAATCGTCACCAGCCCCGTTGCAGCACGGCTTGTTGCCAGGCGAGCGAAAGGCAGAGGTATCCTGCACGTGCCGTGCATCGCACCAGGACAGGGTACCTCCTCGATTCTGGAAGAGGCGGGTCTGTGCTGCAGCTATCCGCACCGCGGCGGCACCAGCGAGCACATTCTTGACATGCCGGATCTTGCCGATATCAACGGAAAACGGGTTGCGATCGTCGGAGCACCCGGGGGGCGCGGTCTGCTCGCGAACGAACTTGCCCGACGAGGCGGGCGTATAGAGACCGTGCACATTTACTGCAGAAAGGCCGTGCCGCCGCGCCGGAGCCTGATCGATGCCTTGCGGCTGGGACACGATCCGGTCGTCCTGATCAGCAGTCTTCAGGCGTTCGGCATGATTTCCGGATCGCTGCCCGAAGATGTCACGCAGGCCTGGCTGGAAGGACGGTTCATCGTTTCGTCCGGCCGTCTGGAAGAATCGTGTCGCAAGGCTGGTGTCTCCCGAATCCATCGTGCCGCCGGCGCTGCCGATGACCAGATGTTGTGCGCGGCCGAGAAGGCCGGATGGATGCATCGCCCGCACTTTTGAGGCGACTGGACGGTGAGCCGGTACAAGCCGGACGCAACACGGCCTTGCGATTTCCGTTAGCATCATTAAATGTCCCGAAACCGTCCGTCGACAGAACATGACCGAAACCGGAAATAACGACGATCCGCAGCATACGGCCGAAGAGTCGTCAGCCGAGCAGCATCAGGCTGTGCCGCCTCAGGATGAATCGCCCGGGTCGGCGAATCCCGCCGACGAAAGATCCCGCCCGGGCGGAGCCGGTTTCTTGGTCTGGCTGGCTCTGGTGCTGGCGCTGGCGTCGATTGGGCTGGCGTCTTACCCATTCTGGGCACAATGGCTGAATCTGCAGCCAGCCTTGCAAGCAGGTCCTTCTTCGGCCGAGTTTGAACGCCTTGCCGACCGTGTCGACCGGGTCAGGCAAGAGCGCACGGCCGCGGCCGATGCTCTGCGCACCGAACTGGACCGTCTTTCAGCCGAACTTGATGCCGAATCGTCGGATGCGAGCAGCCAGGAACTCGCCGAAAGAATCGATCAGCTTTCTTTACGGCTCGAGCGTCTGCAAGGTGAACGGAACACCAGTCTGGGCGGGATACGAAGCCGACTGGAAGACCTGGAGTCCGAAGTCGGGCGCCGGCTGGAACAATTCGAGCTGAAACTGGCCAACGTTGGCGGCAACCTGGATCGGGCCGATCATGACCTGGCTACCCGGCTGTTGCTGATGGAGCTCGACAGCCTGTTTGCGATTGCCCAGAATCAGTTGACTATCAATGCAAACGGCGACGCCGCCATTCGAGCCTGGGAGCGCGCGCTGGAGCGCATTACGGCACTGGACGGGGCCGAATTCCGGAGTCTGGAGGAAACCGCGCAGCGCGAGTTCCGGCGATTACGCGAATACAGTCCCCCAAATATACAAACCGGGGTAGAGAAACTGTTCGCCATGGCCGATGAAATTCCTCAGTGGCCGGTGAAGACGATACAGCCCGGCCAGCCGATGACTCAAGCCGGTGAGGACCAAACCTGGCGAGATCGAGTGGGCCGTGTGTTCGGCGATCTGGTAAGGGTCGAAAGCGTGGATCGCGATTTTATCGGACCCGACGAAGTGGATCTGGCGCGTGAGCAGGTAAGAATGACGCTACAGACAGCGGCGCTGGCGATGGTCGGGTCCCGGCACGAACTCGCCGCGCGGTTGATCGGTGAAGCAGAGGACGCCGTCAGGAATGTATTTGACACCGAAGCCGGGAATGTTACCGGCGCGCTGGACGAGCTTGAAGCGATGGCCAGCGGCGGGGCTCAACCCGAGCCGCCGTCGTTGACGGAAAGTCGCGCTGAAATAGCCAGGCTTCTCGGAGGGAAGCGGTGAAACGCAGACTCTTGCTGGTAGCCGCCGGAATTATATTGGTCAGCGCCATCGTCACCGGGGCCCTTGTCGGGCCTGCGTTGATGGAGAACCCCGGATATGTCCTGATCGAAATCGGCGGGTGGCGGGTGCAGATGTCATTCATGGTGTTGGCCGGCACCGTGATCGGTGTCTGGTTTCTCATTTCCCTTCTGGTTGGTTTGTTGCGCGCCCCCGGTCGCGCGCTTCGCCGATTTCGGGCCGCCCGTGAACGGCGCGATCTCGACCGGGGACTGCTGGCCTTGTCGGAGGGCGACTGGGTGCGCGCCGAGCGATCGCTTGCCCGCGCGATGAAGGGTAGCGGCGCCACCACCTCGGGGTACCTGGCCGCAGCTCGCGCGGCCCAGGGCCAAGCAGCTCCCGAGCGCCGTGACCAATACCTGGCGCTGGCTGATCGCAGGTTCGGCCAGCGTCATTTCGCCACAGCCCTGGCGAGGGCGCGTCTGCTGGTCGGTGAAGGCGAACCGGGTGCTGCTATCGAACTTCTGGAACAGCTGCACATCAAGCGGCCCCGGCACGAGGGCGTGCTGAAGTTGCTGCTACAGAGCTACCAGGCCTGCGATCGTTGGCATGATGTGCGCCTTCTCGTGCCGGCGATTCGCAAGGCGGGGATAGTCTCAACGGAGCGGGCCGAGGAGCTTTCAAGCCTGGCCGCTGCCCGGGAACTCGAGTCTGCCCGGGACGTGGGCGAGCTTAGCAGCGTGCATCAAACCATGCAGCGTGCGTTGAAACAGCGGCCTGAAACGGTCGCTGCTTTCGCCAGCCGGGCGCTGGAACTCGATCGACCGGAGCTTGCTGAAAACGACCTGCGGCGCGCGATAGAGGCCACATTCGACGCGCGCCTGCTTGACCTGTATTCGCGAACCGACACCGGCGATCGGGCAACCAGAATTCGCAAGTGCGAGCAATGGCTTGTCGACAATCCTGAATCGGCCGACATTCACCTCGCCCTGGGAAGAATGTACCTGGACGATCGCGACGATCAAAAGGCGCGTGAACATCTGCAGATTGCGGTACGCAAGAGCCCGAACCCGGCTGCATATGCGGCACTTGGACAAGTACTGGACCGGGCCGGCCTGATGGAGTCGGCTACCCAGTGCTATCGTAATGCCCTTCGCCTGGAGCAGGGGCGGGCACCGGATCCGTTACCCTTGCCGAATATCGACAGCAGTTCCGGCGCCCAGTGAATCGATGTTGGAAGGCTCTTTTCCAAATGCATCTCGGCGGTTTGACAAAGCTTGTGGTGGGTTTTGCAATCCAATCAAGATGTTGTGATCTACATCCAATTTGAATTTTTTTTTGGACGCTGTCTCCGGCCTGGAAAAATGACGGCATTGCAATTGTGATTTACAATTTCAATTCTTCTGACGCTGAATGTCGTAATCGATACTCGGATGTGAGAGAATCGCGGCAACATAAGCCGCTGATTAACCGAAATTTTATTTGATGGTCGTCACAATGCTCATGCATGTTGATTATGCCGGTGTCGGAACCCATCCGGATGTTTGCGGACAGATGAGCGTCGACCCGTCTTGAGAGTGAGGCGGGTATCAATCAAGAGCAAATAATTTTAACGTTATCGACAAGGATCGGAATCCTGGTGAACAAACAATGATTTCAAAACTTTTGACCGTGGGGTGTCTGGCCGGATTTGCCGCGGCATCCGTCGCTCAACCGGTGGAGCTGGTACTGGATGACCGCGCTCTGATCGATTTCGATTTGCCGCCCTATGTTGCCGAGGCCGGCATTCGCGCGATCGATTATTTTCCTTTCGAGCAACCCCCGAGGGTTGCGATCCAGACGCATTTGGCAGATCTGACTTGTGAATTTCAGGACGCATCCGGCGCCGTTGTAGCGCCTCCTTTCAGCGAGGGCGGCTTCGTCCTTGAAATCGATCGCATCCCGACACCTTTCGGGGGAAGCGATCCGAATGTGGGTTTTGACGGGCAGCCCATTGATCGCGATTATCCTCTGGATCCCGCGAGTGGTTCCATCTCGCAGATATTCATGGCTGGTGCGACTGTCCTGGATATCTGTACGTCGGGTGCTGCCTGTGACGCGGCCGCCGGGGCATCATCGGTGCACCTGTTCTGCCGCGAGGCGGGAACGCGGGTATTCGACGGCGATTTTGAGCCGATCGTGGCCGACCTGACCACGGCATGGTCGACTTCGCTGGCCGGCGACTCGCCGCCGTTCGAAGTGGTTGCCGGGGATGCCGGCGGCACGTTGGTCAAGCTGACCGCCTCCAACGCCGGCCAACTCGACGTCAGCGGCGTGTCCGTGGACGTTTCCGCGACTCTGCCGGCGCAGGGGCTGAGCTGTCCCCAGGTCATCACCGCCGGCACCGATCTGGCCTTCGACGCCTCTTGCTCCGGCACGTGGACCGTGGGTGACCTCGACGGTGGCGCGAGCGCCGAGATCGAATTACGGCTGATCGGGGATTCCGGCGCAGCGCTGGGCGAATCGATGACGCTCTCGGCGACGATTTCAGGGCAGGGGGTAGCCGATGTCGATCCGGCCAACGACACTGCGCTTGCCGATGCAAGCATCGTCAAGATCACTGAACTTTTGTTCGGGCCGATCAACAGTATCCCGTCGACGTCATTCGATCTGACCAATCCGCCGGCGGTGGTGGATTTCTCCATTCCGCTGGATCCCAGCCGCGGGCCGTCGGAACTCAACGAAGTCGTGGACGTCACGCTTCTAAAGCCGTCCTCGGGCAGCTTCACCGTCTCCAGCAACGATGCCGATTTCAATCCGCTGACCGGCGTCTGGTCGCGTCAGCTCGGCACGGCGGTGACCGAATTGAGCGGGACGTTTACCGTCGAGAGCTTTGAACCGGGTACCAACAGCTTCTGCTTCGGCGTGGGTTCGGTGCAAAGCGTCCCCGGCGCCTCGGTGTTCATTTCAGGCGATTCCCAGGCTCAGAAGTGCCTGACGGTGACCGGCCCCGAGAGCGTGGATCTGGCCACGAGCGCCGGCGGCCCGACAGCGGTGGTCGCGGGCAGCGCGCCGGCCGGGTCCGATCCGGCCAACCTCGCGCAAACGCTGACGCTGACCAACGACAACGCGACTTTCGATGCGCGGGAACTAGTCTCCGAAATTCGCGTCACCGTGCCGCCCAGTGCCGGAACCGTGACGGTCACGGGCGACGGCATCATCACCCAGGACGGAATCGATCCCGGGCTTTGGATCTGGGACGTCGGAACCTTGCCGGTTGGCGTTTCGGCCAACGCTACGGTATTTGTCGATATCCCGGCGTCGGCCGTCGACGGCGAGGTGGTGACCAGTTCGGTGAGCAATGTGACGGTGGCCGCGGATCAGAATCTGGTCGACCCCTTGGCAAGCGCCGATGTCAGCACGACCATCGAGCGTGAATTCGATCTGAGCTCGTCCGTGATCCAGGCGCTGCCCAAATCAGGCGCTGTGACGGCCGCTCCGCCCGGGGGCGGTGCTGCCGAGAATCTGGCGTTCTTTTTCGAGGTTGAGCACGTGCTGATCGACGCATCCAACGCCACCGGCGTGGAAGCTCAGATCACTGTAGCGGGACCAGGGGGAACTACTTTGCCGCAGGGTACCGTGGTGCTGGAGAGTATCAGCGTTCCGCCGGGCGACTCCTCCAATGTCACCGGACTGACTGGTGACTGGACCATCGGAAGCATTGTGAATTCCATTGCCATCGCGCCGCAGGCCACGGTTATGCTGTCGGTGTTCGAAGGTATCGGAGACGGCGCCGAAGTCTGCTTGACCGGCGCGATCAGCGCGATCGGCGCGAGCGAGACCGATATCAATTCCGGCAACGACTCCAGCGGCGAGATCTGCGCTCTGGTGGTGGATAACTCGTCACCCTGACCCGGACGTGTTCCGGCGCGCGTACGCACGGGTGCTGGATCACCTTTGCCGAAGGCGGACAGTATGTCCAGTCAAGCGGCCCTCTCGGTTGGTCGAATCAGATCAGTCGATTCCGTACTTGTCCAGCTTGTAGCGAAAAGAGCGGAACGTGATGCCCAGTTTGCGCGCGGCTTCGGTCTTGTTGTACTTGGCTTCTTTCAGCGCGTTTTCGAGGATGCGGCACTCTATGCTTTCCATGTAGTCGTCGAGATTCTTCTCGCCCGGATCGGCTTCGATCCCATCTTTGCTCTCCAGCGCCGTGTGATCGAGCTGGAGGTCGTCTGCCGTGATTTTGTCACCGTCGCACAGCGTGACTGCTCGCTGGAGAATATTGAACAGCTCCCTCACGTTGCCGGAAAACGAGTGTTCCAGCAGCGCTTTCTTGGCACTGTCGTCGAGTTGGCGGGGCTCGTCGCCCCATTGCTCGGCGATGACCTCGAGGAAATGGTTTACCAGTGGAGGAATGTCGGCACGTCGCTGGGCCAGCGACGGCATGCCGAGTTCGATTACATTGAGGCGGAAGTAGAGGTCGCTTCGAAACTGGTCGGCCTCGACCATCGGCTTGAGCGGCTTGTGCGATGCCGAGAGGATTCGCGCATCTACCGGCACTTCCTGCTTGTCGCCAATGGCGCGGACCCGTTTTTCCTGGATGACGCGCAGAAGCTTGACCTGCATATTCAGGGGCAGATCCGCGACTTCGTCGAGAAACAGCGTTCCGCCGTTGGCATTCTGGAACAGGCCTTCCTTGTCGGCATCCGCGCCGGTGAAGCTACCCTTTTTATGGCCGAAGAATTCGCTTTCCATCAGTTCCGATGGTATTGCCCCGCAGTTGACCGCGACGAATGGCTGTTCCGATCGGGGCCCGAGGTCGTGAATCAACCTGGCCGCAAGTTCCTTGCCGGTGCCGGAATCCCCGCTGACCATCACCGGCGCCTGTGACCGCGCCAGCTTCAAGATGGTCTGGCGCACGCGCATCATCGCCTCCGACTTGCCGATCATGCGGTCGAGAATGCTGTTCTGATCTTCGGCCGCCATGGATGCCGGAGCTTCATCCTCGCTGGTTTCCGACGATGAATCCGGTTCTGCCGGCGCAGCCACCTGTTTCTCTGCATCGTCCTGCCGAAGCTTGATCGCTGTCTTGACCAGATTCCGCAAGGCTTCGAGGTCGACCGGCTTGGACACGAAGTCGAAGGCCCCGTACTTTAGCGCCGTAACCGCATCTTCGACTTTTCCGTAAGCCGTGATCATGGCAACCGGCATCTGGGGATAATCACGGCTGATCTGCTTGATCAGGCTCAGCCCGTTTCCGTCGGGAAGGCGCATGTCGGTGAGGCAGAAGTCGTACGTGTTTTCCGCCAACTTGCGGCGCGCCTCGGCGAGATCCTCGGCCGGATCCACGTCCACTCCCATGCGGGTGAGCGTGAGTTCGAGCAATTCCCGCAGATCGGGCTCATCATCGACAATGAGTGCGCTTGATTTTGTCATTCGGTTTCCGGGAAATTCTGAGAGCGTATTAGATGCATTTTGCTACAAATTGGCCAGTTCTGCCGGTTTGCCCAACGGCGAGTCGGATCCGCTGCGCCGCAGCAGGATCCGGAAACATGCGCCGGCATTGGGAATCTGTACATATTCCAGCGGTGCCTGGTTGGCATCGCAGAGCTGTCGAGCCAGGAACAGGCCCAGACCGGAACCCTGTTTGTGCGTGGTGAAGAAAGGTTCGAAGATCTGGCTGCGCTTTTCCAGCGGAATGCCGGGGCCGTCGTCGATGATGTCCAGCGCCATCTCGCGATGGCCCCGGATCGGGCTCAGCCGCAATGTGATTGTAGGCTGGTGGTCGTCGCTCGCCCCGTGTCGCAAGGCATTGTCCATCAGGTTCGTGACGGCTTGCCGAAGTTGGCCGGAATCCATCAGCACCTGGATTTCGCTGCGGGGCGCCTCGACCCGGATTCTCGTTCTCGGCAGTTCGTGTTCAAGGCGGAATTCTTCGGCCAGGTCCCTTAGCCAGATGGAGACATTGGTCTGATCGATCTGGGCCCTTTCACGGCGCGAAAGTTTCAGCACGTTCTCGACGATGTCGTTCATCCGGCTCGTGTGGTTGTGAATGATGTCGATAAGCCGCTGGTCCTGGGGAGAGATTTTGGTCGATTCGCCGAGGAGTTGCGAGGCGTGGCTCAGCGCTCCAAGCGGGTTGCGGATCTCATGGGCGATGGATGCAGAGAGCCTGGCCAGCGAAGCCTGTGCCAGGTCGCGGGCGCGCCGAGTGACCACCGAAGTATCCTCGAGGAAGATCAGCGTCGCTTCACCCAGCACGCCGGGCAGGCGGACGAACTGCGGCACCACGGCAGCCTGGGTGGCCTTGAGAAGCAGGCCTTCGTCGTCGGCCCGGCCGGTTTTTTTCCACAGATTGAGTCGTTCGATCAGCGCCGGCGCGATGACGTTCAGGCGGCGTTCGCTGACCGGCGGATTTCCCAGCAGGTACCAGGCGGATTCGTTCATCTGCCGGACCTCCAGCCCGGCGTCCACGACCATCACCCCCGAACGCATGCGCCGGATGATCAGGTCGTTGACCTGTTCGAGACCGACCAGGTCGTCGCGTCGGCGTTCGGCCAGCAGCTGATATTCGCGCCCCCAGCGGCCGAGCAGCGAGAAGCTCAGCGCGGTGACGAAGCTGGCGATGCCGTAAATGCCGGCCTGCAGTGCCGAGCCGTTGGCGAAGTTCCCGTCGGAAGCCAGCCAGGCCTCGATGACGATCCCGATGGAGACGATCGAGGCGAAGAACAACGCTACCTGCAGCGGCAGCAAAAGGCCGGCGATGCCGACGGTGAAGATCAGCAATATGACCAGGCCGCTGCCGAGCCCGCCAAAGCAGTGCAGAACCAGCAACAGGATGACGATATCTGTCACCAGCGAGAACCTGGCAAGTTCCTGGGGCGTGAAGCCGGGGCGCCACTGGAGCCAGGCGAATGCCAGAGCTGCCATGATGTAGGTAAGTGACGTCGCCTGGGCCAGAAAGGTCCGGTATTCCGGCTGCACCGCCTGCCCTTGCGGACCGAACGCAACGACCAGGATGACGGCGGCCAGCACCACCCTGAAGACTGTGATGTAGATCATGGAACGCCGGATCAGATCCGCGTCCGCCTCTGTTTTCTGGAACAACTGGGTCAAGTGTCGGACTCCAACGACCATGCTCGTGTTGCCTTGCCTGATGGCAACTATATCCCAAGGTGCTCTCCGACGTGAACTCCTCCCCCGCTGGCCGGATGCATTTGTTATATTTCGTCGGTTACTCTTTAGCTGGTTGTCGAAAACGGTCGCATGGCCGCGCGACAGCGTATCTTCCATTCATCAAGCGGGATTCTGCAATGAATTTTCATGAATACCAGGCCAAGGCGCTGTTTGCCGATTACGGCATTCACGTGCCGCGCGGCGAACTTGCCAAGACGGCCGACGAAGCCGTGGCCGCGGCCGAAAAGGTCGGCGGCCGCGAATGGGTGGTCAAGGCGCAGGTGCATGCCGGCGGACGAGGCAAGGCGGGCGGCGTGAAGCTGGCCTCGAACCTCGACGAAGTCCGCGAACTGGCCGACAAGATGCTCGGCATGGAGATTGAAACCTACCAGACGGGCGGCCGCGCGCTGCCGGTCAATTCGGTTCTGATCGCCGAAGCCACCGACATCAAGCAGGAGCTCTACCTGTCTGCCCTGGTCGATCGTGGCCAGCGCGCGGTCGTTTTCATGGGCTCGGCGGCCGGCGGCGTGGATATCGAGCAGGTGGCCGAGGAAGCTCCCGAAAAAATCATCTCGGTGGCCGTCGACAATGCCGCTGGTTTCATGCCTTACCAGGCGCGCCAGATCGGTTTCGGCATGGGGTTGAACACCAAGCAGGTCCGCCAGCTGACCAGGATAATGGAGGGCCTTTACCGGTTGTTCATCGACAAGGACCTGGCCATCGTCGAAGTCAATCCACTGATCATAGACGGCGAAGGCAATCTGAACGCGCTGGACGCCAAGATCAACGCCGACGGGAGCGCGCTTTTCCGCCACTCCGACCTCCAGGAGATGCGCGACGAGTCGCAGGAAGACCCGACCGAGCTTGCCGCCAGCAAGCACGATCTCAACTACGTGACGCTGGATGGCAACATTGCCTGCATGGTCAACGGCGCCGGGTTGGCAATGGCCACTATGGACGTCATCAAGCTGGCCGGTGGCGAGCCCGCCAATTTCCTCGACGTAGGCGGCGGGGCAACCAAGGAACGCGTGACCGAGGCCTTCAAGCTGATTCTGTCCTCCGACAAGGTCAAGGCCATTCTGGTCAATATTTTCGGCGGTATCGTCCGCTGCGACCTGATTGCCGAAGGCATCATCGGTGCGGTGAAGGACGTCGGCGTCGAAGTGCCGGTGGTCGTTCGCCTCGAAGGCACCAACGTCGAGAAGGGCAAGCAGGTCCTGGCCGATAGCGGCATGAAAATCATCACAGCCGACGATTTGAACGACGGCGCAAAGAAGGCCGTCGAAGCGGCGGCCGAAGGCAAGGAATCACAATGAGCGTATTGGTCAACAAGAAAACCCGTGTCATCTGCCAGGGCTTCACCGGCTCGCAGGGCACCTTCCATTCCGAGCAGGCCATTGAATATGGAACCCGCATGGTGGGCGGCGTCACGCCCGGCAAGGGTGGATCCGAGCATCTCGGTCTGCCGGTTTTCAACACGGTCGAAGAGGCCGTAGAGGAAACGGGCGCGGATGCGTCGATGATCTTCGTGCCGCCGCCGTTCGCGGCCGATGCCATCCTCGAGGCAGCCGACGCCGGCATCAGGATCATCGTCACGATTACCGAAGGCATCCCGGTGCTCGACATGATGCGTGTCAAGGCGGCTCTGAAGGACTACGACGACGTGACCCTGATCGGCCCGAACTGTCCAGGCATCATCACGCCGGGCGAATGCAAGATCGGCATCATGCCGGGCAGCATCCACAAGCCGGGCAGGGTCGGCGTGGTTTCACGTTCGGGGACGCTGACCTACGAGGCCGTCTTCCAGACGACCAACGCGGGATTGGGCCAGACGACCTGCATCGGCATCGGCGGCGATCCGATCAACGGCATGAGCTTCGTCGACTGCCTCGACCTGTTCCAGCAGGATCCGGAAACAGAAGGCATCATCATGGTCGGCGAGATCGGCGGCACGGCCGAAGAGCAGGCTGCGGAATTCATCGCTGACCAGGTCGACAAGCCTGTAGTGGCCTACATCGCCGGCGTCACCGCGCCTCCCGGCAAGCGCATGGGGCACGCCGGTGCAATCATTGCCGGTGGTAAAGGCACTGCAGACGCCAAGTACGCCGCGCTGGAAGAGGCTGGTGTCACGACAGTCCGGTCGCCGGTGGAACTGGGCTCCGCGATTGCCGGCCTGCTGAAGTAGTTCAAAGCGGGCGGAGTGTTTTCGCTCACGTTTCGAACGCGCCGCTCTCTTGCGTAATCGCAGGATTGCCAGACGGGTGAGTCGTTTGCCGGATCGGCTGCTCGATAAGCTTGAAATGACTTGACTTCGAGTCGCGCTGCATATGTCGGATCGATACTTCCGGCACTTGCATGAAATTCGGGCCCGAGCGAGAGTCTAACGATGAACCTGCATGAAGAAACCGGATTTGCCAATCCCATGGTGCCACTGGATAAGGTGCCGGATTACCACGCCGCAGAATTCGAGTCCGTGGCATCAAGTTTCAGGCGCTACACCCTGATTTCGACGCTGATATATACGGGGCCGCTGGTCGCAGCGCCACTGGTTGCGTGGGCCGTTCCGTTCGTTCCGCTGGCGGGCTGGAAGAGCTTGGTTATCGCCGGAGGCCTGTTGATCCCAGTGGTACTTGTCGGCGTTTATCGGTGGATTGATGCCGGCTGCCGGGGATGGGCACTGCGTCGGCACGACATCATCGCTCGGGCCGGTGTGCTTTGGCGCAATGTCACGGCGCTGCCGGTGGCCCGTATCCAGCATGTGGAAACCACGCATGGTCCACTCGAGAGAGTACACGGGCTTGCGCGGCTCAAACTTTATACCGCAGGCGGTTTGACGGCCGACCTGGTCGTGATCGGTCTTGAAAGAGCGAGCGCGGATCGCCTGCGAGAGTACCTGGTAGAGCAGATCAGGAAGCGCGACGCGGAAACCAGCCAGATCTCGAATGACTGAGGTCGGGGCGTTCTGGAAAGCGCTGCCGATATCGGCGGTCGGTGCGCTTTACATCAACGGTGTACAGCGCTTTGTTCGCGAAAATCTGATCGTGTTTTTCGGCGCGGGGACGGGCTTCGCCGTAAGCGACTCCCTTGGTTGGCGGGAATTTGGGCTGGGCGCCGGGTTGGTGCTGTTGACAGGTCTGCTGGTCGCGCTGATTTATCACCGTCGATTCCGCTACCGAGTGGACGAGGATTCGTTGCGTGTACGCAAGGGCCTGTTCGAACAACAGGAGCTCAAGGTTCGATTCGAGCGAGTGCAGAATGTCGGTTTCAGCCAGCCGATTTACCTGAGGCCCCTCGGGCTGGTTCGGGTTACGCTCGAAACGCCCGGTGCAGCTCAGACCGAAGTGAGCCTGCCTGGTATTGCCTCGGAGGAGGCCAGGACGCTTCGGGACATGATTTCAGGCGCTGTCGGCCGCCAGACCGGGGCGGCCGATTCGCAGGACGCAGAGTCGGGGAGACACGAGCGACAGACCGGCCCGCCGGCTGCATTCAGCGCCAGCGCCGCCGATCTGTTCAAGTACGGTATGACGTCGAACCAGATCTGGATCCTGTTGGCCATTTTCGGTGCGCCGGCATCGAACTGGGTTGAATCCAGGGTATCGAGCTGGGTCGAACAGCTCAGTGCCAGCGGTCTTCTCGACATGGAACTGCTGCGCGGCGCGCCGCTTCTGCTCGCGTTACTGGTCGGGTTATTGATCGTCTCGTTCGCGCTGCTGCTGATGGCACTGTCGGGATTGCTGGCAATTGTTCGGTTTCATGACTATCGGCTGCTCAGGGAGACCGATCGTTTCAAGTCCCGCTTCGGTCTGCTGGATGTGCGCGAGAAATCGCTGAAGCTGACCAAGCTTCACGCCATCGAAATTGTCCAGACCGCGGTCGGTCGCCTGCTCGGTCAGTGGCATGCCATAGGCCATCAAGCAGGTGCGGCCCAGCTCGATCAGGCGATGAACGACGATCGCCGCTTCCTGATTCCCGGCATCGACGGCGATCGCCTGGAGGAGGTCGTCCGTACGCTCAGGGGCGGGGTTTGGGATGCGCCTGACTGGGAAGGAATCCACCCGCGATTTCGGTCCATGCTGTGGAGCAGGATCAGTCTGATGCTTGTTGCCTCGGCGCTTATCGTCTGGTTCATGCTGCCGGCCCATCTCGTCTGGCCGACGCTGGTAATCCTTGGCTTGAACCTGCTGATTCTCGGCATCGTCCACCTTCACTGGCGACGGTGGGGCTACGCAATCGACGGGCAGCGCATGCGGATTCGAAGCGGCCTCATCGGTCAGAAGATCGTCGAATTCGACCTTGCGCGCTGTCAGCAGGCAGGAATCCGTATCAGCCCCTATCAGCGCCGTCACAAGCTGGCCTCTTTGAGCATTCGTCTCCCGCATGGTGAACAGTCGATACCCTACTTGCCGCAAGCAGTTGCCGACCAAATCCTCAATATTCTGCTTTACCGGACCGAGAGTTCAGCAGAAGATGGCCTGTGAGGCGCTCGCTGATCACGCAGCTGCGTCTATGCCGAGCACCAGTTGTTCAAGCCGGTCAGGGTCGTGAATCCGGATGTCTCTGTTCGTGGAACTGGCGATTCCATCCTGGCGGAAGGTGCGCAAGCATCTCGACAGCGTTTCGGGCTGAAGGGAGAGATAGCTGGCGATGTACTTCTTGCTGGAATTCAGCTGGAAAGAGCTCTTCTTCCCATTGCGTTGATATTCGTTGAAGAGAAACGAGGCAACGCGGAAGTTCGCTTTGTCGACCGACAACAGCTCAACGTGATCGATGAGGTCGTCGACTCGCCGGATAAGCGCATCGACCAACTGGGTTCTCGCGCGCTGCGACCGATGGAATACGTCGATGACGACTTCTGAATCCACTGAAAGCACTTCGCTCTCTGTGATCGACGTTGCATTGAGCGGTCGGAAGCGCTCGGACTGCAGGGAAATCGCGTCGCAGAGGCCGTCGCCGGCGTGAGCGATCATGAAGATCTTTTCCGATCCGGACCGGGTCAACCTGAACAGCTTCAGTTGGCCGGAAAGACAGAAATAACTTCGGCGGACCGGGTCGTTCTGTCTGAACAGCGCTTCCCTGGCCTTGAGCGAGATGGTCCAGGCGTTGCGCCGGATGTGCTCGATCAATTCGTCGGGGAGCTCGCTGAAAAGATCAAACTGCCGAATCTGTTCGTGCGGAACCAGTTTTCGTTCAAGCATCGGGACACGTTTCCTTGAATCGACCTACGGAATCAATGACGGGCGACGCGAACATCGCTTGCCGTCCAATCAGCATTCAGGAACAGTATGCGCTCGGGAAAGCGGGATACATTGACGTGAGTCAATCCCCGTAGAGGAGGTAACTTGTTGGAATTCATCACATTTGTGAATGATGAAATTGGCCGAACCAAAGCGTCGTTCAGGCAATGAATCGTATGCTGAAATCCGAAGTCGCATGGCGCGCCTTCGGTTCACACGATCATTCGATGATTTCGTCGATCGCGATCCCGAGACGGTCCGTTTCCGCGACTGCGACCGGGCCCGATTGCCCCTGAAGGTCGCCGGGTGATGCGATCGCATTGCCCGTGCGGCTGACCCGCGCCGAGATTTGCACCTGCGGAAACGTGCTCAGCGACAAGCCCTGGGCCATCGAATCGCTGTCGCTCAGAATAATCGTTGCGGGCAGATCCGATGCCGCCAGGCGTTTTACCGCAAGCGGGGCGGGCGGACCGTTGACGGCCCGCGCGAATACGAATACCGTCTCCGAACCGGTTAACCTGCCGGCCAGCGCTGGATCCACTGTGACGTCGACCTCGATACTCGCGCCGCCCCGGCCTTCATCGTCGGCCTGGTTGTCGGCGGGCGCCGGCGTGTTGCGTGCCGGCGGCATTGCCGCGTGCGGATTGACCATCGCGGTCTGTGGTGGATCTTCAGCGGGCTGGGACGCTGGTGTCCCGGTTATTTCCGCGATCTGTTCGCTCACCCGCTGCCGAACGCTGCCCTCGGGCAACTGATCGCGCAGGCGTGTCCAGAGGGCAAGCGCGCGCCGTGAATCGCCGTCATGAAATGCACCCAGTCCGGCCAGCCACAATCCTTTCTGGTTGTCGGGGTTGTCGGCGAGCACCGATTCGAGCAATTGCCGGCTCTCGGCCGGCAACTGCGCACGCGTGGAGGCGTAGAGAAGCGTTTCGGCGAGTTCGACGCGCGCAAATTCGTTTTCGGGCTCGATATAGATGACGCGTCGAAACGCGCCTTCCGAAGCCGGATACTGCTGCAACTCCTTCCAGATCATGCCAAGACGATTCCAGGCGTCGACAGCCTCGGGTTCGTCGCGGACCCGGGACGTGAGTTCACCGAGTATCTGGCGCAGTTCCCCATTCGGCCCCGGCGCGGGATCGATACCGTCCGGTCTGCCGAGCTGCGTGTAAAGGAAGAACGTGAGCAGGGGCACCGACACCACAAGCAGTCCGGCCAGGCTGCGCAACGAAGTGGCCGAACCGCCCGCATCGGCTTGTTCCTGTTCCAGCTTTGCCAGGCGTTTGCGGTAATCGGCCGGATCCAGATCTTCGCGCAGTTCTTGCAGTGCGCGTCGGCGACGCGCCAGCCTCGAGCCGCCGGATCCCCCGCGGAGGATCGGGAGCAGGACGAAGAACAGCGCAAGCAAAATCAGCACCACGGTGCCCAGCAGGAATAGCGGCGACGACATAATCTCGGACAAGAGTGCTCTCCTTGGAATTTCGGTGTCCACAGGCGCCAGGCGGGCGTACCGCCAGGCGCATGATCTATGATTAGCTGAAAACTTCGAAGCGGTTCGGTATTACACGCCCTGCCGCTGTTCTGCAAGCATTCGCCGACGGCGGCGAATCATGATGGCTCCGATGACCAGTCCGATGAGCAGAAGCCCGATCGGACCAAACCACAGGATCAGGGTATGTCCGGCCAGCGGCGGATTGTAGAGGACGAAATCACCGTACCGGTCGCGCATGTACTGTCGAATCTCGAAATCCGAGCGGCCGTCCATGATCTGGAGATAGACCTGTTCCCGAAGATCGCCCGCGAGCGGCGCGTTGGAACTCTCCAGGGGTTCGTTCTGACACACTGTGCAGCGCAGTTCTCCGATAAGCGAACGATATCGAATTTCCTGCACTTCCGTGTTGAAAGAGCGGGGTTCGATGGCGCTTTCGGCGATAACCAGCGAGCTCAGACAAAGGGCTACGATCATGAGTGTCTTTTGCATGTTCAACTGCCTGCTTCCGTTTTGAGCGTCAGGACCCGCTGAATCAGGTCGTCATAGGACTGCGCAGTCACCGGGCCGATGTGCTTGTGGCGAATCGTCCCCGTGTGATCGATCAAGAACGTCTCGGGGGCGCCGTAAACCCCCAGATCGATACCGAAATTGCCGGGGTTGTCGAACAGGTGAAAATCCCACGCGTCGCCGAACTGGGACAGCCAGCGCAAGGCATCGACACGTTCGTCCTTCCAGTTCAGGCCGACCAGCGGGACGTCGATTTCACGCCCCATGCGCGTGATCAGCGGGTGCTCGACACGGCAGGACGGACACCAGCTGCCCCAGACATTGATCACGAACGGCTGTCCGAGCAGGTCGGCGCGCGCGATGCTTCTTTGATCGTCGTGCAGCGAGGGCAGGCTGAAATCCGGGACAGGTTTACCGATCAGCGGACTGTCGATGTCCTGACGTTGGTCGGCCGTCTGCAGGCCTGCCAGCAAAAGCACGACAAGGGCAATGAATGCGCCCAGCGGCAAAAGCATCCTGATCATGTCGTCGCGGCTCCCGCAGCGCCGACCGCGCCCGTTTGCTGCTGCGCTTCGGTCGATTCAGCGCGTCGGCGCATCCAGTAACGCCGATCGGTTGCCGCGAGCAGTCCGCCGATCAGCATGAACACCGCGCCGCCCCAGATCCAGCGAATAAACGGCTTGACGTGGATGCGCACCGACCAGGCGCCCTGGCTGCCCAGCGGCTCGCCCAGCGCTACGTAGAGATCGCGGGTGAATCCGGGCTGGAGCTCGATCTGCGACATGACCTGCCCCGACCGGTAATAACGGCGTTTCTGCGGCGCCATAAGGAGAATTTCCTTGCCGTTCCTGAGGACACTGATCCTGGCTTCCTCGGCCGCCCAGTTCGGGCCCTTGACCGTCTTGACTTCGTTCAACTGGAACACCAGGCCGGCCGCCGGCACTTGCTGGCCGGGTTCCATGCGTAAATCCTTTTCGAAGGTCGTCGATTCGACCATTGCTACGCCTATGACGAAAACACCGACCCCGAAGTGAGCGAGCGTCATGCCCCACTGGCCGCGGGTCAGGCGGCCGCTTGATTGTCGGCGCTGGCGCATCACGAAGGCCACGGCGCCCGCCATGACCCACAATCCGCCGATCCAGCCGGCGATTGCCCTGAGGTTCCAGGAACCCAGGAAAGCGGTAATGATCAAGGCCAGGACTACGGCGGCGACAGCGGCCCACAGCAATGGGCGTGCGGCACGTCCGATTTCGTCTTTCTGCCAGCGCGACATCGGTCCCAGCGGCAGCAGCAATACAATGGGCGTCATCAGCAACACGAACATGGCGCCGAAGTAGGGTGGGCCCACAGAAACCTGGCCCCAGCCCATGAAATCGATGATCAGCGGGTAGAGCGTTCCGATCAGTACCATGGCCGCGGAGACGACGAAGAAGATGTTGTTCAGCAGCAGCGCCGATTCGCGGCTGACCAGATCGAATCCTTCACCGGTGGCGATTCGCGGCGCCCGGAGCGCATACAGAAGCAGCGCGCCGCCGGTCACGACGCCCAGAAATACCAGGATGAAAAGGCCGCGTTCCGGGTCGTTGGCAAACGCATGCACCGAGGTCAGCACGCCGGAGCGGACCAGGAAGGTGCCGAGCAGAGACAGCGAGAAGGCGGCAATCGAAAGCAGGATGGTCCAGGCTGGGAAGGCCCCGCGTTTTTCCGTCACCGCCTGCGAATGGATCAGCGCAGTGCCGACCAGCCACGGCATGAAGGACGCGTTTTCAACCGGATCCCAGAACCACCAGCCGCCCCAGCCGAGTTCGTAATAGGCCCACCAGGAGCCCAGCGCGATGCCGCCGGTCAGGAACGACCATGCGGCAAGCGTCCAGGGCTTGGCCCAGCGGATCCATTCGCGCTCCACGCGGCCGCCCAGCAGTCCCGCGATGGCAAACGCGAATGCGACCGCGAAGCCCACGTAGCCCATGTAGAGCAGGGGCGGGTGGAAGATCATTCCGGGATCCTGCAGCAGCGGATTGAGGTCGTTGCCGTCGGGCACGCCGGGCAGGATGCGCGAGAACGGGTTGGACGTGAAGGCGGTGAACGAAAGAAAACCCACCGCGATGATGCCCATGACGGCCAGCACCCGGGCGCGAAACGCCTGCGGCAGCGGTCCGGACAGCGCCACGACGGCGACCATCCAGCCGGTCAGCATCAGAATCCAGAGCAGCAGCGAGCCTTCGTGGCCGCCCCAGACCGCGCTCAATCGATAATACCAGGGCAGCAAGAGATTCGAATTGGCCGCCACGTACTCGATCGTGAAATCGTGCACCAGGAAGCCTGCCGAGAGCAGCATGTATGCCAGCAGCGAGAATACGAACAGGCCGATCGCCAGCGAAGGCGCAGTAGCGATCAGCCGATCGTCCTTGAGCCATGCGCCGATCAGAGGAAGGATGGAGAGGCAGATCGCCAGCACCAGCGCCAGCAGCAATACTATCTGGCCAAGCTCGGCGATCATTGTCCGGCTCCGGTCTTGGCCGCGTTGCCCGAGCCCATCGGGTGGCCGGTCTTGTCGAGTGCTTTCTGGACTTCCGGCGGCATGTAGTTTTCGTCATGCTTGGCCAGCACTTCGTGAGCCTCGAACCGGCCGTCGCGCATGGTGCCGTGGGCGACGATGCCCTGTCCTTCACGAAACAGATCGGGCAGGATGCCCTTGAACACGACGGGCACGTCGTAAGCCCCGTCAGTCAGGCTGAATTGGACGCGCAGTTCGTCGCTGGCATGCTCGACGCTGCCGTCGACCACGACGCCGCCGAGCCGGAACTGGCGGTCCGGCGGCAGTTCCTGCGTATGCACTTCGCTCGGACTGATGAAGAACATCATGTTTTCGTTCAGTGAAACCACGGCAACCGACGTGGCTGCGCCGATGCCCATGACCAGGGCCAGAACGATCAGCGCGCGTTTCTTGCGTGTAGGTGTCATGCTTTGTTCCTCCCGGCGGCTCTGCGCTCGGCTTCTGCTTCGATCATCGAATTGACAAGTCGCTTGCGACGCAAAAGCGGCTGAATAAACTGCCAGGCCACGATCGCGCCGAAAATGGAATAGCTGGTCCATACATATGAGGCGTGACTGAGTTCCGGAATCATGTCGACTCCCCTGCTGGTTTTGAACGATGTTTCGCGAGTCCGGCCTCTACCGGTATCGCGCGTTTAATTTCGCGAAATGTTACTTTATCCGGTCCGCCATCGCCTTGCGCAGGATCAAGTTCGTTCATCGCTCGGCCTGGAGCACTTGGCGGGCAACCCAACGTTTTGACCGATCCTGGTCCAACAGTTCATTCCGGGCTCTGTCGAGCAGGGCGGCGCCGAAGAACAGCTTGGTCGAGATCACCATCCAGATCAGCGGCGGCAGCATCGACGGATCCATCGACGACTCGCCGGTCAGCTTGATCGTGGCCGGCTGGTGCAGGGTGTTCCACCATTCGACCGAGAAATGAATGATCGGAATGTTGACGGCACCGGCCAGGATCAGTACCGAGGCGATTCGTGCGCCCTTGCGCCGGTCGTCGAACGCCGCGTAAAGACCCATGATGCCGATATAGATGAACAGAAGCACCAGCATCGAGGTCAGGCGCGCGTCCCACTCCCACCAGGTGCCCCACATCGGCTTGCCCCACAGCGAGCCGGTGGCCAGGCAAACCAGGGTCAGGGCCGCGCCGATGGGCGCGCAGGACATGGCCAGGATTTCGGTCAGCCTGATGCGCCAGATCAGGGCGATGGCCGCCAGGATGGCCATCACACCGTAGATGAACATCGCCTGCCATGCCGCCGGCACATGAATATAGAGAATGCGCGCGCTGTCGCCCTGCTGGTAATCGGGCGGGACAACGTAGAGCGCGAGATAGATTCCGTAGGCCGTGGTCACCGCGAAACCGACCCACAGCCAGGGCGCGACGGCTTTCGAGAAGTTATAGAAGCTCGGTGCGGAGCCGAGCTTGTGAAACCAGAGCTTCAGCGTTTTCCAGATGTTTTCGACAATCATTCCAGATTCATCCTCAGGGCAGCTGCAATTCCAATGGGGGCGAGCGTCAGGCTCAATATTGTAAAGGCCGCCAGCAGGCCGAGATGTGCACTCGGATCAAGACTGTCTGCGGCCATGGAAACCGCGCCGGTGGCGAATATCACCAGCGGCACGATCAGCGGAAAGATCAGGATCGACAGCAGCACGCTGGCACCCCGTGTGGACAGTGTCAGCGACGCTGCCAGGCCGCCCAGCAGGCTCAGCGCCGGAGTGCCGATCAGCAGGCTGATGATCAGGGTGCCGAGGGCATGGCGCGGCAGGTGAAGCATTTCCGCGGCCAGCGGCGAAAAAAGGATGACCGGCAAGCCGGTGATCAGCCAGTGCGAGAACAGTCTTGCCAGCACGCGTCGGTATACGGAACGTTCGCCGACGAACCATTGCTCGAGCGTGCCGTCTTCCAGGTCAGGCCGAAAAAGGTGCTCCAGGGCGAGCAGGCTCGCCAGCAGTGCTGCCACCCAGACCATGCCCGGCGCCATGCGCGCCAGCAGGTTGGGCCCCGGGCCGACGCCCAGCGGGATCAGCACGATCACGGTAAACAGGAAAAACAGCGGCAGCAGTGATTCGCCGAGCCGCCGGAACGCCAGTTTCATGTCGCGCCTGAACAGCGCCGAGGCCGAGCCGGTTCCGATCATTGCGTTTCCTCTACGCCGCCGTCGACGATACCCGCTTCCAGCACGATATTGTCCAGCAACTCCGGAGCCACCCGCGGATGGCGCTGATGGGTTGCAAGCACCACGCCCCCGCCGTCGCTCAGGTGCTGATTGATCAGGGCATCGACGCCGGCGCACCCTGCGTCGTCCAGGCTCGCGTACGGTTCGTCGAGCAGCCAGACGGGCGTTTTGCGGACCAGCAGTCGGGCCAGTCCCAGCCTTCTTTTCTGCCCGGCCGAAAGTGCGCGCGACGGTCGCGATCCGAGTCCCGCCAGGCCAACTTGCGCCAGGGCCTCGGCAAGGTCCAGGCCGGGCGGGCCGACGCGGCGTTCGTAATCGAGATTTTCGCGGCAGGTCAGATCGCCCTTGACCGCGGGCAGGTGACCGACGAACGACGCCGGGGCATGGTGATGCAAGGTGCCGTTAACGGGGGCGAGAATGCCGGCCAGGAGCCGAAGCAGCGTGGTCTTGCCGACGCCATTGGGTCCGGTCAGCACGATCGCCCGGCCCGCCTGGAGCGCGATGTCCAGCGGCTGAAAGACGGGATTGCCGTAGCGGTGAAACTCGAGCTGATGCGCCTCCAACAGCCGATTCACGAGATCACCGTCGGGATATTTACACGATCGGCGTGTGCGTCCGCGTACATTCTGAGCGTCGCGGGCCCGCCGGGATGGCCGGCCACCACGGCCCGTTGGTCGAAGCGTCGCGCGAGTCGGTCGGCCTGACGGATGTGGTCTGGCGTGAAGAGCCAGGCAGGTTCTTCCGGCCAGTTGCCGGCCGGATCCCTGTTGCAGACCTTCAGTAATCTTGCCGGCCGCAAAAGGTGCAGGCATTGTTCCAGCGCGCTTTGCGCCGCGGTATTGTCGACCGCCGGGCGACGCACGCCGTCCGGGTTGTACGCGGTAATCACCGCCCAGGGCCGATCCTGTAACAAGCTGTCGAGCGCGGGCGTGGTTTGGCCGATGCGAATCCTGATTTCTGCGCCGCTCGTTTCGACCACGTACTCGGTTGCCGTAAAGGCTTCGGCCAGAGCATCGGCTCGATCTGGGGATTTGGCAAGAATCTGCATGGGTTTCCGGTCACAGTAACTGTAACAAGCGGGCAATCGGCTACAATTGCGAGCTTCATGAATTTACCGCTGGCTGGCGTCTTTCTGGCTGGCGATTTGCTATCTTAATCGATTATCTTATTTTACCGGCCTGGATGTTGGCAACTTGATTGATGACAAATTTTGACTATGATCTTTTCGTGATCGGAGGTGGATCCGGTGGTGTTCGGGCGGCGCGGATTGCGGCCGGCCACGGGGCCCGCGTGGGCTTGTGCGAGGAATCCAGGCTGGGCGGCACCTGCGTCATCCGTGGATGTGTGCCGAAGAAGCTGCTTGTTTTCGCCAGTCAGTTCAGCGAAGCCTTCGAAGACGCGGCCGGCTACGGCTGGCGCGTGGGCGAGACCAGCTTCTGCTGGACTGACATGGTGGCGGCCAAGGAGCGCGAGATCACACGGCTGGAAGGTGTTTACGGCAAGCTGCTGGCGAACGCCGGCGTGGAAGTGTATCCGGGTCGCGGCACGCTGCTCGACGAACACACCGTGCTGGTCGGCGAACGCCGGATCAGTGCCGAGAGGATCCTGATCGCGGTCGGCGGAAGACCCTATCGACTCGACATTCCCGGTGCAGAGCTTGGCATCGTTTCCGATGATGCATTCGATCTGCCCGAGTTTCCGCAACGCGTGCTGGTCGTCGGCGGCGGCTACATCGCGGTGGAATTCGCGGGCATATTCCGCGGTCTCGGCTCTCAGGTAATGCTCAACTACCGGCGCGAACGAATTCTGCGCAACTTCGACGGTGACGTCCGGCGCGTGGTTGAAGCGGGCATGCTGAGCAGGGGCATCAAGTTCCATTACAACAACGACCCCACTCAGATTACCGAAACCGATGACGGCAAGCGCCATGTGGATTTTTCCGACGGGACTTCGGGCGAGTTCGATATTGTTTTGTTCGCTACCGGAAGGCACCCCTACACCGGGGAGCTCGGACTGGAGAATGCCGAAGTCGCAACCGGGCCCAAGGGCCTCATCGCGGTCGATGAATACAGTCGCACCTCGGTCGAAAGCATTTTCGCCGTGGGCGACGTCACCGACCGGATCGCTCTGACGCCGGTGGCGCTGATGGAAGGTCATGCATTTGCCGACACGCAGTTCGGCGGCATGGATCGTCCGGTCGATCATGCCAACGTACCGTCCGCGGTCTTCAGCCAGCCACCCTCTTCGAGCGTTGGCCTGACCGAAGAGGAAGCTCGCAACCAGTGCGCCTCGGTTCGGGTTTTCCGTTCGGAGTTCACGCCGATGAAGTACACGCTGAGCGGGCGAGAAGAGAAAGCATTGATGAAGATTCTGGTGGACGGCGAAACCGACCGCGTGCTCGGCCTCCATGTCGTGGGACCCGAGGCGGCTGAAATGGTCCAGGGTTTCGCTGTTGCCGTGCGTGCAGGTTTGACCAAAGCCGATTTTGACCGCACTATAGGCATCCATCCGACCAGCGCCGAGGAACTGGTCACGATGCGTGAGGCGGTTGCCTAGAAGGATGTTCCAGGGTCCATCGGCAGGTGCTCTAAATTAACTATCAATCAATCAGTTACCAATGGTGAAGGCATGTTGAATACGCGGATTGTTCAGGGGCTGCTGGCGTTGGCCGTGGTCGTCGCATCGGGTTCGCTCTGGGCCAAGAAGCCGACGATCGACGAATCGGTCTGGATCGT
>DATGCS010000351.1:0-2559 GCA_035311685.1 Wenzhouxiangellaceae bacterium
GCGATCCACGCAGTTGGCGCAGACGTTGAGTGTGCCATCATCGAACCATCGAATATGCAGATCGTCGAGCGAGAACGAGACATCTTTGACCCGGCTGTAGGGCTTGATCCAGTCGATCCGCTTGCCGACCTCGCCCCAGAAGCCCTCCGGATCCTCGCCGGCCTTGCGGCTCATTTCCTCGAAACGTGCCGCGTCGACATGCGCCTTGCTGGCAATGGATTCAAATACCGGGTAACGCTCTTTCAGATCATGCGAGGCGGACATCGATGACTCCTGTGACGTGCGGGTATGGCCTTGTTATCAGTTTCCACCAACCTCTGCGCGCTTGTAAAGGCCGAATCGGCTCTTCGCGCCTAGACTTTGGTCGCATGGGGCGCTTCGTCGCTTCGTCCTTTGGTCGCTGCGATATCCGCGACGCGTCCGCGAAGCCGGTCACGCCGAAATGCCGAAACGACCAAACGACCAAACGACCAAGGGCTTCGTCGCCTATCGTCATTGGTGGAACCAGAAGTGCGGCTACCGGCTGGCCGATCCGGCCCGATCCTGCAGTAGATCCTGCACCCTGGGCTCCATGAAATCGGCCAGTTTCGGCTGGGCGGCTTCGGTGGGGTGGATGCCGTCGTCCATCAGCATGCCGGGCTTGTCGAACAGATCATCGAGGAAGAACGGGATGAGCGCCACGTCGTAGCGTTCGGCAAGCGCCGGATATACGCCCTCGAATCGCTCGATATAGACCGGCCCGAGGTTGGGCGGCAGGCGAATCTGCATCAGCGCGACTTTTGCATCCGCGGCCCGGCCGCGCTCGATCACCTCGGCAAGATTGCGCTCCAGTGCGCTGGGCGGCAGGCCGCGCAGGCCGTCGTTGCCGCCCAGGATGACGATCAGCACTTGCGGCTGATGCGCGTCCAGCAGACCATCGATTCGCGCGACGGCACCGGCGGACGTATCTCCGGAAATGCTGCCGTCGATCACGTCGTGCCGTTCACCCAGGCGTTCATCCAGCCGATGCACCCAGCCGGTTTCACGCGGCATGTTATACGCATCAGACAAACTATCGCCCAAAATCACGATACGCTCGGCCTGGGCGGCGTTGCCGACCAGGGCCAGCATCAAGACGAATAGATGGACCGGGAGTCCCGAAAATTTCATGAACGAATCGTCTCCAAATTCAGACAAGCGCAACCAGAAACCTTTGGTGGCGCGCAATGTCGGCTACGCGGTGGATGCACCGGGCGGCCGGCTCGAGATCGTCAAAGATATCAGCCTGGACCTGAACGCAGGGCAAACGCTGGCGATCGTCGGGGCCTCCGGATCGGGCAAGACGACGCTGCTGGGGTTGCTGGCCGGGCTGGAGACACCCACCGAAGGCGCAATCCGGCTGGCCGGCCGGAACCTGGACGATCTGGACGAGGATGGTCGAGCGCGTCTCAGGCGCGCCCGGGTCGGCTTCGTGTTCCAGTCGTTTCACCTGCTGCCCAGTCTCACCGCGCTGGAAAACGTGATGCTGGCGCTCGAGATCGGGCGCATCGACAAGCCGCGCGAGCGCGCTTTGAAGGCCCTTGGACAGGTGGGCCTTGATCATCGCCTGGACCATTACCCGCGACAGCTGTCGGGCGGCGAGCAGCAGCGCGTGGCGATCGCCCGCGCATTTGCCGGCAACCCGGCCATTCTGTTCGCCGACGAGCCGACCGGCAACCTCGACCGCAAGACCGGCGACGCGGTCGCCGACCTGCTGTTCGACCTGAACAAGCAGAACGGCACCGCGCTGGTACTTGTCACCCACGATCCCCGCCTGGCCGAGCGCTGCGCCAACGTCGCGACCATGGACGACGGACGGCTGACGTCGGCCCGACCCGATGAATCCAGCCAGGCCCACGGTTCGCGCCAGGCCGCCGGGCAGAACGGCGCATGAACAGCGCCGCGCTATCGGGACGCCTGCTGCTGCGCCAGGGCCGGTCGGGTGCGCTGTGGATGCTGATTGCAGGTCTTGCCGTGGCCACCGCAGCGCTGTCGGCGGTCAGCCTGTTTACAGATCGGGTCGGTCGAGCGCTCGAGCGCCAGGCCGGCGAAGTGCTGGCCGCCGACGTGGTGGTCAGCGATCGCAACCCGCTGCCCGACGAAATTGCCGCCCGGGCCGCCGAACTGGGGCTCTCGACCTCGCCCATGATCACCCTGTCGACCGTGCTGTTCTCCGATGAGACCAGCGCGCTGTTCGACGTCAAGGCGGTCAGCGAGGGTTATCCGCTGCGCGGTGCGCTCAAGGTTGCCGACGCACTGGACCAGCCCGACACAACCACCGCTGCGATCCCGGCGCCCGGCAAGGCCTGGATTGCGCCCAGCGGCCTGCGCTCGCTGGATATCGCACCCGGCGACACGGTGCTGCTGGGCGAGCGGGAATTGACGGTAGCGAAACTGCTCACCTACGAACCCGACCAGGGCGGCGGGCCGTTCATGCTCTCGCCACGCCTGCTGGTCAACCTGGCCGATCTGGACGGGTCCAGTCTGCTCGGCGCCGGGTCGCGTGCGCGCTATCGCCTGCTGGCCGCCGGCGAAGAACGC
>DATGCS010000352.1:0-7297 GCA_035311685.1 Wenzhouxiangellaceae bacterium
CGCATGGGCGATTTCTACGAATTGTTCTACGATGACGCCGGTCGCGCCGCGCGACTGCTCGACATCACTTTGACCGCCAGGGGCCAGTCGGCCGGCCAGCCTATTCCGATGGCCGGTATTCCATACCATGCCGTGGACTCATACCTGGCACGCCTGCTGCGCAAGGGGGAATCCGTGGCCATCTGCGAGCAGGTCGGCGATCCGGATACCGCCAAGGGGCCGGTGGAGCGCAAGGTCGTTCGCATCGTCACGCCGGGCACGCTGACCGAGGAAACCCTGCTGGAAGATCGCGGTGACCGCTTGCTGGCGACCGTCTGCAGACTGGGCGCCGGTCATGACAGGCGACACGGACTGGCATGGCTGGACATGGCCGGCGGCCGGCTGGGCTGCAGCGAGCCTGAAACTCCGGAAGTGCTGGCCGCGGAACTCGAGCGCTTGCGACCGGCAGAACTGCTCGTAGCCGAAGCTTTCGATACCCGGCTGATCCAGACCGAAGGTGTCGCGATTCGGCGCCGCCCGGACTGGGAGTTCGATACCGAGACCGCCCAGCGTGCCCTTTGCCGCCAGTTCGGCGTCCAGGACCTGGCCGGTTTCGGCATCGAGCGGCCCGGCAGCGCGGTAACCGCGGCCGGCGCCCTGCTCGGCTATGCGCGCGAGATGCTCGCCGGCGATCTGCCGCACATCGGCGGCATGCGTTTCGAGCAAGCCAGTGCGCACCTGCTGCTGGACGCCGCAACGCGCCGGCACCTGGAGATCGACCGGCACCCCGAGGGCCGCAGCGAGAACACGCTGATTGCCCTGCTCGATCATGCCGCTACTCCGATGGGCAGTCGCGAGCTGCGCCGCTGGCTGATTCACCCTTTGCGCGAGCGCGACCCGCTGTCCCGGCGACACGCGGCCGTCGCCGCGCTGACCGAGGCATCGCGTTTCGATGCGGTACGAGAAACACTGTCCGGCGGCGGCGATCTGGAGCGCATCCTCACGCGCATTGCGCTGGGCAGCGCACGTCCGCGCGATCTGACGACGCTGCGCGCCGGCCTCGAGTGCGTCCCCGGGCTGCACGAGCTGCTGGATTCGGTCGAAGACCCGCTCCTGCGCGATCTTGTCGATCGGATGCCGGCCCGGCCGGACATCACCGCGCTGCTTTCCCGCGCCGTCGTCGACCAGCCGCCGGTACTCATACGGGACGGCGGCGTCATTCGGGACGGTTACAACGCCGAACTCGACGAGCTGAGGTCGCTGAGCAGCAACGCCGACGACTTTCTGCAGAAATACGAGGCCGCCGAGCGCGAGCGCACCGGCATTTCCAGCCTGAAGGTGGGCTACAACCGGGTGCACGGCTATTACATCGAGATCGGCAAGTCGCGCGCCGGCGGCGTGCCCGAAGAATACACGCGGCGACAGACGCTGAAGAACGCCGAGCGCTTCATCACCGAGGAACTCAAGAAACACGAGGACAAGGTGCTTTCGGCGCGCGAGCGCTCGCTGACCCTGGAAAAGGCACTGTACGAAGACCTGGTGACACAGCTGGCCGCCGAACATGCCGACCTGTCTGCGCTTGCCGGCGCGGTGGCTACGCTGGACGTACTGGCCACGTTTGCCCAGCGCGCCGAGATGCTGAACTGGAATCGACCGGTGCTCGACGACCGGCCCGGGCTGGAAATCACCGAAGGCCGTCATCCGGTGGTCGAAGCGGTGCAGGACGATCCGTTCGTGCCCAACGACTGCGAACTGGATCCCGACCGGCGCATGCTCGTCATCACCGGCCCCAACATGGGCGGAAAATCGACCTTCATGCGCCAGACCGCGCTCATCGTACTGCTGGCTCACGCGGGCAGTTTCGTGCCGGCTAAGGCCATGCGCTGCGGCCCGGTGGATCGAATATTCTCGCGCATCGGCGCCGGCGATGATCTTACCCGGGGCAGATCGACGTTCATGGTCGAAATGGTCGAAACCGCCAACATCCTGCACAATGCCAGCGAGCAATCACTGGTGCTGATGGACGAGATCGGCCGCGGCACGTCCACGTTCGACGGCCTGGCCCTGGCCTGGGCGGTGGCCACGGAACTTGCCATGCAGGTCAAGGCCATGACGCTGTTTGCCACCCACTATTTCGAATTGACCCGGCTGGCCGACGACCACGAGGGCATCGTCAACGTCCACCTGACCGCACGCGAGCACGGCGACCGCATCGTCTTTCTGCACAGCGTGCGCGAAGGCCCGGCCAACCAGTCCTACGGCCTGCAGGTTGCACGCCTTGCCGGGCTGCCGCAAGAGGTCCTGGCGCGCGCCCGCAGCCACCTGGAACGGCTGGAGGCCGAGGCCGAGCGTGCCGAATCGGTCCAGATGAATCTGTTTGCCACACAGCGAAGGAGAGAACCCGAGCCGGCCGAGTCGGATCCCGTCGTCGCGATGCTGGACGAAATCGATCCCGATGCGCTCAGTCCCCGCGAGGCGCTGAACACACTTTACCAACTGCTCGAAGCCAGAAGTCGCAAATAGGATTTCGCGATTTTTCTAGTATCTACGGCCCTTCCAATCGGCACCCGATCCAAAGTGGTAGCGAATGCCCGAATAGACCGTGGCAGTCAGGAACAACATGGCCGAAACGGGCAGCGCCGGGGCCCACTGCGAGCCCAGTCCGCTGAAGCGCACCTGAGGTAGAAACGAGAATGCCATCAGCAGCCATCCGGCAAGGCCGGCCGCGGCAAGAGCCGGCTCGAACCGGACAAGGCCGAGAATCGCCGTGACCGGCGGAACTGCGAAGACGAACAGCATCACGACCACTACCACCAGTAACAGCATCGGTGAATGGTGCAACTGGGTATACGCTGTGCGGCGGATGGTTTCGAGGATGGATGCCAGATCCGGGTGGCGACGCAGGCTTTCGACGCCGTGACTGAGTCCCAACCAGATCCGCCCGTCAGCCGCGCGGATTCTTGACGCCAGCTCGCAATCATCGATCAATGCGTTCTTCCAGGCCTCGAAGGCGCCGGCTTTTTCGAGGCACCTGCGACGCACCAGCACACAACCCCCGGCCGCGGCCGCGAACGGGCGATCGTCGCGATTGACCCAGGCAAAAGGATACAGCTGCTTGAAAAAGTAAACGAAGGCAGGCAGCATCAGCTTTTCGGGCCAGCTCGATGCCGGCAGGCTTGCCATGATTGAGACCTGGTCCAAGCGCTCGTGTTCCAGCTTCTCCACCAGCGCCTGCAGCATGCCCGTCGCGAGCCGGATATCCGCGTCGATCAGCAACACCAGCGCCGTATCGATCGCATCGAGACCCTGTTGCTGGGCCCAGAGCTTGCCCGACCATCCAGGCGGCGCAGGCTGACCCGGGATCACCCGCACTCCCGCTATCCCGCTCGCGATCGACGCTGTGTCGTCCCGGGACTGGTCATCGACCACGACGACACCGGAAACGCCGGCCTGGGACACGACCGATTCCAGCGTCTGCCGAATGGTCGCAGCCTCGTTGCGCGCCGGAATCAGAACGGTAACCGAGGGTGCCGCAGCGACGGACCGGCCAGTGCCAGGATCAGTCGGCTCGATCCGCTCGCGCGTACTCCACGGCCGCCACGGTAGCAGCAGCGAGATCAGCCACAAGGCGGCCGCGACCAGCGCAAGGCCGGTCACGAGATTCAGTCCTGAACCACCTGCAGCGGAATGCGCTGATCGCGCCGCGCCTGGTCGTAGGTCGGGAGATCCGGGGCGTATTCACCCTCGGTCTTCGGTCCACGCATCCAGGCACCCAGCGCCTTGACCGGATGATTGAAGGTATCGACGACCGCGGTGCCCTCGTAACCGCAGTGCGCCATGCAGTTGTCGCATTTGGGATTGCGGCCCACGCCATATTCGTCCCAGGGCGTGTCCTCCATCAACTCCTCGAAGCTTGACGCATAACCTTCGTCGACCAGCAGGTAACAGGGCTTCTGCCAGCCGAAGATGTTGTAGGTGGGATTGGACCAGGGCGTGCACTGGTAGGTCTGGTTGCCGGTGATGAAATCCAGGTAAAGCGACGAGTGATTCATCGGCCACTTCGACTTGCGCTGCTTGCCGGCGCGGAAAATGTCGCGCATCAACTCCTTGGACTTGTTCCGGCCGAGAAAGACATCCTGGCGCGGCGCACGCTCGTAGGTGAATCCCGGAGAAACCGTGATGCCTTCCACGCCCAGCTCGGTGGCGTAGTCGAAAAAGTCGGCCACGTGCTCAGGCACTTCGCCATCGAACAGCGTGCAGTTGGTGGTGACGCGAAAACCGCGATCCAACGCGGTCTTGATGGCGTCAACCGCCTTGTCGAACACGCCGTCCTGGCAGACCGAATCGTCGTGCCGCTCCTTGAGCCCGTCCAGGTGCACCGACCAGGTGAAATAAGGCGACGGCTCATATTCGTCCATCTTCTTCTTCATCAGCACGGCGTTGGTGCACAGATAGACGAACTTCTTGCGCTCGATGATCCCGCGCACCATCTCGGGCATTTCCTTGTGGATCAACGGTTCGCCGCCCGGAATCGACACCATCGGCGCGCCGCATTCGTCCACCGCCTTGAGCGCATCGGCAACCGGCATCCGCTTTTGCAGGATGTCCTTGGGGTAGTCGATCTTGCCGCAGCCGGCGCAGGCCAGATTGCACTGGAAAAGCGGCTCCAGCATCAATACCAGCGGAAATCGCTTCTGTCCGGAAAGCTTCTTCTGCATCAGGTACTTAGCCACCCGATATTGCTGGATCATCGGAATTGCCATGATTTCTCCAAGTTGCGTTTTGATTTATGGACTTACACCGTCACATCGACCGGTCCATCGTTCATTGACCGGACCCGAACGCTCCCGGACATATTTCACGGAAGCGCAGCCTTGTCGGTACGGTTTCTCATCCATCGGATGCGCGCGCCGACAATGATTCTATGCGATCACGCCACTGGTCCATCAAGGCCGTCCATTCCATCTTGAACCAGGGCGTGTATCGAGCGGGGCGATTTTCGAGTTCGCGCGTGACTTCATCCATGGGCACCCAGCGCCAGTCGGCGATCTCTCCGGGATGAACGCGAACTTCGCCACCGGCCGAAGCCCCGATATAGACGTGACACAATTCGTGCTCGGCGCCCACATCTCCGAAATCCGCCTGGTATGCGAATTTGTAGACGAATTCCAGCTCGGCGTCCAGCCCCAGCTCCTCGTAGAGCCGGCGGTGCAACGCCTGCTGCATCGATTCGCCGCGGCGGGGATGCGAGCAGCAGCTGTTAGACCAGTACAAGGGCCACAGGGGCTTGCCGGCCGCACGCTGTTGCAACAGTACCCTGCCCTGATCGTCGAACACGAATATCGAAAAGGCCCTGTGCAGGGTGCCGTGCCCCAGGTGACAGTCGACCTTGGACCGATAGCCGATTTCGTTGTCGTTTTCATCGACCAGAATCAGCGGTTCATCGTCGAACGATACTTTTTCTCGCACAACCTCACCCATGAGCCAGATCCCCGCCCACTGTAACCTGCATGGCCTGATACCCGGCTTCACGCAATCCCGCTTCGATACGATCGGCACCACCCGACTCGGGCGGACACAGCGCGATAATCGAACCGCCGCCGCCGCCGCCGGTGAGCTTCGCCCCGAGGGCGCCGTGACGGCGGGCGATCTGGATCATTTCCTCGAGTTCCCAGCTCGAAACCTGCATCGCGTTGAGCAGGCCCTGGCATACGTTCATCAATTCGCCCAGCGTCTCCAGCTTGTGCTCCATCAGGGCGTCCATGCCCTCCAGCACCAGAGAGTCGATCTGGTCGAAGATCTTTTCATACAGTTCGGGATGCGCCTCGCGCGCCTTGCGAACGCGCGCCACCGTGGCCGCGGTCAGGCTCTCGATACCGCTGATGCCCACCACCAACTGCACCGCCCGGTCGACCTTGATTACCTTGCGAAGCGGCGATTGACCGGCCCGGAATAACATGGTCTGACCGTAAACCGACAGCGTATTGTCGATTCCCGAAGGCGTCCCGTGCGCGATCTTTTCGCACTCGAAGGCCAGTTCGTTGACGCGCTCGTCGGTCAATCCGAGGTCGAAGCAGCGGTCCAGCGCACGAATCGTCGCCACCGCAATCGCCGCCGATCCGCCCAGCCCCATCGCGCGCGGCACGTTGGGGAATATTTCTACCCGCATGCTTTCGCGTTCCAGTCCCAGCGTCCTGAAAATCATCGCCAGGGATTTCTCGAACGAGTGCTGTTTCTCGGCGCTTCTGTGCAGCCGCTGTTCGACGCCCCAGCGCGGGATGATCAACTGTACCCCGTCGCCGCCGCGCTGCACGCGAGCCTGGATGGCCAACGGCACCGGCGTGGCGATGGCATGCCGACCGTAGACCACCGCATGCTCGCCCAGCAGAATGATCTTCCCGTGCCCGCCCGAGACGCTGCGCTGCTCGGAGATCGTCTCGGTCTTTTGCGCCGGCGCTTCACCCGACTCAACGCGGGGCGTCGCCACTTCCTCGATCAATTCACGCGCTTTCCAGACCTTGATCTCGCCGGACTCGATCAGCCTGTCGACGACCGTCTCGAAGATCTCCGGCGTGGCCCCGGCAGCGGCCACCACGCTTCTCGCGTGCAAGGTCATGTGCCCCTGCTGGATGCCTTCGGTGACCAGCGCGCGAATCGCCGAGAAATTCTGCGCCAGCCCCACCGCGCCCATGACCTCGGCCAGTTCGCGAGCCGAGCCCACACCCAGAAGTCTGAGGTTCATGCCGACGGTGGGGTTGGACTGAAGCGGCCCCCCGACAATGCCGACCTTGAGCGGAATCTCGAGCTGGCCCACCAGCGAACCGTCTTCGCCGCGGGTCCACTGGGTCAGCGAGGCGTAATGCGAGCCCCGGGCGGCCCAGGCATGGGCGCCGGCCTCGATGGCCCGCCAGTCATTGCCGGTGGCCAGCGCCACGGCATCGATGCCGTTCATGATGCCCTTGTTGTGGGTCGCCGCGCGGTAGGGATCGATCGAGGCGAACTCATTGGCCAGGATAATGCCGTCGCGCACCTGCTCGCCGTCGAAGCCGCGGCCGGCGAGCGCTTCCAGCGGAATGGACGCGCGCGCCTTGACCATGGCCCGGTCGGTCAGGTTTGAAAGAATGCGCAGGAATACCTTGCCTTCGGCGATGTTCTCGACCAGCGAGGCGACGCCTTCGCACATGGTATTGACCAGGTTCGCACCCATCGCATCACGTGTGTCGACCAGCAAGTGAGCCACGACCATGTCACCGCCCTGGCCCGACGAGGGATGAATCAGCACCTCGAGATCCTTGGCGCCGCCGCCGCGCGCGACCAT
>DATGCS010000353.1:0-12848 GCA_035311685.1 Wenzhouxiangellaceae bacterium
TGCCAGCGGCCCGATACCAGTAATCCACGCCTAACCAGGCCGGTGCGTTGCAATGGAACAATCCGTAGCGCATGCCCAGAACAAACAGCGCGCTGCCGGCGATCGCCATGCCGGCGAATGACCTGAAATCGCCGGCGCTCAGGAAGTAATGCGACAGATAGTAGGGTATCGGCTCGGCCGGCATCGACACGGCCGACAGCCCGGGCGCGATCAGGCCCTCGAGCAAGAGGTGCGGATTCAGGCCGATGAAGATTATCGGCAGAACCAGCAAGGCCATCCCGGCCAGCATCGCCGCGGGCGCTTCACGTACGCCGCTGTGACGGCCTGAGTCGGGCTCGCGCAGGAACACCAGCCAGATCAGCTTGAGAAACGAAGCGAATGTGCCGGCACATGTGGCCAGAAATATCCACTCGGCAGCAAGCAGCAGTCCACCGCCCCTGTCGGCGGCTTCGACCAGGCCGTGATGGATCATGCATTTGCTGACGAAACCATTGAATAACGGAACACCGGTAATACCGGCGGCGGCCACCAGCATGCAAGCGAACGTGACCGGCATTCGCCGCCACAGGCCGCCGAGACGATACATGTCGGCGGTGCCGGCACGCATGGCGACAGCGCCTGCCCCGAGAAACAGCGCGCCCTTGAACAGGCCGTGGTTGAATACGTGCAGCAGACCGCCGGCCGACGCCATTGCTCCATGAGTGCCCAGATACGCACCGGCGCCCAGTCCGGTAAGCACGAAACCCATCTGGCTGACGCTGTGCCACGCCAGCATTCGCTTGGCCTGACGCTGACCCAGCGCCAGGATCACGCCGATCGCCATCGTCGCCAGCCCCAGCCACAGCACGATCAGGCCCATGGATGAGTCCGGGAGTACGGCTTCCAGCGTCGCCCCGGCCTTATCGACCGGCCCCGGTTCGCCGATGAACAAGACATGCAAAACGCGGAATATCCCGTAGGCACCGACCTTGATCATGACGCCCGACAGCAGCGCGCTGCCCGGCGGCGGCGCCACCGGATGCGCATCCGGCAGCCAGACATGCAGCGGCACCATGCCGGCCTTGACCCCGAAGCCGATCAGCAACAGGCAGAATGACGCCCACATCTGCGTTGAGTGATCGACGGCATTCGGGACGGCACTGAACGCGATTGACCCGGTCACGCCGTTAAACAGCAGAATCCCGACCAGCAGCGCAACGCCGCCAATGATGGTCATCCAGAAATACTTCACGCCGGCACGTCGCGCAGCGAGGCTTCCGTCGTGAACCACCAGCAGCAATGCCCCCAGCCCGAGCACTTCGAAGCAGATGTAAAGCGTCAGGAGGTCGCCGGCCAGCACGACGCCCAGATTGGCCGCCAGCAGCACCAGGCTGATCAACTGGTAGCGTACGGGAGCCCGATCGTCGCGCAACCAGGCGGTGGCGTACAGCGTGCTGCAAAACCACACCAGCGCCGCGGCCAGCGCGAACATCACGCCGATCGGGTCGGCAACGAACCGGATTCGGGCCTGCCCGAACGGAAGCGTCGCGCCGATTCGTGTCTGGTCCAGGACAGGCGCGATCAGCATGGCCACGCCGATCAAAGTGAGCGCGACCGAGACGGTAACGAACAGGTCGAACGCGCGCCGGCTGCCGCCCACACCGGCAATACAGGCGGCCAGGCCCGCCGCGACCAACGGCCAGGCCACCAGCAGCGGCAATAGTGCTCCGGGATTGCTCGACATCATTTCCATGCCGGAGGCCCGAGCAATGACTCGGCGGCCCGTTGTGCCAGGTCGAGTGGAAAGCCGGGCAGCCCGGCGGCCACGCCCAGCACAAGCGTGATCAGTCCGCAGGTCAGGACCGCGATCAGCATCCAGTAGAATCCTGACGGCAATGCCTCGATCTTGTCGGGCTCATGCGCGGGGTCGCCTGGTTCCGGCTGCTGCCAGATGCGGTAAATTACCGGCCACAGGTAAAGTGCGGCCAGCAGACTTCCGATGACCAGCACCGCAAGATGTGCGAATCCGGAAGCCTGAACCATCCCGGTGGCGATCGTCCATTTGCCGACGAAACCCGACAGCGGCGGCATTCCAGTCATCGCCAGGGCCAGCAGCGTCAGCGTCGCGCCCATCCACGGCATCCGCCAGCCCAGGCCTCGCATTTGACTGATCCGTCGCACCCCGGTCAACGCGATCATCATGCCGGCGCAGAAGAACAGGCCACCCTTGAAGAAGGCATGGTGGGTAATGTGCACCAGGGCCCCGGCAAATGCAGTGGGATGCAACAAAGACAGTGCTAGTGTCACGTAGGCCATCTGGCTGATCGTCGACCAGGCCAGACGCCGCTTGAGATCGTCTTCGGGCACGGCCAGCACGGCGCCGGCCAGCACCGCGACGCTGGCAATCCCGGCCAGCCACGGCAGGACGCCCAGCTGAACGAGCAAGGTTGGGCCGAATATCTCCAGCGAGAACCGCAGGATTCCGAATATGCCGGCGGCCACCATGACGCCGGACAATAGCGCCGAAAAAGGCGCCGGCGCGGCCGGATGCGCATCAGGCACCCAGCCGTGAAGCGGCATCAGCGCGGCCTTGACCCCGAACCCGGCCAACAGAAGCCACCAGGTCGCGACCGTTACGCCGCGCGGCTCGACGTGTTGCAGAATTCCACCGGGAAGGAATTCGGTGCTCGCGGCGATCCCCTGGACCAGAACGACGCCGCAGAAAATCAGCGCGCCGCCGGAGAAAATGTATACGAGATATTTCACACCTGCGCGGAATGCCGAAGGCGTCCGTTCATGCACGATCAGGGGATAGGCCAGCAACGAAAACAACTCATAGAAAAGCAGCAGCGTAATCATGTTGGCGGCGAGCGCGACCCCCATCATGGCGCCAAGGCTTGCCAGCGCGTATCCGTGGAAGCACCATTGGCGGCGGTCGTCGGGCAGATAGCCGACTGCGTGGACCAGCGCCAGAACAAACATCGCGGCAATGGTTACGGCGAACAATGCGCCCATGGCGTCGACCCGAAGCGCTACCCACAGCGGCGGCACGAGCTGAAACAGTTTTGCTTCCATGGGCGTTGCGACCGAGGCGCCATGGGCCATGAGGAGGGTAATGGCCAGCGTGGCCACGGCACACGCCCCGACCCCAAAAATTCCCGCGCCTCGATGCCAGCGCTTCGCCGTGAACACGATCAGGCCGCCGACGGCCGGCACCAGAATGGCCAGCAACGGCAGCAATGAGCTTGCGGGCAGCGTGACCATTCAAACTACAACAACAACAGCAGCAGCATGGCTGAGGCCAGCATCACGAATACCAGCGCCAGACCGAGCTCCAGATCTCGCGACATGGCTTTCAAGTACCATCGCAGCATGGACACCAGACGGCCTCGATCCAGGCTCTCTGTGACCGGCCAATGACGGTGGCGAGGATGAGTCACCAGCGCTTTCAATTCATCCGCCCATTGCCTCGCCGATGTCGGCTGGGCTGCGTCGTGGGCAACCGGTAGCGGTGGAAGCACGTCCCGCCAGGCCCGCTCCAGCATGGCAGCGTCGATCTGTGAGCTCTCGGAGCAGGATCTGACCATTGTCAGCGACGATCTCGCCAGTTTTCCGGTGCGCTCTTCGCAGGCCGACAGCCACTGTTCCAATTCCCGACGGTCCGCGGCGTGGGCAAAAGCGCTCATCGCGTGCTCGATCATCCGGGTTACAAGCAGGCCCGACAGCCAGTGCACCGCATTGAGCAAGCGGCGCCGATCATCCTCCGGTGCATCCTCGCCAGCCGATAGTTCCGACGGTTCCAGCGCCAGCGCCTCGGCGCGGGCGCGAACGTCCTCGCGTACGCGGTCCAGGCGCCGGAAAAAGCGGTCTTCAGCGTGTTCGATGCGCCCGGCGTCATCGGCCAGTAGCGGGCGAATTTTCCTGCCGAGACCGGCTGACAGCACGCGGCCGGGACTCTGCACGGCGGTAATGGCGCTTTTCAGACGCCGGCACAGACCAATGAAACCCAGGCCCGCCGCCCGGTACCAGTAGTCGACGCCCACCCAGGCCGGCGCCCGCACTCTGAACAAGCCGAAGCGCATTCCGATCGCGGCCAGAATGCCGCCGGAAAAAGCGGTCAGCGCGAACGACCACGAATCGCCTGGGCTCAGGAAATATCGAGACAGGAAATGCGCGATCGGCTCGACCGGGATCATCAGCGCTGAAAGACCGGGTTCGACCAGTCCCTGCAGGAGCCAGTCCGGCCGCCAGCCGAGAAGCACGATCGGTACGGCCAGCAAAAGCATCGCCGCAAGCATCGGGGCTGGCGCCTCGCGCACCGAATCGACTCGGCCGTGTTCAGGCCTGCGCATGAACACGTATGCGATCAGCTTGACGAAATAGGCGACCGTACCCGCCGAGGCGGCAAGGAAAATCCACTCGGCCAGCGCCAATGGCCCGCCCGCCTGTTCACCGGCCTGGACAATGCCATGATGAATCATGGATTTGCTGGCGAAACCATTGAACAGGGGCACACCGGTAACCCCCGCCGTCGCCACAAGCATGGCCGTGAATGTCACCGGCATTTTTCGCCACAGACCCCCGAGCCGGTCCAAGTCGGCGGTGCCGGCGCGCATTGCTACTGCACCCATGCCGAGGAACAGCGCCCCCTTGAACAGGCCGTGATTGACAATGTGCAGCAGGCCGCCCGCCGAAGCCATCGCACCGTCAGCACCCAGGTAAGCGCCGGCGCCGAGGCCGGCCAGTACGAATCCCATCTGGCTGACGCTGCTCCATGCCAGCAGGCGCTTGGCCTGCTGCTGACCCAGCGCCAGGATTGCCCCGACAAGCATCGTGATCAGACCAATCCAGAGCACGATCAGGCCCATTGCGGCGGTCAACGCCCACTGATCGCCCGATTCGCTCATGAACAGCACATTCAGGCAGCGAAAGATACCGTAGGCGCCTACCTTGATCATGACGCCCGACAACAGCGCGCTGGCCGGGGGCGGAGCGACCGGGTGCGCATCCGGCAGCCAGACGTGCAGCGGCACCATGCCGGCCTTGACGCCGAAGCCGGTCAGCAACAGGCCGAATGCAGCCCATAACAGCGTTGAGTTGCCAGTGTCCGGGGGCAGCGTTTCAAGCGCATCGGATCCGGTCAGCGCCTGGAACAGGAAGATGCCGGCCAGTAGTGAAATCCCGCCGCCGAGCGACATCCAGAAATACTTGACCCCGGCTCGCCGGGCGCGTCGGCTGCCGTCGTGGATCACCAGCAACAAAGAGACCAGGCCGAGGACCTCGAAGCAGACATACAACGTCATGAGATCACCGGCCAGTACGACGCCCAGATTGGCCGCCAGCAGCACCAGGCTGGTGACCTGGTAGCGCACCGGCGCTGGATCGTCGCGCAACCATGCCGCCGCGTACAGCGTGCTGCAGAACCATACCAGCGCTGCGGGCAAGGCGAACATCAGCCCGACCGGATCGGCGACGAATTCCGCCCGCCCCAGCCCGAAGGGAACGCTGCCGCTGATGCGCGATGCCGTCAGCACCGGCGCAATCAACAGTGCGACGCCAGCCAGTGTGATTCCGGCCGCGACGATCACGAATCCGTCGAACAGCCGGCGAGTGCATCCGAATCGGGCCAGCGCGACGGCCGCCAGCGCGGCGAACACCGGCCACGCGATCAGCAGCGGCAGCATGGCGCCGGCTTGAACGGGATTCATTTCCATGCCGGTGACCCCAGCAGCGTGCGCGCCGCCGTTTCGGCCAGTTCAAGCGGGAATCCGGGCAGGCGCGGCGCCAGACCCAGCAGAATCGTTATCAAGCCTGTCGCCAGGACGGCCGTCAGCATCCAGCGATTATCCTGCCGCGGTTTCCGGTCTGGAATCTCACCGCAGTCGGGACCGGGTTCTTCGGCGGTCTGCCAGATTCGATACACAACCGGCCACAGGTACAGCGCAGCCAGCAGACTGCCCGCCAGTATGATTGCCAGATGCGCGTATCCGCCGGCCTGCGCCATGCCGGAGCCGAGTACCCATTTGCCGGTAAACCCCGACAGCGGAGGAACGCCGATCATGGCCAGCGCCAGCAGGGTCAGCGTGCCCGCAGTCCAGGGCATTCGCCGGCCCAGGCCGCGCATCCGGCTGATCCGGCGCACGCCGGTCGTGGCGATGATCAGGCCGGCGCACAGAAACAGGCCGCCCTTGAAGAATGCGTGATGGACAATATGCACCAGCGCGCCGGCCAGTGCGGTCTGACTGGCAAGCGACGCGGCCAGTGATACGTAGGCCATCTGGCTGATCGTGGAATACGCCAAACGTCGCTTCAGATCGTCTTCGGCCACGGCCCGCATCGCGCCGGCGATTACGGCGAAGCCGGCGAACGCCGCCAGCCACGGCAGAACGCCCAGACGCTGCAGCAACCCCGCACCGAAGATCTCGAACAATACCCTCAGGATCGCGAAGACGCCCGCCGCGACCATCACCCCGGACAGGACCGCCGAAAACGGGGAGGGCGCGGCCGGGTGCACATCGGGCACCCAGCCATGCAGCGGCATCAGCGCGGCCTTCACGCCGAAACCCGTCATCAGTGCGGCCCAGGCTACGATCAGCGCAGGATCCGACGCACCGTCCGGCAGCATGCCGCCGGCAACGAAAGTCCCACTGCCGGCAATGTGTTGAACCAGCACGATGCCGGTAAAGACCAGCGCCCCGCCGGAGAGGATATAGACCAGGTATTTCAGGGCGGCGTTGAACGCCTCGGGCTTGCGTTCGTGCACGATCAACGGATAGGCCAGCAGCGAAAACACCTCGTAGAACAGCAACAGGGTCAGCAGATTTGCCGCCAGCGCGACCCCGATCAGGCAGCCGAGGCTTGCCAGCAGAAAGCCGTGGAAGCGCCACTGGCGACGGTCATCCGGCAGGTAGCCGACCGCATGCATCATGGCCAGCGCGAACAGGCCCGCAACGGTCATGGCGAACACTGCGCCCATGGCGTCGACCCTGAATGCAACCGGCCACGGCGGCAACAGGGGGAACAGGACCAGATCGATTCGGTTGCCATCGGCAACCGTCACGGCCATGATCACGGTCAGCGCCAGCGTGACGAGCAAGACCGTTCCGGTCACCGCCAGGCCGGTCATGCGGTGTTTCCAATGTCCGGCCCGAAAAATCACCAAGCTGCCGGTCACCGGCAAGGCCACGGCGAGCCCTGGAAGCAGCCAGTTGGGCAGTATGCCGCTCATTCCACAGACGCCTTGAGTTCGATCGCGAAACGAGCCGCTGCCTCGGCCAGCGAAAACGGCATCGCCGGGGCGCTTGCGCCCGCGCCCAGCAAGATGATGTAAGCGGCACAGATCAGCACGGGTCCGACCATCATCGGCGAGACGCCTGCCGGCGCTTTCCGATCGGCCGGCATCGGCCTGAAGAAGGCCTGGTAGACCATCGGCAACCAGTAGGCCGCGTTCAGGAGCCCGCTCACGACCATCACGCCGACGAATACTTCCCGCCCGCCCTGCAGCGCGCCCAGCGACAGGTACCACTTGGTGACGAACCCGGCCGTGAGCGGCACGCCGATGAAACTCAACGACGCCAGCGTGAACGCTGCCATGGTCCAGGGCATCTGGCGCCCAACGCCCGCCAGTTCGTCGACCCGGGTCTTGCCGGTCCCGCGTTCGATCACGCCGGCGACGAAGAACATCGTGATCTTGGAAAACGCCTGATTGGCGATATGAATGATCGCGGCCAGTGTCCCCAGCGGGGCGAGCAGGGAAGCCGCCAGCACGATGTAGGACAACTGGCTGATCGTGGACCAGGCAAGCCTTGCCTTGATATGCCTCTGGCGCAGCGCCTTGACCGAAGCGATGATGATGACCGCGCCGGCCAGCACCGCGAGCCAGTCGGTATAGCCCAGTTGGCGCAGAAGATCGGCGCCGAACACGTCGTAGATCACGCGGATGATGCCGAATACCCCGGCCTTGACGACGGCGACGGCGTGCAGGAGAGCGCTGACGGGTGTCGGCGCCACCATTGCCGCGGGCAGCCAGGCGTGCAGCGGCATAAGCGCCGCCTTGACCCCGAAACCGGCAATCAGCAGCACGAATATGACCAGCAGGGTCGTGCCTCCGGCCGAGGCGTCCAGAATCCCGGCTTGCGCCAGGCTAAGCGTGCCCGACGAGGCGTAGACCATCGCCATGCCGGCCAGGATGAGGCCGCCGCCGGACAACGTGTAGACGAGATATTTTCGTCCGGCCCGACGCGCCGCCAGATCCTCGTTGTGCATGATCAGCGGATAAGTGCAGACGGTCAGCAGTTCGTAAAAGACGAACAACGTGAACAGGTTCTCGGCAAATGCGATACCCACCGTTGTAGAAATGCACAGGGCGAAGTACCCGAAAAACCGCGACAGCGAATGGCTTTTGCGCATATACGCCAGCGCGTAAACGGTCGTCAGCACCCATAATGTCGACGACACCAGGGCAAAGAACAACCCCAGCGCGTCGACCCGGAAACCGAACGCCACCCCCGGAAGCACCTCACCGACACGGAACGAATAAACCGCCCCGCCCAGGGCGCCGGGCAGCATCGACCAGACCAGCGCGAACTTGACGCCCGCGGCCGACAGACTCCAGATGGCCCGCCAGCGTGCGTTTTCGCGCGCGGCGAACACGGCGCCGGCGCAGGCCAGCGAGATCACGACCGCCAGCGCCGGGCGCAGGTCGATCAGTTCGGCGGTCAAGGGACGGCCCCGTAGAGGTTCTTGATGACGGGCGCGACAAACTCCAGCACTGGCTGGCCGGTCATTCCCAGACCGAGACAACCCGCGGTCAGGATTGCAATGGGGAGCAGCATCGACAGCGGTACTTCGGTGGCCGAAGCCACCGATATTCTCGACGGCGGACGAAAGTAAAGCGCATTGATCACCCGTACGCTGAACGCCAATACGATCAAGCCGGCGATGATCATGACGGCCAGCACGGCCGGCCGGCCGGCCTGCAGGGCGCCGACCGCAATCTGCCATTTGCCGACGAAACCGGCCATGGGCGGCACGCCGGAAAGCGAGACCAGCGCGAAGGCCATGGCAAACGAGGTGACCGGCATGCGCCGGGCCAAGCCGCGAAGGTCATCGATATGACGCAATCCGGTGCGGTGGATGATCGCACCGGCGGCCAGGAAAAGTGCAGACTTGATGACTGCATGATTGAGCGTATGCGCCATGGCACCGGTCGCCGCGCTCGCTGTCGCCAGACCGAGGCCGATGAAGATATAGCCGATGTTGGCCACCGTGGAGTAGGCCAGCATCAGCTTGATGTCGCGCTGCACCAAAGCCATGAGGGCGCCGCCCAGTGCACCCAGTGCGCCGAGCCAGACAAGGCTCGTCAACAGCGGCTGCAGCAACTGTTCGGCGCCGGCGAACAACTCCAGCGTGCGAAGCATGCCGACGACGCCGGCCTTGACCACCAGCGCCGACAGGATCGCGCTGACCGGCGCCGGCGCGGCAGCGTGCGCGTCGGGAAGCCAGAAGTGCACCGGAAAGAGCGCCGCCTTGACCGCAAAGCCGGTCGCCAGTGCCGCAAGCGCCAACGCGGCGGGCATCGGACCGGCAACGTCCATCCGTGAAGCGGCGTCTGCGATGTTCAGCGTTCCGGTCATCGCGAAGACAACGCCTGCCGAAAACAGCACCAGCAGCGAGGACAACGCGCCCATCAGCAGGTATTTGAAAGCGGCGAGCGCGGCGATCGGCTCGCGTGCCGTTGCGACCAGAGCGTAGGCCGAGACCGAGAAGATTTCCATGAAAACGAACATGTTGAACAAGTCGCCGGTCATCATGAAACCGTTCAATCCGCCAAGATTGACCAGCACGAGGGCATAGAAAAAGGAAACCTTCTTCGGATCGATGCTCCGCTCGACGTAGCGCCTGGAAAATATCAGCGAAAGCAAACCGATGATGCATACCGGACTTATGAGCGCACTGACCGGATCGAATTGCAACTCGATGCCGTAGTCCGGCAGCCAGCCGCCAACGGCGTAGCTGAATGGACCCGAGCCGACCAAGGTGAGCAGGAGCGCACTGCTCGCCAGCGTGGTGACCGATGCGATAGAGACCGCCCATGCCCAGGCCAGAGACGGCCGGGATCGGAACAGCAACGGTGTCAGCACGCCGCCGACCATAGGCAGTGCGGCGACCAGCGGCAGCCAGTGCGGCCAGTGGGTCATCCGGAACCGCCGCCTGGCCCGGCGGAATCGTCATGTTCTCCCACCGATTCGATTTCATCGAGCTCGACGCTTCCCAGCTCGGCCTTGATGCGCAAGACCAGCACCAGCGCAAGCGACGTGACGCTGACTGCAACCACGATCCCCGTGAGTACCAGCGCGTGGGGCAGGGGGCTTGCGAACGGGCCTTCGACGCCGGCGGCCAGGAGCGGCGGTGCGCCATCGTCGATCATTCCGGTGGTGACGATGAACGCGAATACCGAAGTCTCCATTACGTTCAGACCGATGATTTTCTTGACCAGGTTGTTGCTGGTCAGAAGAATCCACGCACCGGACAGAAAAAGCGCAACGGCAACCAGGTAGTCGATGTGACTGAATACCGAGGTCGCCGCATTCATGATCGCTCCACGCCGGCAATCGAGAAATAAAGCCCGCCCAGGACAGCGCCACCGCCGATGCCTATACCCAGTTCGAGAACGATCATCAGCGCATGCCGCAAGGTCGGATCGGTCGGCAGTCCGAACAGGTATCCGGTAAGCGGCAAGCCCAGGAGCGCCACCAGCGCAAACACCAGCACGCCGGCGGCCCGCAGCCAGATCCAGGTTCGGAGCGAAACGACATCGGCAACCGGCTCGCCGCCGTGCGCCAGCGAAAGCAGAATCAACATGGCGCCGAGTAACACGCCGCCCTGGAAGCCGCCACCCGGCAGCACGTGGCCGTTGACGATCACGAACAGTGCGAATACCGCGATGAACGGCGCCAGCATACGAATCACGTAATCGACGATCGGGCTCGGCGGGGTCGATTCGTGTCCGGTTTGTCTTGCCGTACCGGCCACGGCCGCCACCGCCAGCCAGGCGGTAAAGATCACCAGTACTTCGCCGAAGGTGTCCAGTGCGCGATAGTTCAGCAGGACGCCGGTCACCAGGTTCTCCGAGCCGCCGTGTTCGGCGCCGTGCTCGATATATTTCGCAGAGACATTCGAATGCGCCGGGGCGTCGGCCTGGCCCGGCGGCGGCAGGTGCAGCACGCCGTACATCAACGGCACGGCGAGTGCCCCGATCAGGACCGTCGTCAATATTCTCCCGGTGCGCCACGCATTCATTTTTCCCGCCTCCCGACGCGCGAGATGACGGTCAGGAACAGCACCGTGGTGATGCCGGCGCCGACCGCGGCTTCGGTCATGGCCACGTCCGGCGCCCCGCGATGGGCCCAGACCAGGCACAGGATGAAGCTGTAGGCCGAAAACAGGATGGCGCACGCGGCCAGGTCCTTGAGCCTGGCGATGCCGATCGCGCAGGTCAGTAGCAGTGCGAGCAGCACCAGGTCAAGCAGTTCAATCGGGCTCACGCATACCTCCTTGGCGCGTTGCCTCCCGTGTCCAGGGCTTCAGACCGGTCCTGAACGCCGCCCGCGCCAGCGCGTGCCCGGCGGTCGGACTTGACACCAGGATCAGCGCGATCAGGGCCAGGATGCGCACGCCTTCCCCATCCGGCCCATGCCAGATCGCAAGACCGAGCAGCACCAGTCCGGCGCCCAGCGCATCGCACTTGGTGACCGCGTGCACCCGGGTATAGAAATCCGGGAAGCGCAGCAGCCCGAGCGTGCCGATGAAAAAGAAAGCGGCGCCTGCGATAACCAGGAAGGAGACCAGCAGGGCGTGTGCGGTGGCCAGCATCATTGTCTCCAGGCGCCTTTGAGCCGGCCGGTTTCCAACAGCCGGCCCGCCACCAGCGTGACAGTGAAGCTCAACAGTCCATAGACCAGCGCCACGTCGAGCCAGATGCCCTGTTCGCGCGCCAGGCCCAGCAGTACCAGCACCACCATGGTCTTGGTGCCGATAACATTCGCGGCAAGGATCCGGTCGGGCAGGGTGGGCCCGGCAAGCCCCCGCCAGAGACAGGCAAACGCATTGATCAACAGGAAGATCAGGGCGCCCCAGAACAGCGGAATCAGCGACCATTCATTCATCGGATTCGGAGTCTCCCAGCAGACGCGAAATCCGCTTTTCGATTTTGCCCTCGATCAGTGGTTCGGCAAACGCGGACGAAAGGCAATGCACGGTAATCCGACCGTCTTCGAGATCCACGCAATGCGTCCCCGGCGTAAGCGTGATGCTGTTGGCCAGGGTGACCCGCGCAAGATCACTGTCCAGCGAAGTCCGGTGGACGATGATCTTCGGTTGAATCGGCAGCGCGGGGTCCAGTACGACCCGCGCGACCTGCAGGGCGGCCGGCACGATCTGGCGGATCAGGTCGAAGGTGTGGAAGACGAGCCCCGCCAGGCTGCGCGCGCCGATGCCGGGTGACCCTTCGGGCCAAAGAAATCCGCTGGCAAGGCCGCCTACCGCAACCGCAGCTGCGAGGCCCCACAGCAGGTCGGAAAAATCCAGCGGCATCGAAAGCACAAGCCAAAACACGAACAGGGCAGTCGACAGCTGGACCCATCGATGCACTGTGCTCACTGGATTGCCTCCCGTTCGCTGGTGGAAAGATCCGGTCGATACCGGATGCGAACTACATTAGAAAATCCTACACCATCGCGGAGCGCTGTGGAGAAATGCTCGCATCATCCGCGGTCGTCTTCGCGCCGATACAGGTAGACGAACGCGCCGACGACGAGCGCGACCCCGGCCGCGAGCAGGTTGTTCAGGCTTGTTGCGGCGACGAAGCA
>DATGCS010000354.1:0-3572 GCA_035311685.1 Wenzhouxiangellaceae bacterium
CCCATCGACTCCATGGACTTGCTCATACCGGTGATCAGGTCGCGATGACCCTCGATGGTGCCGGCCGCGTAGCCGTAGACCGTGCCGGGAATCAGGAACAGGATGAAGATCAGCGGCACGATGGATCGCATCAACGGGGCGCCGAACGAGGTAATGCTCTCGTGGAATGCCAGCGCCGGATTCGGGTCGCGCAGCGGTGAATCGGGCAGCAGGACCCCTATCGCGAGCAGCGCGATGGCCAGCACAATGCTTCCCAGCGCCCAGTTCAGGCCGCGGCGCTCGTTGTCGGCCAGCGGCTCGAGCTTCGGCATGTCGGACATGTCGCCGTCGACCGGCGTCTCGCGCGCCAGCCTGGGCTCGACGACCTTGTCGGTCAGCCACCAGCCGATGCCGATCACCAGAACGCTGGAGACCGCCATGAAGAACCAGTTGACCAGCGGGTTGATCGCCACGCTCGGGTCGAGAACGCGCGCGGCCTCTTCGGTAATGCCGGCGAGCATCGGGTCTATGGCCGACGGGATGAAGTTTGCCGAGAAGCCGCCCGACACGCCGGCAAAGGCGGCCGCGATTCCGGCCAGCGGATGACGCCCGGCGGCATAGAAGATCACCGCCCCCAGAGGAATGACCACCACATACCCCGCGTCGGCCGCGGTGTGCGACACGATCGCCACCAGTATTAGCATGGGCGTGAGCAGGCGCGGCGAAGTGACGCCCAGCATCTTGCGAAGTGCGGCGTTGATGAATCCGGTGTGCTCGGCCACGCCGACGCCCAGCATCGCCACCAGCACGATGCCCAGCGGCGCGAAGCTGGTGAATACAGTCACCATCTGACTCAGAAAGCGCGCCAGTTCGTCCCCGGCAAGCTGGTTGACGACCTGGATGGGTTCGCCGGTCTGGGGATGCAGCGCGCTGAACTGGATCGGCGCAAGCAGCGCAGACAGCGCCCAGACTACCAGCATCAGCAGGAAGAAAAGCACCGCCGGATCGGGCAACCTGTTGCCGACGCGTTCGATGACGTCCAGGCCCTTGTAGAGCCAGCGGCGGCCGGCGTTCGGCTCGGGTATGGGTTGTTCGCTCAAGATGAAATCTCCCTGGTTGTATTCTTTTTTACGCGTCTGCAGCTTATCGATGTGCCTTTAGACTTGCAGTCAGGACTTGCTCGGGCCGTCCAGCGGTAGCGACGTGACTTTATCGCCGGTCCCTCGATCCCTGATTACACACTTGCCGCGCTTCTTGACCTGCTCGATGCGGATCACCGACTGCAAAGGCAGCATGAGCTTCTCGGTATCGGCGAATTCGGAACGCAGACGCTCCTCGGTCGGATCCACCACTACCTTCGAAGCGGTATCGAAGACCAGCCCTGCTGCCTCGACGAAACCGTACAGGTGACTGGAATCCACGCGCTCGGCGAAAAGCTCGTAGACCTTGCCTTGATTGAAAAACACCAGCTTGTACACACGGCGCCCCGTCAGGCTCGAATTCAGCGCCTCATTATGCACGGACTCGGGGGGGCATTTAAAGCGACAAGCAGCTCATAGTGTCGGTGTCGATTTACCTTTGTGTTATTCGCGCACTTCGCGGTTAGCCGCTTTTGATTCAAAGCTCAATAACCTCTGTGGGCATACGTCACCTTGTCCGAAAACAGCCGAATCATCAGCGCCACCAGCACGCCGGCCACGAATCCGGCCACATGGGTACGCCAGGCCACCGCATCGGACATCGGCCCGAACACGGTGTAGAGCACCTGGAGCGTGAACCAGGAACCTATAACCAGCAACGCGGGAATGCGTGCGAACTGCAGGAACAGCCCAAGCGGGAGCCACAACCCGATCCGCCGCGTAGGGAAAAGCCCCAGGTACACGCCGATGACCGCCGAAACCCCGCCGCTTGCGCCGATGATGGTCCGGTCCAGTTCCGGAATGCGCAGCGCGACGAACAGGTTGGCCAGTGCGCCCAGCAGCAAAAACAAGCCAGCGAACCTGAGATGCCCCAGCGCGCGTTCGACCGGAATGCCGAATACCCAGAGATAGGCGACGTTGCCTGCCAGGTGCAGCCATGTCGAGTGGGCAAAAAGCGCGCTGACCAGCCCCGCCAGCCCGAGACTTTCGCTGAGGCCCGGCTCACCGGAAAGCAATTCCGAAATCCGGGACGGCTTGAAACCCCAGGAATCGATCCACCCGCCATCCATCGCTTCGGGTACCACCAGCGTGCTCGACATGACCGCCAGGGCCAGCGCGCTAATCACGATAACCATCCATGGGTTGACCGCGCCGGACCTGGAAGGGCCGGTTCGAACCACCCAGTTCACTCGATCAGCACCCTGTAGGTGCCGAATTCGACAACCGCGCCGCGCTGTCGAATCTCGGCCAGCATGGTCTCGGGGCCGACGCGCTGACCTTCCCGGTAGCGCTCGCCATTGATCAGCACGAAACGGTCGGCGGCGCGCTCGGCATAGAAGTGAACCGTGAGCTTGAGCTCCGGAAACTCGGCGCGCTTCACTTGGGGCAGTTCCCACGGTCGAATGAAATTCGCGCTCGCCTCGTTGACCGGCCGGGACGCCTTCGCCGGCGGCTCGGGAGGTGCCGATGCTCGGCCCTGCTGCTGTTGCTTCCGGGCCTGCACCACCCGTCGCAATTCCTGCATCGAAGCTCCGGCTTCCGAATCCGAAGCCGCGATTGCTTCCTTCGGCTCAGCCGGTGCATTGTCCGGGCCGGCGCCATCGTCGGTGTTCGACACGATAGCCGCGGGACTGCCGCGGCTATCGCCGGAAGCCTTTTGGGAATCACCACTGGTTCGTTCCGGGGTCGCGGTCTCGTCGGGCCGGCCAGCCAGCCCGGAATCGACAGCGGCGACCCGGCGCGGGCTGGCCGCACCTGCCACCGGCGCCGGATCCATCTGTTTCGTACGGACGCCGGTTTGCTCTTCGCTTCGGGATTCTGATTCGGAGCCGGCAGCCGACGCTGCGGCATTCTCGGCGAGCGCAGCGACCTCGTCGGAACCGTCCTGGCGCGCTTCTATCCAGTCCGACAGTGGCGGCCACAACCACGGCGCGGCGGCCACCAGCAAAACGCAGGTCGACAACACCAGCAACCAGCGCGCCCCGGGCCGGCGCGGGCTGCCCGACGGCGGCGTTCTGGTCAGATCTATCGTCGGCGTCGTTCCGCGCCGACGCTGGGCTTCAGATTTCTTCAGTGCATCGAGCAACAGAGACATTTCAGTCCGGAGAGTCGTTGGCTTCGGCGCCTGCGGAACCCGCGCCTAGCGTTGAAAGAAACAGGCGGGTGACCGGACCGGCCATGCCGTCCTGGCGCAGCCCGTTGCGCAGCTGGAAACCCCGGATCCAGCGCTGGAAATCCGGACCATAGCGGGCATCGACGGCACCGAGCCAGGGCTGATCGGGGTCTTGCGCCGCCAGACGTTTGAGCTGGGCGATGGCTGCATCGTCGTCGCCGGCCTGCCAGACGCTGCCCATATCGGGCCAGACGGCGTAGAAATCGCCCAGCCAGCGCGCGTCGAGCTGCGGGATCGGCACCTGGAAATCCTGCCCGGACTGCCGCGCCAGCACGTTGTCC
>DATGCS010000355.1:0-2232 GCA_035311685.1 Wenzhouxiangellaceae bacterium
ATTTCTCGGCTATGCCATCGCTTTGTTGAACAACCGCAATGAACGTCTGGCGATGGACATGTTCAATTACTCGGTTCTCTACCTGATGGCGCTGTTCGCGATCCTGCTGGTAGACCACTATTTAAAGATCTAGGCAAAAATCCAGGAACTATTCATGACTGTTACCGAATCGAATCGCTCGCTGCGCGCACTCGAAGACCGGGCGGAATTCATAGGTCGCCACATCGGGCCGCGCGACGAAGAGATCAAGCAGATGCTCGGGCATCTGGACCTTGAATCTCTTGAATCGCTGATCTCGGAATCAACACCGCCGAGCATCCGGTCCGAGCGACCGCTCGACCTGGCCGCGGCACGCAACGAAGCCCAGGTGCTCCAGCGTTTGCGCCACATGGCCGATTCCAATACGGTCAACCACAGCCTGATCGGCCTGGGCTATCACCCGACGCTGGTACCCCCTGTGATCCTGCGCAACGTTCTGGAGAACCCGGGCTGGTACACCGCGTATACGCCGTACCAGGCCGAAATCGCGCAAGGCCGTCTGGAGGGCCTGCTGAACTTCCAGCAAATGGTCATGGACTTTACCGGCATGGAACTGGCGAACGCGTCCTTGCTGGACGAAGCCACCGCGGCGGCCGAAGCAATGACTATGATCCGGAGAGTGGCGCGCAAGAACAAATCGAACCGCTTCCTGGTCGATGCCGATTGCCTGCCGCAGACCATAGACGTCGTGGCCAACCGAGCGCATCATCTGGGCATAGAAGTCGAGGTGGTCGACGATCTCGAGCAGGCCGCGACCGATGGAGACTACTTCGGCATCCTGGCCCAGTATCCCGGTGCCAGCGGCCAGATCCGCGATCTGCAGCCGCTGGCCGCCCGCGCCCACGAGCAGGACGCCATGCTGGCAGTGGCCTGCGATCTGCTCGGACTGGCACTGCTCAAGCCGCCGGGAGAAATGGGTGCCGATGTCGTGGTCGGATCGGCGCAGCGCTTCGGCGTGCCCATGGGCTACGGCGGACCGCACGCGGCCTTTCTCGCCACCCATGAAGCGCATCGACGCAGCGTGCCGGGCCGCATCATCGGTGTGTCGCGTGACCGCCACGGGAACGCGGCGCTGCGCATGGCGCTGCAGACGCGCGAGCAGCACATTCGGCGCGAAAAGGCCATGAGCAATATCTGCACCTCGCAGGCGTTGCTGGCCGTGATGGCGGGCTTCTACGCCGTCTGGCACGGCGCCGACGGCATCCGGACGATTGCCAATCGCGTTCACCGTCTCACCCGGGCTGCGGCAAGCGCGCTGAAGGATTCGGACATGCCGCCTGTATACGTAAAGTTCTTCGACACGCTGCTTGTCGAGGTTGACGAGGATCGCAAGAAACGGCTTGTGGCCGAAACCCAGCGGGCCGGGTTCAACCTGCGCGCCGACATGGCAGGCCACCTCGGGATCAGCTTCAACGAGGTCACTACTGTCGATCAGGCCGGCGAGCTTGTCGCCCTGCTTACAGGCAAGAAGTGCGACTTGCGCGATGTCGATGCCGAACTTGGCGAGGTCGATCCCAGCATACCGTCGGGGCTCCAGCGCACCAGCGACTACCTCACCCACGAGGTGTTCTCGCGCTATCACTCCGAAACCGAGATGCTGCGTTATCTGAAAAGGCTGGAAAACCGTGACCTGAGCCTGGCCCACGCGATGATTCCGTTGGGCTCGTGCACCATGAAACTCAACGCCACGGCCGAAATGATCCCGGTGACCTGGCCCGAATTCTCGGACCTGCACCCGCTGTGCCCGCACGACCAGGCTCGCGGCTATCACGAGCTGATCGACGATCTGGACAGGATGCTGCGCGAAATCACCGGCTTCGACGCCATCTCGCTGCAGCCCAATGCCGGGTCGCAGGGCGAATACGCCGGTCTGCTGACCATTCGCCACTGGCAGGACGCGCGCGGCGAAGGTCACCGCAAGGTCTGCCTGATTCCGTCCTCGGCGCACGGCACCAATCCGGCCAGCGCGCAGATGGTGGGCTACCGGATCGTGGTCGTGGGCTGCGACAGCAAGGGCAATATCGACCGTGCCGATCTTTCTTCCAGGATCGAAGAACACCGCGATGAACTCGCGGCATTGATGATCACCTACCCCTCGACTCACGGCGTGTTCGAGCAGGACGTCGTCGAGATCTGCGACGAGGTTCGCGACGCCGGTGGCCAGGTCTATCTCGACGGTGCGAACATGAATGC
>DATGCS010000356.1:0-5211 GCA_035311685.1 Wenzhouxiangellaceae bacterium
AAGGAGATCGATGAACATGTCTGCAGATCAACCCCGAATCAAGATCGCGATCCAGAAATCCGGTCGCCTTTCGGAAACCTCGCTCAAGCTGCTGGAGAAATCCGGCCTGCAGTTCGCCCGCAGCAAGGACAAGCTTTTCTGGTACGGCCGCAATCTACCGGTGGATCTTCTGCTGGTGCGCGACGACGACATCCCGAGGCTGTTGCTCGAAGGCGTCTGCGAGCTCGGTATCGTCGGCGAGAACGTGGCCGTGGAAAAGGTGCTGGAAGCGCGCAAGCGCCGCCCGGAAGCCGATCTGGAAGTCCTCGCGCCGCTGGAGTTCGGCCATTGCAAGCTGATGCTTGCGCTGCCGGAAGGGGTGGACTATGCCGGCCCCGGGCAGCTCGCCGGTCAGCGGATCGCGACGAGTTACCCGCGCCTGACCCGGAAATGGCTGCACGACAACGGCGTCGAAGCCGATATCGTCACGCTCAACGGGGCGGTCGAGATCGCGCCCAGCCTGGGCACCGCCGACGCCATCGTCGACCTGGTGTCCACCGGGACGACGCTGCGCGCCAATCACCTGCGCGCGGTGACTACGGTGCTCGAAAGCCAGGCCGCGCTGTATCGCGGCAATTCGACCCTGCCGCCGGAACGCGAAGCATTGCTGGACAAGCTGGTCCAGCGCGTGATGGGCGTCCAGCGCGCAGCCGAGACCAAGTACGTCATGCTGCACGCCCCGCGCGAGGCGCTGTCGCGCATCAGCGCGATTCTGCCGGGCGCGGAAACGCCCACCGTGCTGCCGCTGGACAGCCAGCAGGATCGGGTCGCCGTACACGCGCTGTGCACCGAGCAGGTGTTCTGGGAGCACCTGGAAGAGCTCAAGGCCGCCGGCGCCTCCGCGATCCTGGTGCTGCCCGTCGAAAAGATGCTGGCCTGAGGAATCGACACCGATGAAAACCGTGAATTGGGGTAGCCTTGACGAAGCTGGAAGAAATGCGCTTCTGGCCCGGCCCGAAATGGAATCCGGTGCCGAATTGAAGAGTATCGTCGCCGACATCGTCACCAACGTCTGCGAACGTGGCGATACCGCCGTATCCGAATATACTCGCCGGTTCGATCGCGTGACGCCGCCGGGCCTTTGGCAGGGCACGGCCGGCCACGGCCGGCTGGACCCGGATCTGGACGCGGCGATCGATCGTTCGATCGAGACCGTGCGGGCATTCCACGCCGCCGGCCGTCCGGAAGACTATTCGGTGGAAACGGCGCCGGGCGTGGAATGCTCGATGCGCTACCTGGCGCTCGACCCGGTCGGGCTCTACGTGCCGGCCGGCAGCGCGCCGCTGCCGTCCACCGCGGTGATGCTTCTGGTGCCGGCGCTGCTTGCCGGATGCAATGAAATCGTCCTGGCCACCCCGCCGAATGCCGACGGCCTCGCCGATGACGCAGTGCTGGCGGTCGCCGCCAAGCTGGGTCTGGACAAGGTGTTGATCGCCGGCGGCGCCCAGGCGATCGCCGCGATGGCCTACGGAACCGAAACCGTGCCGGCCTGCGCCAAGCTGTTCGGGCCCGGCAACCGGTTCGTCGCCGAAGCCAAACGCCAGGTGGCGGCCGACGTGCACGGCGCGGCCCAGGATCTGCCGGCGGGTCCATCGGAAGTACTGGTCATCGCCGACGACTCGGCGAATGCCGAGTGGGTGGCTGTTGATCTGCTCAGCCAGGCCGAGCACGGTCCGGACTCGCAGGTCATCCTGGTGACCGATTCCGCGCGCCTGGCCGAGGTCGTGAACGAGCAGGTCCAGAAACTGCTTGAAAGCCTTTCGCGCGGCGAAACTACCGCCAAGGCACTCGAACATGCAGCGATCGTGCTGGTAAAAGATTTGGCCGAGGCGATCGAAGTCAGCGAAAGCTACGCGCCCGAGCACCTGATCATCCAGACCCGTGACGCCGAGAGCCTGGCCGAGCGCGTCAGCACCGCCGGCTCGGTATTCGTCGGCCACTACACCCCGGAATCGCTGGGCGACTACATCTCGGGCACCAACCACACGCTGCCGACCGGCGGCTGGGCGCGCACGACCTCGGGCCTGGCCGTGGTCGACTTCATGCGCCGCATGACGGTGCAGCGCGCCAGCCTGGCCGGCCTGCGCGAACTCGGGCCGCCCGGAGCCCGGCTGGCTGCCCACGAAGGCCTGGACGCGCACCGCCTGGCCATCGAGCTGCGGCTGCAGAAGGAAACCGTCTCTTGAATCCGGACGCACTTGCGGAACTGGCCAGGCCGGAGATCCGGGCGCTGAAGCCCTATGCCTCGGCCAGAGCGCTGGCCGATTCGGCCGGTATTCTGCTCAACGCCAACGAAAGCCCGTGGCCGCCGGCCGGCGACGGCGGGCTTGGCCTGAACCGATATCCGGACCCGCAGCCGGCCGGACTCAAATCGCGCCTGGCCGAGCTTTACTCAACGCGGCCCGAGAACCTGCTGGTCACGCGCGGCAGCGACGAAGGAATCGATCTGCTGATGCGGGTGTTCTGCCGGGCAGGGCAGGACCGTGTCCTGGTTTGCCCGCCGTGCTTCGGCATGTATGCGCTGTCGGCCCGGGTGCAGGGCGCCGAGGTCGTGCAGGCGCCGTTGGTCGATACCGGCGACACCTTCGAACTGCCCGAAGACCTGGGCGAGAAGGCCGGCGATTGCCGGATCTCATTCCTGTGCTCGCCCAACAACCCGACCGGCAGCATCATCTCTTCCGAGACCGTGAGCGCGCTGGCAACCGCGCAGGAAGGCACCGGCCTGGTCGTGATCGACGAGGCCTACGTTGAATTCGCACCCGAAACGTCCGTGATTCCCCTGCTGGCCGAGCATCCGAACCTGGTGCTGCTGCGCACCTTGTCCAAGGCGCACGCGCTGGCCGGGTGTCGCCTGGGCGCGGTGATCGCCAATCCGGTGATCATCGACCTGCTCCGACGAATCATCGCGCCTTATCCGTTGCCGACGCCCACCGTTACGATCGCGATGCGCGCGCTGACCGAAGAGTCACTGGCCGACGAGCGCAAACACCTGGCGATGCTGGCCGGCGAGCGCGATCGCGTCACCGAGGCGTTGGTCTCGAGCCCGGGAATCGCGAAGGTCTGGCCGGGCGCGGCCAATTTCGTGTTGGTACGCGCCGCAGACGGGCCGCTACTGGTGCACGACGCCGCCGCCGCCGGCATCCGCCTTCGCGATCAGTCGGCGCAACCGGGTCTCGGGGATTGTGTTCGAATCACGATTGGCACGCCGGAAGAAAACACTGCCCTGATCGGTTTCATGCGAGAGTGGAATTCATGAGTTATCGAAAGATCCTGTTCATCGACCGCGATGGCTGCCTGATCGAGGAGCCGGAAGACGAGCAGGTGGATTCACTGGAAAAATTCCGGTTGATGCCCGGCGTGATTCCGGCGCTGCTGAGGCTGAAGGACGCCGGCTACCGCTTGGTCATGGTCAGCAACCAGGATGGGTTGGGCACGGCTTCGTTCCCCGAACAGGCTTTCCGCGGCCCGCACGAACTGTTGCTGCAGATTCTCGGCTCGCAGGGCCTCGAGTTCGACGCCGAACATATCGATCCCAGCCTGCCCGAAGACAACAGTCCGGACCGCAAGCCGGCCGTCGGCATGCTGCTGGAATACCTGCGCGATCCGGACATGGATCGCGAGCGCTCTGTCGTGATCGGCGATCGCGAAACCGACATGCAACTGGCCGCAAACATGGGTCTGCAAGGCCTGCACGTCGGGCCGGACGGGACAAGCTGGCCCGAGGTTGCCGACCGCCTGCTCGAAGAACCCCGGACGGCGCACGTCGAGCGCAGGACAAACGAAACGGCCATATCGGTTTCGGTGAACCTCGATGCCGAAAAGCCCGTCGCCAACAGCACCGGCATCGGCTTTTTCGACCACATGCTCGACCAGCTGGCCGCGCACGGCGGTTTCGCGCTGGAATTGGACTGCGAAGGCGACCTGCACATCGACGAGCACCACACCGTCGAGGATTGCGCGCTTGCGCTGGGCGAAGCGCTGGACCGGGCGCTGGGCGACCGGCGCGGCATCGGGCGATACGGCTTCGTGCTGCCCATGGACGAATCGCTGGCGAACGTCGCCATCGACCTTTCCGGCCGCCCGGCGTTCGAGCTGCACGGCGAATTCCCGCGCGAATCGGTGGGCGGGCTGCATACCGAGATGGTCAGCCACTTCTTTGCCTCGCTGGCGCAGAAGCTGCGCTGCGCGATCCACATCACGTTGACCGGCGACAACACGCATCATCTCGTCGAGGCCTGTTTCAAGGGCGTCGGCCGTGCCCTGCACCCGGCCCTGGCCAGGGGCGAGGGCGGCACCCCGTCGACCAAGGGCGTGCTGTGAGCGCCGTGTCGCGAGAATCCTGCCGCGGTCATCGGGCAAGGGGCAATGCCCGGTGACCATCGCAGTGATCAATTCCGGCGGGGCGAATCTGGGGTCGGTGGTGCAGGCGCTTAATCGCCTGGGCACCGAGAGCGTGCTGACGCGCGACGCCGACGAGGTCCGGGGCGCGAGCCGGGTCATCCTGCCCGGTGTCGGCGCCGCGGCGTGGTCGATGAATGCGTTGCGCGAACATGGGCTGGTCGACGTCATCCGCGGGCTGACCCAGCCCGTTCTCGGCGTCTGCCTCGGGCTGCAGCTGATGTTCGAATCCTCGGACGAAGGCGATACGCCGTGCCTGGGACTGATCCCGGGTCGCGTGACCCGGCTGCCGGCCGCCCCCGGCCTGCGCCTGCCGCACATGGGCTGGAACCAGCTGAAGTGGACCGTCCGCGATCCGCTTGCCAAGGGTATGGACGGCGACGAATGGTTCTACTTCGTCCACAGCTATGCCGCACCGGCCGAAGCCGCCGTCGCCACCAGCGACCACGGCCGCGAATTCGCCGCGGTCGTGCGCCGCGAAAACTTCGCCGCCTGCCAGTTCCACCCCGAAAAATCGGCCGCCGCCGGCGCCCGGCTATTGCAGAATTTCCTGGAGGGCGGGCTGTGAATCTGCCGAAGCAAAAGTCTTACACGAAGATGGGAATTAAGGAACCTCAGAAATAATGAATGAGAAAAATCATTCAATCGCTTTTCCTTCGTGTGCTTCCCGCCTTCTTCGCGCGCTTCGTGACCCGCTTTTGGTCTTTCATGAAAACGGAGCGACAATGGAGCGATTGCAATGATCCTGATTCCCGCCATCGACCTGCGCCACGG
>DATGCS010000357.1:0-8244 GCA_035311685.1 Wenzhouxiangellaceae bacterium
TCGGCCAGCGTTCCCATGGCCGGCGGGCGCAGGCCGCCTGATTCGAACAGTGTCTGTTCCAGCCTCGAACCGAGCGGATCGAGTTCGGCGGCTTCAACCGCCAGAAGAATGGGCAGGCAGAGGAACAGGCCGCGCGGCGGCGACCAGTAAGGCATCAGCGGCGCGTGGGCCAGCTGGCCGAGATGCGCGCCGATCGAGGTGATGCCGGCTTCCGGCACCGCGTCCGCCCCAGCGTCGGCGTCCATTCCCGCGACCCGGGCCATCGCATGCCAGGGCGCGTGCTCCGGGCTGATGATCTGGCCGGGTTCGAGCAATGCAGGGCCGGTTACCAGGTGGCCGGTGGTGACTTCGGGTACACAGTGGGACAAATCCTCGGCCACCAGCCCGCCCAGGCGCCGGCTTTCGTCGCGTTCGAGTATGAAGCGGCAGTTGCCGCCCGGCGGGCGGATCTCAAAACCGGCGACGAGCCGGATATGATTGGATGCGTCGTTCATTCAGTGTCCATTTCGAAGACTCGAATCGGAAATTCAGAAAACATGAGTCGTAAGGCGTCTAAACAGTTGGTATCCGAGCATGAGAGTGTGAGCGCGGCGTCGCCGGAATGGCGTCTTCATGCGTTCGACCAGTTCGATGTTCGGCAATTGTATGAAGTGCTGGCCGCGCGCATTGCGGTATTCGTGGTCGAGCAGGACTGCCCCTACCAGGATCTCGACGGACTCGACGATGTCGCTTTCCATCTGGTCGGCTGGGCCGGCGACGGTTCGGTTGCGGCATATGCCCGTATCCTGCCCCCCGGAACGCGGTTCGAGCAGCCTTCGATCGGCCGTGTGCTGACCAGCCTGACGGCCCGCCGAAGCGGGCTTGGGCGTGAACTCATGCGGCGCGCCATCGAGGTGGTCGGTGACCGTTATCCCGGCCGCCCGGCCCGAATCTCGGCCCAGTGCTACCTGGAGCGTTTCTACGTCGAGCTTGGCTTTGTGATTGACTCGGCGCCGTACGAAGAAGACGGCATTCCGCACGTTGAAATGGAACTGCCGGCAAGATCTGCCGGCAGTTCAGGTGCTCAGGCAGGTGACTGAACGCAATTCAGGAGCAATGGGAGGCTCGGGCTCATCCTGCCGAATCAAGTGGCGCGAAAGATTCTGGGCTTCCTAGAAGAGTGAGAACGGTGACTTGCCGCCGCCGCCGCGGCCGCCCCGACCGGTGCGGCGACGCCGGCGCATGCGCGAAAGCAGTGCCTGTTGCCTTGCCTCGAGGAAATCGCTGCGGTTGAGTTCGGCAGGCTTTTTGCCGAGACGACGCGCTTCGGTTTCGCGGTATTGCACGAAATCGTTGTATGCCTCGATCTCCGGCTTGAGTTCGCGGCTCAGCAGTTCGACCATGATTGCGTCGTCCAGGAAACCGATGCCGGGCAGGTGATCCGGAATCAGATCCTCGGGCTGGTTGAAGTAAGCCAGGGCGGTCAGTACGCGCTTGCGCCCCACGTCCTGCATGCCCCAGCCCTCGTCTGCGAGCATGTCGGTCAGTACCTTGATCTGGTTCAGGCGATCTCGGATGAAGTCGGAAGCATCGCTGTCCTCGACTTCCTTGAGGAGCTTGTGGGCTCCGGCCACAATCTCGTCGGGAGACGATTTCTGGGTAGCATCCATGGCTTTTTGAGCCAGCTTGCGGAAGTGCTTGAGATCGTTCTCGGACAGATCCAGTACGATGCGCATGGTCATAAATCAGGCTCCCGGGAGCAGTTGCAAGGCTGAAATCTGCCGGCGCGTAAGCCATGCCCGCGATCCGGCTGATCCAGAGTCAGAGCGATAGCATAAACAATTTGCCCTGCCGGTGCATCCGCCCGTGATGCAAGGCAGCTTTCGACGGGGCTGTGCGGGCGCTCCGCTGCGTTTCAGCTCACTTATTTGGAACAACCAAACCGGACTCGCCAAAGCCGCAACGGCGCATCCCGCGCAGCCCCGTCGCGCCCGCGGCTATTCAATCAGAGATTCCTCAACGAAACACGCCGGGCTGGCCGGGGACGGGATGCAGAAAACCCCTCTGGCCGATCTCGGCATTGCGCATGTCCTCGATCACGAATTCGGCGGAAAGCTCGAAAGGTACCCCCGCAGCGTCGGATGGTCCCAGGGCAGACAGGATTTCGGCCGCGGCCTGCATGGCCGAGGCATCGAGGCTGATCAGCTCGCGACCGCGCGGGCCCATGTCCAGATCGAGCTGCCAGGCGGCGTTGAACAGCTCGATGCCGTCGATGCGCATGGCCACGGCCGCCTCTGAAAGGTAAAGCACGTGATCATTCCGGTTATGCACGAGCAGCCGGAAGTAAACCATGCCGTCCTCGATGCGAAGGCTTTCGACCTGCAGCGTCGGCGGCTCCAGTCGGATCTCGCGCCGGTCGGTCGCGCATGCGCAGAGCAGGCAAACAGCGGTCAGCAATAAAACGTATGTCTTGATGTTCAATGGTCGATGTCCGGATCGTGCAGATGGCAGGTCACCCGGTGTGGCCGCCCGTCCTGTCCGAGGTCGATTGTACGCGGCACGCGGCTTCGGCAGACCGGCATCGCCTGCGGGCACCGCGTATGAAACGGACAGCCCGACGGCGGGGTCAGCGGGGAGGGGACTTCACCCTGAAGCAAAAGCCGTTTGCCGCGGCGCGCGGGGTCGGCGACCGGCACCGCGTCCAGCAGGGCGCGCGTGTACGGATGGGCGGGCATGGCGTAGATACGATCGACCGGGGCGGTTTCGACCAGCTTGCCCAGGTACATCACGCCAACCGCGTGGCTGACGTGTTGCACCACGGCCAGATCGTGCGAGATGAACACGAAGCCGAGCCCGAATTCGGCCTGGAGGTCGCCCAGCAGGTTCAGAATCTGGGACTGCACCGAAACATCGAGTGCCGAGACCGCCTCGTCGGCAATGATGAGTTTCGGCGCCACGGCCAGCGCGCGTGCGATGCCGATGCGCTGGCGCTGGCCGCCCGAGAACTCGTGTGGATAGCGGTGCCGTGCAGTCGCCCCCAGCCCCACGATGTCGAGCAGTTCCAGTACTCGGCGATTGCGTTGTGCCTTGTCGCCGAGACCGTGAAGCGCCAGCGGTTCATCCAGAATCCGTGCCACCGTGCGGCGCGGCGAAAGCGAGGCGTAGGGATCCTGGAAGATCATCTGCATGTGTTTGCGCTGGCGCTTGAGCGCCGACTGGCCGAGCGCGGTGATCTCGGTGCCGTCGAGCACCACGCGGCCCGAGGTGGGTTCGTGCAGGCGCAGGATTGCGCGACCCAGCGTGGACTTGCCGCATCCGGATTCACCGACCAGGCCGAAAGTCTTGCCGCGCTCGAGCTCGAACGAGACGCCGTCGACGGCGCGCAGCACCTGGCGGGAACGGCCGAGCAGCCCGGCGCGTACCGGGAAATGACGAGTCAGGTCGCGAACATCGAGCAGTGGACCGTTCATGTCTGGCTCGCCTGACTGCCGGCCGGATGGAAGCAGGCGACCCGCGACGAATCCACGGCCTCGAGCGTCGGTTGACTTTGTGTACAGGTTTCATCGGCAAAGCCGCAGCGTGCGGCAAAGCGGCAGCCTGCCGGCAACTCGGCCGGGTCGGGCACAGTACCCGGGATCACCGGCAACCTGGCGAGACGCTGCGGCCGAATCTTCGGAATCGCGGCAATAAGCCCCTCCGTATAGCGATGTCTGGGTGTTTCGAAAAGCACGCTGACCGGCGCCTGCTCGACCACCTGGCCGCAATACATCACCAGGACATCGTCGCAGGTCTCGGCCACCACACCCAGGTCGTGGGTGACCAGTATCACGGCGGTGCCAAGCGCTTGCTGCAAGTCCGAGATCTGTCCAAGCACCTGGGACTGGGTGGTCACGTCCAGCGCGGTGGTTGGTTCGTCGGCGATCAGCAACCTGGGCCGACACGATAGCGCCATCGCGATCATGGCGCGCTGCCGCATGCCGCCGGAGAGTTCGTGCGGATACTCGTCGATGCGCTTGGACGGCACCGGGATGCCGACGCGCTCGAGCATCTCGATCGCGCGTGCACGCGCGGCGCGTCGCGACAGCCCTTCGTGCCGGCGCAGCACCGCAGTCATCTGGGCGCCGATGGTATAGACCGGATTCAGCGCGGTCATGGGTTCCTGGAAGATCATCGAAAGCTCGGTGCCGCGCATGCGTCGAAGCGCGCGTTCGCTCATCGAGGTCAGTTCGGTGCCGGCCAGCCGCACCGAGCCCGACGCAATGCTTCCGGCCGGGTGCGGCAGCAGACCCATCAGCGCCAGGCTGGTCACCGACTTGCCGCAGCCCGATTCGCCGACGATGCCCAGCGTCTTGCCCGGCTGGATCGAGAACGATACGCCGTCGACCGCTCGCACGATGCCCGCTTCGGTGGAAAAATCCACGCTGAGATGATCGACTTCGAGCAGCGCGTCGCTTGTCGATCCGTCTCTCATCGGCCGGTCCTCTTCGGATCCAGCGCGTCCTGCAGGCCGTCCGAAAACAGGTTGAAGCCCATGACCAGTGCGAACAGGAAGCTGGAGGCAACGATGAAGTTCATGTAATGGCCCGCGATCACCTCGGTGGTGGATTCTGCAATCATCAGGCCCCAGCTGACGCTATCCTGCACGCCGAGACCGAGAAAGCTGAGAATGACCTCCGACTTGATCGCCGCGACGAAAACGATGGTGGCCTGCACCAGCAGGATATGAAACGTGTTGGGTACGATGTGGCGGAAGATGATGACCAGTGGATGCAAGCCCATGGCGCGCGCGGCTTCGACGAATTCCAGGTTTTTCAGTTTCATGACCTCGCCGCGCACCAGCCGGGCGGTGGTGGTCCAGAAGGTCGCGATCATCGCGATGTGCATCGCCCAGGGGTTGCCGTCGAGCGCGAACGCAATGGCGGCCACGAACAGGTAGAACGGAATCGAATCGAGCACGCCCTTGAGCCACAGGATGACCGCGTCGACGGGTGTCTGCGCGAAGTAGCCCGACAGCGCGCCGAACGCCGCGCCCAGCACGGTTGATGCGACCGCCACGATCAGCCCGATTTCGAATGCGGTGCGCGTGGAGAAGACGGCCCGGGCAAAGATATCCTGGCCCAGTATGGTGGTCCCGAACCAGTGCTCGGCCGATGGCGACTGCCATTGCCCGCCGGTCGCTTCGGCCCAGTTGCCGCCCCACCAGCCCAGCCATACGCCCAGCGCGATGACGAAGAACGCAGCAACAATAAGCAGCCCGGTCATGGCGGCGCGGTCGCGTGTGAAGCGGGCTGCTGCGCGGCCCCATAGTGAGTGCTGAACCGGTATCCGGGCCGGCTGCAGGCGCGCATCGGCGCCCGGGTTCAGGTCGGCGGCCGGCAGACTCATTTCAGCGCAACCCTGGGGTCGAATGCGCGGTAGAGAATGTCGTTGACGATCAGGATCATCACGAACATCACAGCGGTCAGTCCGACCACGGCTTTCAGAATGGGCTGATCGCCCGAGGTGATCGCGTCGAAGGTCACCTTGCCGATGCCCGGAATGCCGAAGTAACTCTCGATCAGCAGGCTGCCCGAGACCACCACCAGCGGAATCGAGAACATGATCCGTGTGACGATCGGGATCATGGCGTTCATCAGCACGTTCTTCCACAGAATTTCCACGGCGCCGGCACCGAAGGCGCGTGCGGTGCGCACATGATCGCGCTGCATTTCCTCGACCAGTACCGCGCGGAAGAAACGCGTGTTGTAACCCAGCGCCACGAATACCGATGCCAGCGTCGGAACGGTGACATAGTGGAGGTAGCTGCCCAGATCGTGCACGTTCCACCCTCGGACCGGAAACCAGCCCAGCACTACGCCGAACAACACCTGGAAGGCGATGATGACGACAAGAAAGCTGATCGACATGCCGATAACGGCAAAGCCCATGATGGCCTTGTCGATCCAGCCGCCGCGGTGCCAGGCGGCGACCAGGCCAAGCACGATGCCCAGCAGGTTGCCGAGCACGAACCCGGGCGCCAGCAGCAACAGCGAGACCGGGAGGGTGCGCTGGAGAATGGCGCCAACCCGTTCGCCGGTGGAATCGGAATAGCCGAAATCGAGCGTGGCCAGTTCCTTCAGATAGGTCCCGTAGCGCAACCAGAACGGCTGGTCATAGCCGAGTTGCGCCCGCACCTGGGCGATTTCTTCGGCGGTGGGGTTCTTCGAAAGCAGCTCGTAGGTCTTGTCAGGCCCGAAATAAACCATCAGCACAAAGCTCGCCAGCGTCACGCCGAGGATCAGCGGAACGCCGCCTGCGAGTTTGCGCAAGGTGTACTGCAGAAATTCCATTTTTTGCCTGGCTGTCCCGGACGCGCACGATAACGGGAAGGATAGGGGATAGGCGGCCGGCGGGGGCGGGTTTCGGGCTTCGGGTTCAAGAACCAGGGTTCAGGGATCAAGGTTTAAGGTTTAAGGTTTAAGGTTTAAGGCAAAAGCGGTTTCAGGTTCGAGACGTCGCATAGCGCAATGCAGCTGCGGGCGCAGGAGCCTTTCGGTTTTCCCTAAACGCTAAACCCTAAACCCTAACCCGGAACCCGGAACCCGGAAACCCTTCTTCCTCATCCTCCGCCGTCCGATCGCGCCACGTCCACGAATCGCATGAAGAACCCGCCGAGGATTTCGCGGTCGGGCAGCATGGCGACGTCCTTGTTCCACAAGTGGATGCGGGTGCGCGACAGGCCCGATATCGCCACGCAGTCGTCGATGACCATGCCGTTCATGCGGCGGTATAGCGCGGTGCGCTCGGGACCGGGTTGCATGGTGGCGGCCCGTTCGTAAAGCGCGTCGAACTCGGGATTGCGGTAATTGAAATTGTTCGAGCCCGGCGCTTCGTATGGGCCGTAGAAAAGCTGCAGCGTGTTCTGGGCATCCGGGTAGTCCAGCGTCCAGCCGAGGAAGAACAGGTCGAGCCTGCGATTCTTCATGGCGCGCGAGAAATCGCCGAAGGAGGCAAACGTGTCGGCCGTGATCCTGTCCATCGGGAATCCCAGTTCGACCATCTGGGCGCGCAGCTGGGCGTACATCTGGCGCTGTTGCACGCTGGAGATCAGGCCGTAGGTGAGTTCGGGGAGCTGATCCGTCGTCCAACCGTGGTCGGCGAGCCGCGCCCGGCCCTGGGCCGGATCGTGTCGCACCGACTCGCGGGAGCGGTCCGGATCGAATTCGGGCACCACGGGCGGAATCACGCCGGGAAAGATTCGGCCGATGCCGTAATAGAAAGTGTCGTTCCTCGACTGCCAGTCGAACGCATCGCGGATGGCGCAGCGAAGCGCACGATTGGCCGCGTCTCGCTGCGGGTCCGGGTGATGGCCGTAGCGCTCGTCGGCCATGTTGAAGCCGGCAAAGACAAACCCGGCTTCCAGGCCTGCATGGCCGTGATATCGCGCGCTGATCTCCGGATCGAACTCGACCGGGTCGCGGCTGGCCAGAACCGACTCGACCTGTTCGTTGGGCACCATCACGTTGTCGACGGCCCCGCTGGAAAACGCGCTCCAGCGCGCCGCGTTCTCCTCGATGAAATGGATCTCCAGGCGGTCGGTGAAGGGGTAGTCCCGTCCGTCCAGGCGCTCCAGACCCAGCCTGCCGTGCGCCTCGGCATCGAAACCCTCTGCGTCGAGGTCCAGCGGCTCGCGACGGAAATGCGGGTTGCGCTCGAGGCGGGCCAGCGTGTTGTCGAACGACACCAGCTGGAACGGGCCGGACCCGACCGGCTTGACGCCGAACTCGCGCCCGTAGTGCTCCACCGCTTCGCGCGGTACCAGCGCCGAAAAGCCCGTGGCCAGGGTGTAGACCAGCTGTGGGTAGGGCTCGGTGAGCGTGATTTGCAGCGTGTGGTCGTCGATGGCTTTCAGTCCTTCGACGGGTTCCTCGTAGTCCGCCCCGTTCCGGCCCCAGGCGTCGAGCCCTCGGATGCGGTCCGCCCACAGCCATGCGCCCTGCGACCGCTGGCCGGGATCGAAGTGACGCTTGAGCGAATAGACCAGGTCGTGAACCGTCACCGCTCGGCCGGTGCCCCCGGGAAACGCCGGGTCGTCGCTGAATCGGGCGTCATCACGGATTCTGAAGGTGTAGGTCAGGCCGTCGTCGGAAACCTCCGGAAACCCGGTGGCCAGGTTCGGCGCCAGTTCGTAGGGCCGCGCCAGGTACTTGTACCGGTAAAGCGTGTCGAACACGTTGACCACGACCACGCTGGAATAGATCGTTGCCGCCAGTGCCGGATCGAGCG
>DATGCS010000358.1:0-7285 GCA_035311685.1 Wenzhouxiangellaceae bacterium
AAGTCCCGAGGTGTTGGAGGCGAAGATGGCGTCGGGACGAATGTGCTTCTCGATCTTGTCGTACAGCGATTTCTTGATGTCGATACGCTCGGCAACCGCTTCGATGATGAAGTCGCAGTCGGCAAGTTTTGCCGCATCGTCATCGAAATTCTCAGGATGCAGGAATTCGACGAGGCTCATGTCGGCCAGCGGCGGCGGCTTTAGCTTGGCCAGGCGCTGGATGGAACCCTTGACCAGATCGTTTCTGCCGCCTTCTTTGGCCGGCAGATCGAATAGTCGTACCGGAATGCCGGCCGCGGTCAGGTGAGCGGCAATCTGCGCGCCCATGACGCCGGCGCCCAGCACCGCTGCTTTTTTGACGATGAATCTGTTGTTGGACATTTGAGGGTGGATTCCTTTTCGGTCTTAGGATGATTCAAGGATTTGTGCCGTTGCTGCTTCTTTCGTAAACCGTGAATCGTAAATGGATGAACCCGCTTCGTCGAGTGCGAGTGGTTTTTCAATTCACGATTTACCATTTACGCAAGTTATCCAAGGACTCAAGTCCACAACGCTGCCGCGCTCTGAGTCGGAGCCCGATTCAAAGCATCAACTCGCCTTGGCCAACGGCGATTCGGCTTCACCGAATTGAGAGTGCGTGATGGCCTCGTGGTCGAATTCGTCGACCGCAATCAGCTCGGCCGAAAGACGTTGAGCCTCGATCAGCAACCTGGCCTGTTCTTCATTGATCAAGCCGGCCTCGACCGCCTTGGCTGCCAGTTTGTCGACGTTTACAGGGGTCGGCTGACGCTTCATGCCGTTAACCACAAGGCGCTCGGCTTCCTCTGCCGCCAGCACGGCGTCGAAAGCCTTCAGCGCGACCGCAGCGCCGACGCCTTCGGTAGGCTGGAAGATGCCGTGGGTCAGACGATCACGCGTTGCGTTATGACTCATCATCATCATTGCGATCTTGTGACCGGCACGGTCATCGGATTCGGCGTGCACCCGGCCGAACGGGAAGCAGATCCGCTTGAGCAGCCAGCCGATCGCGCCGGTCGGGAAGTTGGCGAGTATGCCGTGCAAAGCCTCCTCGACACGGTGCAGGCTGTCGTTGACACCCCAATCGACCAGCGGCAGATCGTCTTCGGGTCGACCGTCGTCCTCGAATCGCTTGAGCGTTGCCGAAGCAATATAGAGGTGACTGAGTGCGTCGGCGAATCTGCCCGACAGTTTTTCGGCGAACTTGAACTTGCCGCCGAGGATCAGCAGTGTCGTGTCGGCTATGAGTGTGAAATTGGCGCTCAGCCGGTTGATGCGTCGATAGTGGCGCGCCACCGGCCCGGCGACAGGTGAATGGCTGATCCTGCCGGCAGTGAGGCCGAGCGCGAGGGAACGCACGCCGTTGCTGATGGTGTAGCCGATATGGCCGAAGAATGCATGGTCGAACTTCTGCCGCGCACCGGGCGACTGACTGGTGGCCGCGGTCATTTCCTTGAGTAACCACGGATGACAACGGATCGCGCCTTGACCGAATATGATCATCGAGCGCGTCAGTATGTTTGCACCTTCGACCGTTATTGCCACCGGAACCGACTGATAAATGAGCCCGAGGTAATTGCGCGGCCCCATGATGATCCCCTTGCCGCCGTGGATGTCCATCGAATCGATCGTGACTCGACGATACGCCTCGGTGAGATTGGCTTTGAGGATGGCCGATAAAACGGCAGGCTTTTCGCCCTGGTCGAGTGATACAAGCGTCATTTGGTGCGCGGCATCCATCCGGTAGGTTTCCCCGGCGATTCGCGCAAGCGGCTCCTGGATGCCCTCAAAATTGCCGATCGGCTGCTTGAATTGATACCTGACACGTGCGTACGCGCCAGTGACCGCACTGAGCATCTTGCCGGATGCGACCGAGAGCGCCGGCAACGAAATCGCGCGACCGGCCGACAGACAGTGCATCAGCATGATCCAGCCCTGGCCGACGCGCTTCTGACCGCCGATGACCCAATCCATTGGAATGAAGACGTCGGTCCCTCTGGTGGGACCGTTCATGAAGGGGGCGCCGCCGGGAATATGGCGCTTGCCGTTCTCGACGCCCGGCGTGTCGGCCGGAATCAGCGCGCAGGTAATGCCGAGATCCGTCTTGTCGCCGAGCAGGCCGTCCGGGTCGAACGCCTTGAACGCCAGACCGACCAGCGTCGCCACCGGTGCAAGCGTGATGTAGCGCTTGTCCCAGGAAACCCTCAGGCCGAGGACTTCCTCGCCCTTGTAGGTGCCCTTGCAGACGACGCCCTTGTCGGGCATGGACGCCGCGTCCGAACCGGCCAGCGGTGAGGTGAGCGCGAAACACGGTATTTCCTCGCCCGAAGCGAGGCGCGGCAGATAATGGTTCTTTTGTGCTTCGGTGCCGAAATTGTGCAGCAACTCCCCGGGGCCCAGCGAATTGGGCACCATGACCGTAGTGGCGGCCGAGGAATTTCGCGAGGCGATCTTGCTTACAACGGCGGCATTGCCCTGGGCCGAAAAATCCAGTCCGCCGTATTGTTTCGGGATGATCATGCTGAAGAAGCGATGCTCCTTCAGGTGGGACCAGACCTCGGCGGGGAGATCCTGGTCGTTGTAGATCTGCCAGTCGTCGAGCATTTGGCAAAGCTCCTCGACCGGACCGTCGAGAAAGGCCTGTTCCTCGTCGGTCAACGAGGGCGCAGGGTGCTTCATCAGGTTCTTCCATTTCGGCCGGCCCGAGAAGATTTCCGCATCCCACCAGGTGGTCCCGGATTCGAGCGCTTCACGCTCGGTATCCGACATTGCCGGAAGCACCTTTCGGAACCAGTCGAATAAACGATTGGTGACCAGCGTCCGACGCAGTGGCGGGATGGCTGCGACGATCAGAGGCAGCGCGATGAAGGCGGCCACGATGCCGACTGCAGGATGCAGCGCGGCCCAGAAGGCGCCGGCAGCAATAGTTGTAGTCAACAGGGCTGCCAGCCACGCAGACGCGGCGAAGTACGCCAGCACGAGCGGCAAGAGAAGTACCAGGATGATGGCAACAGTGGTCATGCGATGTTCTCCTTGAGCGAAGTTTGTCGGGGTTCTGCGAGCGCGGATTCGCGCAGTCCGGCACAGCCGAAGCGAATCAGGGCGCGCGCAGTTTCCTCGACCTGACCGTCAGTGGTTTCGGCCATGGTGTAGGTCAGCGCACCGATTAGAAAATCCAGTTGCTGTCGAAGGTTGTCGGGCGAAGTGCCCAGGGCCCGGCTCACCGCATCGGCGAAGGCGCGCATGACGTGGGAATACTGTCGGGCGATGGCACCGTGCAGCTGGGTTTCGTGCTCGGCCCAGGCCCGCATCAGCAGGCGCATGAAGCGACCGCCGTCGCCGGCGCTCTGGGTGCTTAGCAACAAGGCGGGATAGATGAACGCACCAAGGACCTTTTCCAGATCGGGCGGGTCGGATGCGTCAAGCACCGAATGCAGCCGCGCGAGCCGCTCGCTGTTCAGTTCGTCCAGTCGCCGCTGGAACACGGCTAGAATCAACGCGTCCTTGGAGCCGTGGTGATAATTGACCGCCGCCAGATTCGCCTGCGCTTCGCGGGTGATCTGCCGCAGCGTCGTGGCATGAAAGCCCTGATCGGCAAACAGCTGTTCCGCGGTGTCGAGAATGCGCTGGCGGGTCGAGTCGGTCATGCGTCTCCTGGATCAAAAAAAAAGCGATCGATCGCCGATTCGGACACTCGATTGAAACAATGGTTTCAAACAACTGTTTGAATCGTAGCACCGGTCAGCATAAAAAATCAACACGGGCAGCCTCGCTCGGACGATCTGCGCGTATTCTCACTTTTTGAGAATCCTGGCCCGCATCCTCCCGTCATGGCGCTGTTTACTTCCATTTCCGACTTCGACTGCTGGTTCGCGACCGCCGTAGGGCCGCCGACGGCTATCCAGCGAGCCGCCTGGCCGCTGCTCCGCCAGGGCCGCCACGCGCTGCTGGTGGCCTCGACCGGCCAGGGCAAGAGCCTGGCCGCGTGGCGCCCGCTCGTCGAACGGCTGGTGGCGGAACGTGCGGCCGGAAGAGGCGTCCGGGCGCTGCACATCGCGCCACTCAAGGCGCTTGCGCGCGACATGATGTGCAATCTGCGGCCCATTCTCGATCACGCCGGCCGCCAGCGCGGAGCGCCGATGCAAATCGGCCTTCGCTGCGGTGATACGACGCCCGTCGAGCGTGCCAGGCAGCGCAGCAATCCCCCGGAGATTCTTTCGACCACGCCCGAGTCGCTGTTCGTCCTGTTGGGCAGCGCCGGCGGCAGACGTCTTCTGAGAACCGTAGGCGCCGTAGTGGTCGACGAGATTCACGCCATCGTCGGTTCGAAACGGGGCGCCCACCTCGCGCTCTCGCTGGCCCGGCTGGATTGGCTTGCACGGGTGCGGGTACAGCGGATCGGTCTTTCGGCCACTGCGCGTCCAACCTCGGTCCTGTCGAACTTCCTGGGTGGCGACAACGATTGTGCCGTGGTCGAGCCCGACTATGCGGCGCAAGTGGCGTTGCAAGTCGAATTGCCCGCCATGACACTGGGTGCATTTCCCACCCTGGGACACTGGCAGCAGATCCATGCGCGGATCCTTGCGCTGAGCGCCACGCCGGAGCAACACGCAAAGCATCGCGGTTCGCTGCTGGTCTTCTGCCAGACGCGGGCCCAGGTCGAACGCACGGCAGCGGCACTCGACCATGCGCTTGCCGAAATCGGCAGTCCCGGCGAGGTCGGTGCGCATCACGGGAGTCTCGACGCGACCCATCGCGAAGCCATCGAAGCCCGCTTCAAGGCCGGGCGGCTGAGGATCCTGGTCAGCAGCGCTTCGCTGGAACTCGGGCTCGATCTGGGTCACGTCGATCGGGTCTGTCAGCTTGGGGTGCCGGGGTCGGTCAATCTCGTTCGCCAGCGGGCGGGCCGAAGTGGCCACCGACCCGGCCGGCGGCCGTGCATGCATCTTTTTCCCCTGACGCTGAACCAGCTGGTCGAGGCCCGGGCCCTGGAAAATGCGCTCGCTGGCGGAGAGATCGACGCCTGCGACATTCCGGAGGCGCCGACCGACGTTCTGGCACAGCACCTGGCCGCCATGGTTGCCGGCGGCCAGGGCGACCCGGGCGAAATGCTGGCCGTTGCGCGTTCGGCCTGGCAGTATCGCGGGCTTGAATCCGGTCGGCTCGAGACGCTTCTCGCGCTGCTCGAGCGACCCGCCGACAATATGCCGGCGGCGCAGAGCAGGCCCATGATCGCGCGCAATCGTGCCGATTCCCGTGACCCTGCGTGCATGGGCGGGTGCAATGACCGCTGGCGGGCGCTGCCGGGGGCCGATCGGTTGGTGTTGACCAACGCGGGCGTGATCCCGGAATTTTTCGAATACGACGTGATTCGCGACGATACCGGCCAAAAGGTCGGGACGCTGGACGAAGAGTTCGCTTTTGAATCATCGCCCGGGCAGGTGATGCAACTGGGTCGGCGGGCCTGGCGGATCCTGCGCGTGATGACCGGGGAGGTACGGGTGGAAGCGGCCGACGAGGATCCGGCGCACCTGCCGTTCTGGTTCGGCGAAGGACCCGGCCGCACCCGCGAGATGGCCGATGCGATGCTCGCCGCCATGGCCGGGGCAGGATCGGGTCGCCTGCATCCGCAGGCTGCGGCGATGCTTCATGAATCCAGGCAGGTGCTGGGCGCGCTGCCTGCCGCCGATCGGCTGGTGATCGAGCGTTTCGCCGATCCGGGCGGCGACCGGCACGTGGTACTGCACACTTTCGCCGGCGCGCGCATCAACCGGGCGTGGGGCCTGGCGCTGCGCAAGCGATTCTGCCGCCAGTTCAATTTCGAGCTGCAGGCGGCGGCCACCGACGACGGCATCCTGATCTCGCTGGGGGTGACCAGCCACTTCGATCTTCCGGATGTCGTCAAATTCGTGAGTGCGGCCGATGTGGCCCACGTTTTGACCCAGGCGCTTCTCGATACGCCGCTGTTCGTGACCCGGTTCCGATGGTGCGCCAACAATGCGCTGGTTCTGCCGAAAAATGCGCTCGACGGCCGGGTGCCCCCTCAGCGTCAGCGCAGCCAGACCGAAAATCTGATCGCCTGCGTGTTTCCCGATCAGCTGGCGTGCCTGGAAAACCTCAGCGGTCCGCGCGAGGTACCGGAGCATCCGCTGGTCGAGCAGGCGCTGGCCGACTGTCTGCACGACTACATGGACCTGGAAGGCCTGAAGGCGCTGCTGCAGCGCCTGGAAAAGGGGCAGACGGCGGTGCACGCGGTGGATACGCCGCAGCCGTCACCGCTGGCCGAAGCACTGATCCACGCGCCGCGATACAGCTATCTGGACGAGGCTGCGGCCGAGGAACGGCGAACCCGGAATTTCGAGCAGCCCGAACAACGCAGGCGAAGAACGGCGCCGGCAAAGCCTTTGGTCGTGGCAGACGGTGGCTCTTCGAGCTATTCAGCCCGAAATCGAGAACCCGCGGCATCGGCGCGACATGCCCCGGGCGCACGCGGCCTGGAGCGATTGCTGACGGGGTGTGGTTTCCTGACAGCCTGCGAGGGCGAGACCGGCGCAGGCTTGTCTCGCCCGATACCCCCCGGCGGCTGGACGCGCTGGTTTTCACAGCTCGTGCGCGAGAGGCGGGCGCTGAACGTCTCGCCGGGCCGAAGTCTGCCCGGCGTCTGGGTGAGCACGGACAGGCTGGGTTGGCTGTTCGCGCTGAATCCGGAACTCGAGGCGAAGCCCTGGCTCAGCCCGGCGCTGATCGAAGCGCCGTCGGCGACAGTCGAGGAAGTGCTCGATCGACTTGTTGCCGCCCGACTGCAGGTCGATAGCGCAACAACGCGCGATGATGTGCTGAAGATTCTGGACGTCGATCCATCCCGGCTGGCGATGGCGCGGCCTCCAGCGGTCCTGGGCACCGGATGAGTCTCGTTTCGGGGCACTGACGCGCGGCGCAGTTGCGTGAACGCGCGGCACGGGCGCTCCGATGGGATTCCGTTACAATTGAAGCGTTTCGAATTCAACCGGCAAACGATGACCGAGCAAGCAGAAGCAACGACCATTCCGATCGTCGTCAAGAGCGGCGAAAAAGTCCGCAAGCCGCAGGGCTTCACCGCCATTCGCGATGGTATCAAGGCCAGGCGCAACAGCGACGACGTCGGTCACGTGCGCAAACCCGACTGGCTGCGCGTGCGGTTGCCTTCGGGCGGCAAGTACGAGCAGGTCAAGGCGAACGTCAACAAGCACAAACTGGCCACCGTATGTTCTGAATCAAAATGCCCGAA
>DATGCS010000359.1:0-21249 GCA_035311685.1 Wenzhouxiangellaceae bacterium
CGCCGCCAGCCAGGTAATCTGGCGACGCGAGTAACGAATCACATGGTCCATGACGGAGGTTTTTTCTCGATACCCCGGCGTCTGATATTCGTACGAAGATTCGGGGTCGCCTGCAATCACCGCATCCCAACGCGCCTGGGCGCGCTCGGCCACGATCTCCTCCGGCGCGCGCGGTGGTTCGCTGCAGGCGGCGAGCAGGAAAGCCATGCCGAGAATTAACGATATATTGCTGATTTTCATGGTCCATCGATCCTTGGGGCTTGGGTTCAGATACTTTATCTTGACTTCCGGGGACTGTTCCAGACACCCGGTTTAGCAAAATTCATGGTTCCTCGCGCGCGTCCAGATCCGTCCGCAGCGGGTCCAGGCCGCGGAACTTGCGGCTGAATTCCTTCGAGACCCGCTCGAGCTTGGCGGTGCTCTCGACCACGGTGGGGGTGATCAGCACCAGGGTTTCGCTGCGGGTGAGGCTGTTGCTGGTGCTGCGGAACAGCGCCCCCAGGCCGGGGATGCGCTGCAGGAACGGCACGCCGTTTCGGGTCTCGTCCGTCGTCTCCTCGATCAGCCCGCCAAGCACGATGGTCTGGCCGGACTGGACTGCGACGTCGGTTTCGATGGTGCGCGTGTTGATCTCCGGATTGCCCTGCTGGTTACGCTCGCCGGGTGAGGAGACCTCCTGGCTGACCGTCATGTAGACCAGCCCGCCGGGGTTGACGCGCGGCGTAACTGAAAGGATCACGCCGGTGTTCAGGAACTGGGTGGAACCGATGGTACTGCCGGTGCCGGTGCCGGGAACGAACGACTGCGACTGGATGGGCACCTGTCTGCCGACGTTGATCCGGGCATCGGAATTGTTGCGAACCATCAGCGACGGTGCCGAAATCGTGCGCACGTTCGAGACCGATTCCAGCGCGCGAATGGTGGCACTTACAAAATCACTGCCGACCGAATCGGCGATTGCGCCAAGAAAGTTGTTGGGACCGGCACCGAACTGGAAGTTGTTTGCCGCCGAAGAGTCGACAAAGTCGCCTTCGGGCAGTCCGGGAAACCCGTCTTCGCCGGGCTGGGAATTGGCGAGGAACCACGACACGCCGTACTGGAGGCTGTCGGTCAGATCGACAACCAGGATCTGGGCTTCGATCAACACCTGCAACGGCTCCTCGTCGAGCCGTTCGATTGCGTTCAGAATGGCATCGTACTCGCTGGGCGACGACTGGATCAGCAGCGAGTTGGTCTCGAGCACGGCCGTGATGCGGACATCGCCGTCGCCCAGGGTGACCGAGCCTCCGCCACCTCCGCCACCGCTGCCGGCATCGCGTGCCCTCGCGGCCGGCGAGGTCTCATTCTGGAACTCGCTGACCGAGCTGGCCTGGGCGGTTTCCAGCCCCGGCGCCAGCGAGCCGCGGTCCTGGCGCGCCGTCGAACGACCGCCGCCGCCCTCGCCGCCGAACACGTTGGCCAGGTAACCGGCCAGCACCTCGGCGTCGAGGTTCTTGACCCGGTACACGTAAAGCCGGCTTCCGGCCTCGGGACTGGACCGGTCGAGGCGCTCGATCCAGTTTTCAATTTCGCCGAGGTAGTGTTCGTTGGGCGTGATCACCATGACCGAGTTCAGCCGCTCCAACGGCATGATCCGGAACATGCCGGCCAGCGGAGATTCTTCTCCACCTACCAGATTTTCCAGTTCAGCGACCACGTCGGCCACCTCGACGCGCTGGATCTGGAACATGCCCACCGACATGCCCCTGAGCCAGTCGACGTCGAAAGTCTCGACGATCTGCATGTAATTGCGCAACTCGGCCCGCGTACCGGCCAGGACCAGCATGCTGCGCGCGCTGTCGGCGTTGAGCACGGCGTCTTCGCGCGCATACGGTTCCAGCAGCAGCTGCATCTGCTCGGCGGAGATGTATTCCAGCGGCACCGCCACCACCTGGTAGCCGCGCTGCAGTTCACCGTTGGCCAGCCTTGGCGTCAGATTGCCGCGAACCGCATCGGACACCGGAAGCACGTGAAACCGGTCGTCGCGCCAGACCAGTGTGGCACCGTTCCAGCGCAGCAGCATTTCGAGGATCGGCAGCACCTGATCACGTGCGACCGGCCTGGCGGTCGAGAACGTGACTTCGCCCGAAATGCCGGGAGCGATGACGTAGTTTTCCTGCAGGATGTCGCCGAGGATCGCGTGGATGATCTCCTGGATGCCCTGGCCTTCGAAATTCAGCGTAATCTCACCCTCGCCGTCGACCGGCCGCGGTTCGCGCGCCGCCGCCTCGCGGTTGATGAACACGCCGCTGCCGGGAAACTTCTCGTTGCCGGTGAACGCCGAGTCCGGCTCGACGTCCTGATCGCCGGCCAGGTCGATCGGTCCGTCCGATCTGTCATCGGCGATCGCCGACGGACCCGAGGGCCGTCCCGGGTTGGTCGGATCGTTCGGATCCGGGGTCGTCGCACATGCTCCCAGCAACGCTGCAAGCAGGATTGCCGACGCCAGTCGGACCGCTTTCGATTGTTGATGATCACATGCCATTCGAGAAAATTTCCGCTTTTTGATTATGAGTATTCGTTACGCGTTGTTGTCGGCCGCAGTCATTGCGGCATTCAGCCGCCGTCGTCCTGTTCGCGCGAACGCCGTTCGGCCTCGGCCCGCAACTGCGCCCGTCGTTCGGCCACGCGCCGGCGAATCTCCTCGGCGCGGGCGCGCGCCTGGTCCTCGGCATCCTCGCCGCCGGCCTGCTCGGCCGGCGCGTCCTGGTCCGACGCCTGGCCGGCCTGTGCGGTCTGGCGCCTGGGTGGCGCGCCGGTTCTGAGCGCGGCGGTTTCGACTTCGAGTTCGAGCGCCTCGGTCTTTCCTCCGTCGGTCTCGAACTCGACGCCGCGCGGACGGATTCTCGCAATCTTCCAGGCCGATTTGTCACCGGTCATCGCCATGCCTTCGCGCAGCACCAGCGTTTCATTGCTTGAATTGTCCGTGATCATCGCCAGCTTCGTTTCCGGCGTGATGATGATGCCGGCAACCGTCGCTTCCAGTTCCGGAATCTCGACCTCGACCACCGGCTCGGGCTCGTCCTTTGCTTCGTCCTCGCCGGCGCCCGCCACTTCGATGACCGGCAACTGACGGTCGGCAAAGAACATCGGCCGCTCGATGATGGTGGTGTACTCGTCCAGCTCGGCCAATTCGGGGTTCTGCGAAATCGGGCGATCGATTATCGAATCGGGCGCGCGCGCCGGCGCGATGGACTCGACATCGGCCCGGCCGAACAGCAGAAAGGCCGCCAGACCCAGCAGCACCAGAAATCCGATACCGGCCATCAGCACCACGCTTAACAGATTGTTCCGGGTGTCCAGGTTCATGATTCCTGCCCTGCACCCGGCTGGTTGATGTAGCCGTACATCTCGAAGCGGATGTCGAGCTGGCCGTAGGGCGTGCTGCCACGGCGTCCGCGCTGGTCGGGTGTGAGTCGCTGATTGATCATCATGTTGTCGATGAACACCAGCGGTACGCCGCTTTCCATTTCGTAGAGTACGCGCATGAAATCGTCCAGCGGGCACTGCATGCGCACGTTGACGCGCACCGAACGGAAACGTTCCGGATCGGTGTAGCGGCGCGGTGACGTATTGGTGATGCTGCACAATTCGGCGTCGGCGGCGCTGCGATCGACCCAGTCGCGCAGCATTCGGATCAGCTCGGCGGTCGCGAGATTGGCGTCGTCGCCCTCCAGAAACAGCGCGCTGTCCATCTGCGAGGCGCGCAGTTCGTTGAGGCGCGCGCGCATCGGCTCGGCCATTTCCACCGTACCCTTGTAGCGCGCGATTCTGGTTTCGAGATCGCCGATCTCGCCGCTCAGCGAAACGTGGCGCATCACGAACCAGTGAAAGCCCACGAAGTAGACCAGCATCACGGCGACGGCCAGGAGACCGATCGCCAGCGGACGGGACTGTTGCGGATCCGGTAGCAGCTTCACGAGCCGGTCTCTCCGGATTCATCCGCCTCGGGGCCGGGCTCGGTCACCACCCGTACCTGCGAACGGAAACGCTCCTGCCCGCTCCGCGGATCGATGCTGATCGCGCCGGTTATTTCCGGCGAATCGAAGAGTCGGGATTCATCGAGCAACCCGATCACGCGCTGGGAGCCATCGGCCTGGCCCTGGATGCGCAGGTCCGAATCCTGAAGCTGGAACTGCTGCAGCCAGATATCGTCGGGCAGGATTCGGGTGAGCTCATCCATCAGTTCGATGACGGCCGGCTGCGAGGCGCGCTTCTCGGCCAGAAAGTTGGCTGCCAGCAGGGTGTCCTCGAACGCCTGCTGCAGCTGCATCACGCGACGCGCCTCGACGCGCAGCTCGTCGGCCTCGGCGGCTAATCCGGACACGGTGCGTTCGCGCAGGATCACGGTCTGTGCCATGACCAGCACCAGCACCACCACCAGACCCGCGCCCAGCAGCGTATTGAAGCGCGCTCGGGCATGAACATAGCGCGGCCGGCGGGATTCGGGCAACAGATTGAAGCCTTCGGGCCGGGGCGGATCCTCGGCGGCCAGCGTATCCACCGCATGGATCACTGCACCGAATGCCCGAGCCCTGTCCAGAAGCGGATCAAGGTCTTCGTTGGGCACGATCCTCAGCGTGACCTCGATCCGGCCGCGGTCCTGATCGTGGCGTTCAACCCGATGATCGAGCACCACCTGGTCGGCCCGAAACGGCGACAACTGATCGAGCTGGTACCGCAAGGCCTGGTCGAGATTGCCCTCCACGGCCGCCGGCATTTCGACCGGCAGCGCAAGCGCCTGGTCTTCGTGCAGGCAAAGCCGTACCTCCGGCTGGCCGTCGCGGAACTCCGCCAGGATATCGCGCCACCGGCCCCGCAGCAGTTGCAAGTCCTCGCCGGCGCCGAACACGTCGAGCACCTTCGGCTCGCCGTCGGCACGCCAGATCCGGTAGTCGCCGCCGCCCGATTCGGCCGGCACGATCCATAGCTGGGGTTTCGGCGGCATCAGTCGGCGCGACAGGGATTCGGGCATCAGCGTGCCGAGCTCACGCCCCCACCAGGCCAGGAACGCGGGTATCGGCGTCGCCTGATACCTCTGGCGGACCTGTTCACGGATGTTGTCGGCAAGCTGCTGCATCAATTCAATTCGATTCGGTTTGGTTTTCTTTCCAGCGCACAATACGGAACGGCCGGCCCCGGCTGTCTGTGCCAAGCCGGATGGTGGCCTCGATTTCAGTCCAGGTTCCGCTTTCCAGCGTCGCCCGGCTCGTGATGGTATGCGTTAATCCGCTCCCGCGCTGGTTGACCAACGTGCCATCGGGCAGGGCCAACTGCATCCGGTCCCCGGGATGATACTGCGAGCGTTCCTCGATAAACAACTGCGCGGCCTGTTCATCCATGTCGGGAATGGTCCCGAGAACGCCGGGCGGCGCGAATGCAGGATTGAAATCCGCGCGGCCCGAGTGGACAGTTAAATTGTCCTCCAGGGCGCGAAAAAGTTCCCAGCTCATGCCGATGACCTGCTGAATTTCCTCAATCGTTCCGAAAGGTTCATTGGCCGGACCATAGGGAAGGCCTTCATTGGCGTATTCCCTGTCTTCGGCGCCCATGACCCGCGTTTCATCGTCTCCGTCTATCCAGTCCTGCACCGCGGCAGTCATCAGCTCTGCGTCCTCGTCGCTCAAACCCACCGAATTGAAAAGCCGGATCAGCAGGTCGGGATTGCCCTGCGCGGCGGCGTTGACGTCGATCAGGCCTGTCTCGTCGGTAATGCGGACTTCGACCCGGGCATTGCCGAAGCTGAATTCGTAGGGCCGTCCGTCGGCCACCCAGCGCGTTTCCATGTCGGGGTTGCGCAATTCTACAACGGCCCGGTGCAATCCGGCCTCGCCTGCATAGCGGGCATCGGTGGTGTCGAACAGGAATCGCGACTGCAGCGTTTCGGTCCGTGCCAGCACGGCGAAAGTGCCGATGATGATGGTCAGCAGCGCCAGCATCCAGAGCACCACGATGAGTGCGATGCCGCTGTTTCCGGCCGCCGGGAAGCTGGTGAACCGAACTGTCATCAGCGCCGGCTGCGCTGAGGATCCACGCCCATCATCCGGGCGCGGATGTCGTCCGGGCTCACGCTCCTGGGCGCAGCACCGCCCGAGTCGATGATCACCGGCGTGACGAGCTCGGGAAAGAACAGGCCGTTGTCGCGTTCCATGGACAAGCGCAGCGAAACCGACAGCGGTACCTGGTCGACCGGTTCCCAGAAATCGCTCCAGAACACCGATTCGCCATCCTCGTCGTAGCCAAGGAACTCAAAATCGGCACGCCCGATGTCCTCCAGCAGCGTCACCGGCGGGTCTTGATTCAGGTCGCCCGGTTCGTAGCCGTTGAGCATCGCAAAGGCAAACACGAGATCCATGCCCGCCTTGCCGCGCTCGAGGCGCAATTCCTGGACGTAAGGCCCGCCGAAGCCGAGATAGCCCGGCATCGGTGCGATGAAGCGGATTCGCTCCGATTCGCCCTCGAACCGGATGATGTCCTGATTGTCCTGCTCGATGATCAGCGGGCGGGCATGCGCGATCTGGCGACGAATGAACTGGTGTACCACGCGCAGCCGGTTGGTCTCCTCGATGAGTTCCTCGCCCGAAGAGGTCGCGCGCACGCCGGCGCGGAAGCCCCCATAGGCCATGGCCATGATCAGCGCGATCAGGGCCGTGGCCAGCAACAGTTCGATCAGCGTGAAGCCCGACTGACTGCCGTAGCCCGGGGTCGAATCGCGGTGAGCCGCTTTGCAGGCGCGCCGGCTACGGCCCGCCGTAGGAGGCGTCCCCCGGCGCCGACCCATCCCGTGCGCTGATCGCGGCCTGGAGACCGCTCCTACGACCCGATCCGTCACGGCCGACCCGACCTGCCTCGTGCGAGCCCTATTGATGTTGAATGCCATCATCCTCGCTGCGCCTGCCGCTCGGCGTAGAACCGGTCTACCGAACGCAGCGTTTCGAACAGCGCCGAGCGTTCATAGCGACCTTCGCCCCAGTACACGGTGAGCCCGACGTAGTAGAGATCGATCGGCAGATCCTCGTAGGCCACACCGCGGTCATCGGGTATCTGGTACGGCTCGATGATCAACTGCCAGCTGTATTCATCATCGTAACGGCCGCTGGACTGGCCCGGCTGCGGCGGCGACTCGATGCCGATCATGTCGAGCTGGCTCTGGGCCAGCAGCGCGGCCTGGGTGAAGTCGCCCGACCGCCGCGTATTGCTGATCGAGGTCGACAGGATCTGCAGCAATACGCCGAACAGCACCGCGAAGATCGCGAATGCCGCCATGACCTCGATCAGGGTGAAACCGGCCTGCGCGTGCCTGTACGCGCGACTCGAAGCACGCGGCCGCAGGCCGCACGGGCTGGCCCGAAGGGTCTTTGCCCGTGATTCCGGACTGCGTCCAGGACACGAGCGACCTGATTTCACCCGCCGGCGATTCAGGACTGAACGAAGGAGACTGCTGTTCACCGGGCATCCTCCGGCGGATCCTGGCTGATCTCGCCGGTCAGCCAGCCGACCGTGACATACCATTTGCGCTCGTCGACCGAGAGCAGCACGCTGCCGCCGGTGGACGAGCCGTCGGGAAAGAACCGGATGCCGCCGGCGTTCTCGCCTGTCATTTCCGATCGTGCCGTGGTCAAGGTGATGTCCAGGCCTTCCGGCAACTGCTGCCGGTCGCGCCCGGCCGCCTGCCAGGTCAACTTGTCGGCATCGGCACGGAACACCATCTCGGTGCGCTTGATGATGGCCTGGCCGCGCGTATGGCGCAGGCCGGCGATGATCTCGCGGACCTCATTGCGCAACTCGGCCCCGCCCACCGAGCGCGAAATCGACGTGCCGATCAGGCCGAACAGTCCGACCACCAGCACCATGACGACCATGAGTTCGATCAGGCTGAAGCCGGCTTGCGTACCATTGCGGATCATGCCTTGCCGCCCGGAATGCGTTCGATCAGAGGTTCCAGTTTTCGATATCGCGGTCCGGCCCTTCACCGCCCGGCTGGCCGTCGCGGCCATGGCTGAAGATGTCGACGTCGCGATTCTCGCCCGGGAAACGGTAGTTGTATCGATTACCCCACGGATCGTTGAGATTCGAATCGTTGATGTAGGGCCCGTTCCAGTTCGATACGTTGCCGGGTCTCTCGACCAGTTCGCGCAGTTCGCGCGGCGCCCGGCCGGTATCGAGGTAGAACTCGTCGACGGCCATGGACAGGCGCTGGACTTCGGCGACCGCAGTGCGCGACTTGGCGTCTTCGCCACGGCCCATGATGTTGGGTACCACAAGCCCGGCGATCAGGCCCAGGATGACCAGGACGACCAGCAGTTCGATCAGGGAAAAGCCCTGCGACGTGTTTTTCATGTTTGCAGCCTTGAATTGTTGCTTCATATGAAATTATGACAGCCCGGAGCCGAAAGATTCCCCGAATTACCGTACACCAGGCAATTCGGCCATCCAGCGTAGCCCGCCTTGTTCACCATGCGCTCGTCGAGAGTCGCTGTCAGATCGGGCAACCGGGGCGTTTTGCGACCGAGCGTACCGGAGGCGGGCTCCTCTCAGGCAACCAGTTCGTTGATGCTGAGGATCGCCATCAGCACCGACATCACGATGACGCCGATCAGCGCCGCCAGTCCCAGCGTCAGCGCCGGCACCAGCATGGCCATTATCCGGTCAATGGTGGTGCGCACTTCCCGGTCGTAGGTGTCGGCCACTTTCAGCAGCATCTCGTCGAGCTGGCCGGTTTCCTCGCCGACGTTGACCATCTGCAGCGCCAGGCGCGGGAAATGTCCGCTTTCGTTCAGCGCCCGGGCCAGCGGCGCGCCGGTCTTGACCTTCTTGGCCGCCTCGCCCACGTCCTCGCGCAGAACGGTATTGGTCATGACGTTGCGCGCGATCGAGATCGCAGACAGCAGCGGCACGCCGTTGACCAGCAGCGTGCCGGTGGTACGCGCCAGGCGCGCCATCTCGATCTTGGCGATCGCATCGCCCAGCCACTTCGTATTCAGAAAGCGTCCGTCCCAGCGCAGCCTGGAAGCCGGCTTCTGCATCTGCCCGCGAAACCAGACCACGGCCAGCACGGCGATCGCGATCAGGCCCCACCAGAAGTTCTTCAACGTGTCGCCGGCCAGGATCACCACCTTGGTCAGCCACGGCAGTTCGCCGCCGAAGTCCTCGAACATCGGCGTGAATTGCGGAATCACGTAGACCATCAGCAGCATCAGCGAGGCGATCGCCAGGATGACCAGCAGCGCGGGGTAGATCAGCGCCGAGACCACCCCGTCCTTGAGTTCCTTGGCCCGCTCGAGGTATTCCGACATGCGCGAAAGGGTCTGATCCAGCGCACCGCCCATTTCGCCGGCACGCACCATGTTGATGTAGAAACGCGAGAACACGCCATGCCGCTCTTCCAGCGCTTCCGACAGGGAAATACCCTCGCGAACCCGGTCACGAATCTTGGACAGCGTCTGCTCGACGCGCTCGTTTTCGGCAAGCTCGACCAGGATGCCCAGCGAACGGTCCAGCGGCAGCCCCGCGCCCAGCAGCGTTGCCAGCTGGCCGGTAAGGTCGCCGACCTCGCGCTGGGTCAGGCCCTGCCGGCCGCGAAACAGCGTTTCCAGCCGGAATCCGCCCGAGACTTCCCGGGTCTGCACCGGAATATTGCCGGTTTCCTGAATGTGCGCGACCACCAGATCTTCGCTGGGCGCCTCCATTTCACCGGACAGGGTCTCGCCGGACGGTGTGACGGCCTTGTAGGTGAAAAGCGCCATTTAATGTACCCCGCCCAATACTCTGTAACTTTTAGCGAGTCGGAGAGCGTTTAGCTGCAAGGCCTGTCTCGCCGGGAATGGCAGCGTCCTTTCCAAGAGACAGAACGCCGCAGATGAACGCTCTCCGGCTCGCCCTTCGGGAGCGCGCCTGAGCCGACAGTGCGGCGTTGCGCCCCTTGCAAAGGGCTTGCCATTCACTGCGGGTCGCGCCTTGCACTGTCGACTCAGGCACGCTCTAAAAATCACAGAGTATTGGGCGGGGTACATTAAGCCTCCTGGGTCACGCGCAGGACTTCTTCGGCACTGGTCACGCCCAGCAGCGCCTTGCGCATGCCGTCCTGATACATCGTGCGCATGCCCTCGTCACGGGCCTGGCGCTCGATGTCGCCGGAGGTCGCCTGGCGCATCACCATGCGGCGGATCTCGTCCGACATGGTCAGCAGTTCCACAATGCTCGAGCGTCCCTTGTAGCCGGTCGGGTTGACTTCAGATGTTCCCGCCCGGTACAACGTGATCGGATCGGCATCTGTAAGCTGGCGCAGGCCGAGTTCCTTGACCATTTCGGGCAACACCTCGAACGCCTCGCGCGTGTCCGGATCCAGCCGGCGCACCAGGCGCTGGGCCATGATGGCATTGACCGTGGAGGTCAGCAGATAATCTTCGACGCCCATGTCCAGCATACGGGTCACGCCCCCGGCGGCGTCGTTGGTGTGCAGCGTAGACAACACCAGATGACCGGTCAGCGCCGACTGGATCGCGATCTTGGCGGTCTCCAGGTCGCGCATCTCGCCAATCATGATCACGTCCGGATCCTGGCGCACGATGGCGCGCAATGCGGCGGCGAAATTCAGCCCGATGGAGGATTTTGCCTGAATCTGGTTGACCCCTTCGAGCTGGTACTCGACCGGATCCTCGACTGTGATGATCTTGCGCGCCGGCGAGTTGAGCTGGGAGAGCGCGGTATACAGCGTCGTGGTCTTGCCCGAGCCCGTTGGCCCTGTGACAAGAATGATGCCGTGCGGCATTTCCAGCGAATGGATGAACGCGTCGCGGGTATCGTCGGCGAAACCCAGGCTGCCGAAATCCAGCGTCACGGCTTCGCGGTCGAGAATACGCATGACGACGCTTTCGCCGTGCGAGGTGGGTACCGTGGACACGCGCAGGTCGAGCTCCTTGCCCTGCACGCGGTGCATGATGCGCCCGTCCTGCGGCAAGCGGCGTTCGGCAATGTTGAGCTTGGCCATGATCTTGACGCGCGAGATCACCGCGGCGGTCGATCGCGCCGGCGGCGCCTCGACTTCCTGCAGCACGCCGTCGACCCGGTAGCGTACCTTGAGCCGGTTTTCGAACGGCTCGATGTGGATATCGGAAGCCCGTGCCTCCACCGCGCGCTGCAGAATCAGGTTGACCAGCCGGATCACAGGCGCCTCGGACGCCAGGTCGCGCAGGTGCTCGACGTTTTCCTCGTCTTCGCCCTCACCCTCCGAACCCAGACCCTCGGCGATCTGGCCCATGGCACTGCGGCCGCCGCCGAAGTAGCGCTCGATGGTGTTGTCGATCTCGGATGCGATACCCACCCGCGGCCGCACATCGAGCCCGGTGGCCATTTTGAGTGCCTTGAGCATGGCCGGGTTCTGCGGGTCGGCCATGACCACATCCAGCGCCTGTTCGTCGACCCGGATGGGGACCAGGTGCTGCTGCTTCATAAAGCGCACCGAAATCGAATCGATGGTCGGCGCCTGCTCCGGATAGTCCTTGTCCATGCAAAGCGGAATCTCGAGCAGCTCGGACTGGGCGACCGCCAGGTCGCGCTCCGAAACCAGCCCAAGCCGAACCAGAAGCGTCAACAGGTTGCCGCCGTTCTGCTCGCGGTAGGCGCGCGCCCGGGCCAGATCCTCGCTTCTGAGTCGACCCTGGTCGATCATCAGGCGACACAAATCGGCGGCCCTGTCCTCGAGATGGTCGCCGACGTGCGGCAGCAGGTCGGTCTGGTCTGTGGCGGTGATCGCTTCGGTTTCCATCGCTTGATTATATTTTATGAATTGACGCGGACTGGCCGCGGGTCGATCGCTCGTGCGATTGTTGCGAGAACGATTGTTGCGAGAACAATTGCAGCAACAATCACAGCATTAACCGACAACTTAAATCGTCTCGGGTTCAGCGACGATGATTGAACGCGACACGCTCCAGGAATGGTCGGTTCATCAGAATCCAGGTCGCCAGCGGCACGACTGCCGGCAACATCAGGTAGCCCAGCTGGTAGCACAGCGCGATCAGCGTTGGCGAAGGGCCCGCCTCGGCAACCGCGGCGGCAGCCTCGGGGCCGATCAAAAACGCAAGGTCGGTCCAGGTCTGCCAGAAGACCCCCCAGGCGGTGACAACGGAGATTACCAGATAAGTCACCACCAACTGAACAGCGCGTGCCCGGGCGCGCATCGGGGTAGCCATGATCAGCCCAAACAGCAGCGCCATACCCCACGCATAGATCATCGGATTGACATCGTTGTTGAGCAGCGCCACGCGCCCCTCGACCATGCGATCCATCCGGATCGCGGTCTGAACCTCGAGCTGATAGCCGAACTGGACCACGCGTTCGAACAGATCGGGGTACAAGCCGGTCAATGCCCATTCGACAAGCTTCGACGGAAACCACATCAAGGCGCTGCCGAACGAGAACCAGAGAAAGAAGCCCAGCGGCAGGTAGAGCGCTGCCAGCAGGAACATCTCCTTGACCGGGTTTCCCTGCCGTTCCGCCGAATGCTCAGCCTGCTCCCCGGTTCGTTGCGACGGCCCCTGATCACTCATGACATCACCACTTTCGTAAATCGTGAATGGTAAATCGTAAATGGAGCTTCGGCTGCGCTTGGATTTTTTCCATTCACGATTCACCATTCACGATTTACGAAGGATCTGAAAAGTCCATGGTGCAGAAGTTTGTCCCGACGCCAGCCGATTGCTCAATCCACCCAATTGCGCGCATTTTCAAACATCCGCATCCAGGGCGACCAGTCGCCCCACTTCTCTGGCCACTGCGGCGGCGCCCAGGAATAGTTGACCGGCCGCAATAGGCGCTCCGGATGCGGCATCAGAATCGTAACCCGGCCGTCATCATTACACAATCCGGTCACCCCATCCGGAGACCCGTTGGGATTGTCCGGGTAAGCCCGTGCCGGCGCCCCGCCGGCGTCGATATAGCGAACCGCCACCGGCGCCTGGCGCGCATCGGCGCTGCTGCCGAAACAGGCCCGTCCCTCGCCGTGTGCGGTCGCCACGGGCAGGCGCGATCCGGCCATGCCGGCCAGCATTATCGAAGACGACTCGACGATCTCTACCAGACTCAGCCGCGCCTCGAACTGCCGCGACCGGTTGTGGACGAAGCGCGGCCAGTGGCCGGTTCCCGGAATGATGCCGGCCAGAGACGACAATACCTGACAGCCGTTGCATACGCCGAGCACGAACTTGCCGCGGTCTTCGAAAAAGCGCTGGAACCGGTCGCGCATCCCTTCGTTGAACAGGATCGAGCGCGCCCAGCCGCGGCCCGCGCCCAGCACGTCGCCGAAGGAAAACCCGCCGCACACGGCCAGCCCGTGAAATTCGTCGAGGCGCCGACGACCCGTCTCGAGATCGCTCATGTGCACGTCGACGGCTTCGAATCCGGCGGCGTGAAAAGCCATGGCCATCTCGCGCTGGCCATTGACACCCTGTTCCCGCAACACGGCAACTCTCGGCCGGGCACGACTACCGACCTCAGGCGCGGCGCGATCGAACGTGACGACAGGCTGCAGGCCAGGGCGGTTCCAGTCAGCCAGTGCGGCGTATTCCTCGTCGGCGCAGTCGGGATTGTCGCGCAGCCGCTGGATCCGGTAGCTGGTGGCCGCCCAGAGCCGGTTCAGATCGGCCAGGTCGCGGTCCAGCACGGTTACGCCGGCGTGCGTCACCGACAGCCTGCCCTCACCGGCCTGATTCCCGACGATGACGCGACCGATCCGGGTTGTCCACTGCGCCAACCCGGCCCGATCCAGCGCCTCGAGCAGCGACCCGGTTTCGGCAGCCCGGCATTGCACGACCAGGCCTGCTTCCTCGTTGAACAGCTCGGCGACGGGCTCGCAGTCAGCCGGCAATTGAAGCGCCACGCCGGCGTGACCGGCCAGCGCCATTTCCAGTACCGTGGTCAGCAGCCCGCCGTCCGAGCGATCGTGCAGCGCGAGCAGACGCTTTTCGGCCACCATCGACTGCACCGCATCGAACAATGCGGCCAGCATTCGAGGTTCCTCGACGTCCGGCACCGCGCCCAGGGCGCGACCGAATGCCATGGCCAGGGCCGACCCGCCCATGCGCCGTTCCGGCGGCGCCAGCAGCAGCAGATCGGTCGCGCCGCAATCGCGCCGCAGTTCGGGGGTGATGCCAGCGCGCACGTCCGACACCGGCGCGAACGCCGTCACGTTGAGTGAAACCGGAGCAGTTATCGCGTGCTCCGAACCATCGGCCTCCCAGCGCGTTTGCATCGAGAGCGAATCCTTGCCGACCGGAATCGAAAGTTCCAGCGCCTGGCAGAAGTCGTCGGCCACCGCTTCCACCGTCGCCCGCAGCGCAGCATCCTGCCCGGGCGCGCGTGCGGCCGCCATCCAGTTGGCCGAAAGCTTGATCCGGTTGCGACCGGGCAGTGGCGTGCCGGCGAGGTTGAGCAGCGCCTCGGCAACGGCCATGCGTCCGGAAGCCGGCGCGTTCCAGACCGCAAGCGGGGTACGCTCGCCTACCGCCATGGCGGTACCGGTGTAACTTCGATAGTCGGTCAGGGTCACGGCGCAGTCGGCCACCGGCACTTGCCACGGCCCCACCATCTGGTCGCGCGCACTCAGGCCGCCGACGGTTCGATCGCCGATGGTGATCAGGAACTGCTTGCTGCCGACGGCCGGCACCTGCAGCACGCGATCGACGGCTTCGTTCAGATCGATGCCGGCGATGCCTTCGTCGGGCGCGGGTGTTTCCAGGCGGGTCGCGCGGATTTCGAGCCTGGGCGTCTTGCCCAGCAAAACGTCCAGGTCCAGGTCGACCGGCGTGCCTGGCGCTTTGCAGTCGGCGACGTGCAGCACGTGCTCCGCGGTGGCCGAACCGAGATCCGCCATCGGACAGCGCTCGCGCCGGCAGATCGCTTCGAGCACGTCCAGGCCGCGCTCGGAAACGGCCAGGACGTAGCGTTCCTGGGACTCGTTGCACCAGATCGCCATCGGCGACATCGAAGGGTCGGCCGTCGGAATCGAACGCAGCTGCAGGCGCCCGCCTACCCCGCCGTCGTGCAACAATTCGGGGATGGCATTCGACAGGCCGCCGGCGCCGACATCATGGATCGATGCGATCGGGTTGTCCGCGCCCAGCATCCAGCACTGGTCGATGACCTCCTGCGCGCGCCGCTGCATTTCCGGGTTGGCGCGCTGCACCGATGCATAGTCCAGCTGTTCCGACGACTGGCCGGAATGCAGGCTCGAGGCCGCACCCCCACCGAGCCCGATCATCATCGAGGGTCCGCCGAGCACGATCACGCGATAGCCGGCTTCCAGGGCATGCTTCTCGGTCTGGCCTTCGGCGATCGTGCCCATGCCGCCGGCCAGCATGATCGGCTTGAAATATCCCCACAGCCGATCATCTATCTGCTGGCTGAACGTGCGGAAATAGCCGCACAGATTGGGGCGACCGAATTCGTTGTTGAACCGGGCCGCGCCGATCGGGCCTTCCAGCATGATGTCCAGCGGTGTGGCAATCCTGCCCGGCGGCGGCGGGGCGTGCTCCCACGGCATCGGATGGGATGGAATTCGCAAATCGCCCACGGCAAATCCGGCCAGGCCGGCCACCGGGCGGCCGCCGCGACCGGTGGCGGCCTCGTCGCGAATTTCGCCGCCGGCGCCGGTCGCCGCGCCCGGGTCCGGCGAAATGGCGGTGGGGTGATTGTGCGTTTCCACCTTGATCTGCGCATGCAGGCGTCGCGGCTGTTCTGTCCAGCTCGACGCCTCGCCGACCGGACAGAAAAGAGTTGCATCGAAGCCTTCGATCACCGCGGCGTTATCGTCATAAGCGGTAATCACGCCGTCCGGGGTCGCCGCGTGGGTACTCCGGACCATGCCGAACAGGCTGTTGCCGCGCGGCTCGCCGTCGACCTGCCAGGTGGCGTTGAAAATCTTGTGGCGGCAGTGTTCCGAGTTGGCCTGCGCAAACATCATCAGTTCGGCATCGGTGGGGTTGCGACCGATGCGACGATAGGCGTCCGCCAGGTAATCGATTTCCTCGTCGTTGAGTGCGAGACCGTATTTCCGGTTGGCCGCAGCCAGCGCGCCGGTCGGATCGGAACCCAACTCGATTTCGGCAAGCGTGTCGGTCGGCGGCGGGTCGAACCAGTGCTGCAGGTCGGCCAGTGCATCGACCACGGTTTCGGTCATTCGATCGTACAGGACTTCGCGAGCGGCAGTCTCCAGCGCCGAGGCCTTCACGCCGTCGAGCTCGATTCTCAGGCCTCGCTCGAGGCGGCTTGGACGCTCGAATCCGCAGCGCTTGAGGATATCCCCGGCCTTGCTGGACCAGGCGCTGCGGGTCCCGTGCCTGGGCACGACCAGGACGATGTTGTCGTCGGCTCGGTCCGGCGGCATCGGCTCGGCGTGCAACAGCCGATTCATTCGCGCACGGGCTTGATGATCCGGTTCTTCGGCGTCGAGAAGAAAGAACTCGCGAATCGACAGCGACACACGTCTTCCCATGACGTCGCCAAGCGTCTCGGCCAGGCGCAGGGTTTGAAATTCGGGCGGGCTTTCCAGCCCAAGGAGGAAATGCATGAGGATTACCGGACCCCGATCGCTACAGGGCCGCAAGTATAACGGCCCGAAAAGCTGCGCACGAAGAACGCGAGTCAGGAACAGGGAACAAGGGTCGCGCACGAAACCTGGCGAACGTGAAGCATCCTGTTCATCTTGCACGCTTGCTGCAACCGGCTTTCCAGTCACCGGAAAGCCCGGCAACAAAAAGCGAAGGTCTGAAATTGAAAGCCCGGGCAAGGCGGGCATTTTCAGCTTCCGGGGGCGACGGCGAGCAGACCGTATCGCCCCTCACGAACCGGGCCGAATTATTCGGCGGTTTTTTGCGCGGCGAGTTGCTCCAGGCGCACCCGAAGATCGTTTGGCGGCACGTAGCCCGGGATAAGGTCTCCGCCCGGCGTAACCAGAGCCGGCGTGCCCGTGACCCCGACGGACTGTCCCAATTGGTACTGATCGACCACCGGAGCTTCACATTCCTCGGGCTCCGGGGTGCCGCCGCCCTTCGCCAGGTCCATTGCCCCCTGCTGGTCGTCCGAACACCATACAGACGTCATCTTGCGAAACGTCTCCGAGCCGATACCGGCGCGCGGGAAAGCCGCGTAACTGATCCGGATGCCGGCATCATTGTATTCTTCGACCTGCTGATGGAGACGTCGGCAATAACCGCAATCGACGTCGGTGAACACGATGACCTCGAACTCGGAATCTTCGGCGCCGTAGGAAATCAGCTTGTCGTAATCGATCCCGTCGATCAGTTCCTGGCGAATCTTGCTCTTGGCCTGGTCGGTGATGTCCTGCCGGGTATCGAGATCGAGCACACGACCCTGCAACAGATAACGACCATCGTCGGTCATGTAGACGATATCGGAACCCAACCGGACCTGCAGAATGCCGGGCAACGGCGATTCAGCGATGCTGATGTCGGTGTCGGTGTCGACAAGCGAACTCAGGCGCTCGCGCACCTGATCGTAGTCATCGGCGATCACCATCAAGGGTGTGAGCAGTAGCACCGCTGCCATGCATTTCAATATCCGATTCACAAATAGACTCTCCGTTCAGTTATTAATACGGCAACACAATACCGACGGCATTCGTTGCAGGCCGATTGCTGCGCATGTCCGCAAACGGCTACGCTTCGTGTACCCGGAGCGGGTCCGGGCATTGATCCGGAAATCTGCTCGATTGCCGGCTCAATAATGGACTCGGCCATTACCTGATTTGCCACAGCGCCGGAAGCAGGCAGCATTGTAGCCGCAACCGTCACCGGTTTCAGACCGAAACTTCACGCTGATTTGGAACAGCTGAATCGGACGAAGTTCCGAAGAAGGCACGGATCACGGCGGGCACCCGGGTCAGCCACGAGGGTGATGCTGCTCGTGCAGCGATTTCATCCTGGCATTGGCTACATGAGTGTAAATCTGCGTGGTCGCAAGGTCGGCATGACCCAGCAAGAGCTGAACGACTCGCAAGTCGGCGCCGTGATCCAGCAGGTGGGTTGCGAAAGAATGACGGAGCTTGTGAGGCGAGACCGGCGAGGCGATCCCGGCCTGCCTGGCATGTTTCCGGAGCCGATGCCACACGGCCTGGCGGGACAGCGCAGTGCCGCGCGAACTGATGAACAAAGCATCGCTGGGCGGCTGCCCGAGCCAGTCGCGGCGCGGGCCGTCACACCACTGCTGTAGCCAATCGAGTGCCTGTTCGCCCAGCGGCGTCAATCGATCCTTTCCGCCCTTTCCCGTCACACGGACCAGTCCCTGGCGGAAATTCATGTCCGGCATTTCGATCGCCGTCATTTCACTCACCCGCATGCCGGAGGCGTAAAGCACTTCGAGCATTGCACGATCTCGCGTACCAAGCGGCGTATCGGTGTCAGGCGCATTCAACAGCGCCTCGACCTGCTCTTCGCTAAGGACACCGGGCAAACGCCGGGGAAGCTTCGGCGGTTCCAATGTAGCCAGGGGATCAGCGGAAAGCGCTCCCTGCATTCGAAGCCAAGCACAAAAACGACGCAGGGCACTGAACTGACGGCGCAGCGTCGTGACGCTGCCGCCGTCCCTGATCCTTTTCGCCAGAATGGCCGGCAGGCGTGTCGAATCGAGTTCGAAACAATCGGTATCCGAATCGTCCGAAACAAAAAGACCTGAACGGGCGAACCCGATCAGGTCGTTTCGGTAGGCGGCCAGCGTGTTTTCTGCCAGACCGTCTCCAGCCCATGCGGCGTCCAGAAACCGATCGATGGTGGCCATCGGCTCGGTCACGGGTTCATGCCGTCGCTATTTTCCGGTGAGTCGAGCGATTCCGCGTTCAGCCACCGACTCAAGGTTGGAAAGCTTTTCGCGCGTGGCACCAACGAAATCGTCGATCGCCTGGCGTCCATGGGTCGCCTCCTGATCCGCCAGCTCGAGAGCGGCGAGGCGCATATGTTCCGCAGCAAGGGCCAGGCGTTCCCAGGGAGAGGCACCGGAAGACTTGCGTGAAGCTTTTTTCTTGCCACGCTTCTTGGAAGCCTTCTTCTTGGAAGCCTTCTTCTTGGAAGCCTTCTTCTTGGAAGCCTTCTTCTTGGAAGCCTTCTTCTTGGAAGCCTTCTTCTTGGAAGCCTTCTTCTTGGAGGCTTTCTTCTTGGAGGCTTTCTTCTTGGAAGCCTTCTTTTTCGAAGCAGGCTCAGGCGTATCGGCGGGAGCGGCGCTTCCAGCGGCGCCAGAGGCGGAACCCGCTTCGTCTTCGATAGCCTGATTCAAGCTTTCCTGGGTTTTGTTTTGCATCGTTACAACTCCCTGATCGGATTTTGGAGGCCGCTACCGACTCGCTAAGCGCTGTCTTGTCTGCTCAATATGATTCAACCATTCGCGCGCGGCTGATCGGAGTGTGCCATAGTTCGCCGCACGATTAAAGGCCTGTTCGGCTCTATCAAGATTATTGAGGTTGAAATTCGCCATGCCGATCAACAGGTGCGCATTGCCTTCCTGCGAATCGGTCAAGTCGCCTTTCTCCAGTGCGCGAGTCGCGGCCGACAGCGCACCTTCCCAATCCTCGTCGGCGGTCATGATGGATGCCCGCTGAAAATCGATCTTGCCGCTGTCCGACAATTGACCGGCCTGTTCGTAGGCGTCCAGTGAGCGATCAAGCTCGCGCGCCTGGTACCACGCACCTGCAGTCATCTCCCAGTTGTTGGCAGTACGTTCGACAAAACCTTTTTCCAGGCCGTCCTGCATGACTTCGGCAGCCAGCCTGGGGGCTTCCATCTGCTGCAACAATCCGGCGAGCTGAGTGAATTCGCTGCCGCGATCCAGCAGCCCCCGGCGGTACGCCAGGTGAAGCGTTGCCATCGCGTTGCGGCTTTCCTCGAGCTCCATGTAGATGCCGGAAAGCTGCGACCAGTATTCCTTCCGATCAGGGTTGACCTCGATCAGGATCTTGGCAACATCCACGGCAAGACGGTATTCCTCGAGTTCCAGGAGGATCCCGAGCTTGGTCCGGTACCAGGATTCAGGCACGTTCTCGGCGATCTCGATCGCCTGGTTCATGGCCGCAAGTGCTTCGCGATAGTCGTCCTGCTGCAGATGCAGGCTGGCCTTGAGCACCCATACTTCGGCAACTTTCTTGGCCTCTTCGGTCGAAACACAGAACCAGAAATCGAGCTGTTCCAGCGCCTCGTCATAACGTTCCAGCGCGTTGTAGAGCTGGGCGATCTGCAGAATCATCTCGAAGTGCGTCTGGTTCGGCAACTGGTTGAGCCGCACGGCCTCGCCGAAATGACGAATCGCATCCGGATATCGCTCGCGCTGGGCGGCCAGGAAGCCGAGATACTGCTCGACGGTCGCCTTCTCGAAATCCGAGAGCCTGGCTTCGCGCAGGTTCTCCAGCAACGAAACGGCATCCGAGAATGCTTCCTCGCCAATCAGTTCTGCCGCTTCGTTGAGCCGGTTGTAGGTCTGCTCGGTCATCAGACCCGGCTCGACCTCGCGCTCTTCACCGCACGACAGCGTCTCGCTGCCGGTCTGGGCCAATGCAACCGGACCGGCTGCGGAAAGCAACAGACCGAGCGGCGCCAACAGCAATGCGAATCTGTTCATGGTCATCATTGGTCCAAGGTGAAATCGATGGTCTGGACGGCCCGGCGCGAAACCGCCGTACCGTCGACGACCCGCGGTTTGAATTTCCATCTCAGGATGGCCCGAATGGCTTCGCGGTCGAACACCCGGGGCGGCTTGGAATCGATGACCTGCGGGTCTCGAACCGAACCGGTTTCGGTAATCGTGAACTCGATCGTGACGTAGCCTTCGATCTGGTTCATGGCGGCATCACGCGGGTACTGAGGATTGATTCTCACCAGCGGCACCACGTCGCCCTCCGCACCTCGGTCGATGCCGACGTTACCGAGCACCGGCGGACCGGCGCCGACACCGAGGTTGAGATTGGGCATTTCCATGCGCGGCATCTCCATCGGCGTCTGCCGGACGTCGGAGACCTGGATATCCGGGGGCGGCGGTGGCGTATCCGGTGGCGGCGGCGGCTCGGGCTTGCGGCGTTCCTTGGTCTGGATATCCTGCTCTATATCCACCGGACCGAAGCGGATGCCCGGCGGCGGGTCGAGGCGTTCGCGTTCGCCGTCGGCGCCCGAAATCAGGCGGTGCATGAGGTAGAACGCCGCGACGGTCACGACC
>DATGCS010000360.1:0-4675 GCA_035311685.1 Wenzhouxiangellaceae bacterium
GGGGATCAGACCGAGCACCTTGGCAACTATAGTAATCACGAGGTAGACATCCACAACGCCAGGGAGGCGTTGCCGGAGACCGACCTCGATCGTGAAGGCTTTGCTCTGCTGCGGCACAAGAGTGCCGTAAGCGACTTTTACGACGACGCGGTTCTGCGGTCGGCCTACCATCCCGAACTGGTCGCCCTGGTGAAGCGCGTTACCGGTGCGCAGCGCGTAGAAGTGTTCGACCACACACGGCGAAGCTCCTCGGTTGCTAAACAGCAGCAACACGGCGCCCGGGATCCCGCGAACATTGTCCACAACGATTACACCCACGACTCGGGGCCCAGGCGGCTTGCGGATTTCTTCAGCGATTCACCGGAAGAAGCGCAGCGGCTGTCGCAGCGGCGTTTTGCGATCATCAACGCATGGCGCCCCATCGGCGGGCCGGTCGTCGACCACCCTCTCGTGCTCTGCGATGCGCGCACGATCGGCGACGGCGATCTTGTGCCCGTGGAACGGCGCGGCGAGGACCGGACCGGCGAGCTTCAGGTTGCACTGCACACGCCTGCGCAACGCTGGTACTACTACCCCCGAATGGACCGCGACGAAATGCTGCTGTTCAAGACCTACGATTCGGCGCTCGATGGGCGCACGCGCTTCACGCCGCACTCGTCGTGCAAGGACCCGCGCGCGCCCAGCGGCGCGGCACCGCGGGAAAGTTTGGAAACTCGTTGCCTGGTGTTCTTTTAAGCGGTCAAAAAGAAACTTCACACCCATCCGTTCCCCTTGACGCAGCCGAACGGGATGCCCGGTGGCGCTTCTGGCCCGGCCCGCTATCGGTGGTTTATACTCTTGGTCGGGGCATGCGATGATAAAGGCATGAGACCTCCGGCCAGACCCGCACCAGCACCCCATATTGACGCGCACCTGAAACTACGCACGCACATGACCCAAAAGCCTTCAGCCGAAGCGCACCTCCACGATGGCGGCCGGCTTCATTCGTTGGCCGAAACCGGTCTGCTGGACACCCCGGAACGCGAAACTCTAAGCCGATACGCCCGCATCGCAACCCGGGCGCTCAGGGCGCCGGTCAGCCTGGTTTCGCTGGTAGACGAGGATCGCCAGTTCTTCGCGGCCGCCAACGGTCTGGACGCCCCCTGGAGACAGCGTCGCGAGACGCCGCTGAGTCACTCCTTCTGCCAATACGTGGTGAACGAGCGCAGTGCGCTGGTTGTGGAGGACGCCCGCAGCCACGAGCTGGTCTGCGACAACCTCGCTATCGAGGAACTCAATGTCGCCGCATACGCCGGCGTTCCCCTGTGCGATCCGAACGGCAACGTGCTGGGAAGCTTCTGCATCATCGACGATCAACCGCGCCGGTGGACGCCCGATGAACTGAAGTTGCTTCAGTTGCTGGCCGACGAGGTCGCCGAGGAAATCGAGCTGGCCCGGCGCACCTGGCTGGCTGAAAAGGCAGAAACGGACCTCGCAGAGATCAACCAGGAACTTGCCGCGGCCCATCAACGTGCTGCCGAGCACAATGCCGCGCTCATGCACGATCTGCGCACGCCCCTTCAGGTGGTGTCCGTCGCCGTCACGTCCCTCGCCGAACATCCCTCGATCCAGGCCTCTGCCACGCTCGCAAAAACGGTTGATATGCTGCAGCGAAATGTCGGGCAAGCATTCAAGCTCGTAAAAACCGGCGGGCATCGGTACGCCGATGACGATCTGTTCCAGCGCGTGGATGTCGCGGACCTAGTCGCGCGCATTTGCGAGGACCTGGCAACAGGTCAATCGGTGGCCGTCGACCGTTCCCTCGAACCGGCCCAGGTGCTCGCCGACCCCATGATGGTCCGGCGCGCTGTACAGAATCTGTTCTCCAACGCCCTGCGCTTCGCCGCTGGCCGGATCGGCGTGACCGTCGCTTGCCAGAACGAGCTGGTCCGGATTGTCGTGGAGGATGATGGTGACGGCCTGCCGCGCGAGGAAGATTACCAGCGGGTCTGGGAACTCGGGCGGCGATTTCACGCCACGCGCTCGAACACGGGTCTCGGTCTGGCAGTCACGCGGCAACTCATTCAGGCGCTTGGCGGGAGCGTGCGGGCCCGTCCCTCGGATCAGGGTGGCGCGCGATTCGAGCTTTGGCTACCCGAGGCGCGCGAGAAATCTTAGCGGATCTACCTGCGGATCTACCGGACATCCTTTTGGAAATTAGCCATTTGGAAACTATCTGACGATGTAGCAGAACCGGAAAAACCTCCGGGGTCGGATTCGGGAAACGCGGTCCGATTGAGGCGCCGGGGCAGGACTCGATTTTGAGCAAACCGCCCTGCTTTGGCGGTTCGCTGAAGCGTTCCGGGGCAGTGTTATAGTTTTTCGGGACGGACGCGCAAAGGGATTTCTCAGCGGTGGACGAACAGACTATCGATCGACTGGTCGAACGCGGGATTGCTTTCTACGAGCTGTCGCTCCAGTACCTGAGTTCGCCGGAAGTCCTGTTCCAGCTCGGCATCATCGCCATTGCCGTGGTTCCGGCCTGGTTCCTGTCCGGCCTCGTCGAAAAGAAGATTGAGGGTGCTGTTCGGCGTATTCACGGAATGCGTGGGCTGCTGCGCGTGATAGTGGCGTTCCTGCGTCGGCTGCAGTGGCTGTTTATCGCAGTTTTCCTGGGGATCGCCTACATTGCGACCCGCATCTCCGGCTGGCCCGAGAGCAACTACCTGATATACGCCACGATGCTTCTTTCGGCGGCCTGGCTCGTCATTTCAGCGGTCTCGCGCATCATTCGCCACAGGAGCATCGCGAAACTCTTCGCATTCGTTGCCTGGGTTTACGTGGCGGCAGCGCTGCTCGGCGTGACCGACGATATCCAGGCAATTCTCGATGGCGCGATGATTCCGGTTCTGGAGATCTCGCTGTGGCAGGTCGCGACCGCGCTGATTGCCGTCGGCGTTCTGCTGTGGGTTGCGCTGAAGCTGGGTAACATCCTCGACAGCCGCATCCAGAAGACCGAGGACCTCACACCCTCGCTTCGTGTGCTGCTCGGAAAGATCACGCGGATCTCGCTGATGGTCTTCGCCGTTCTCCTCGGCATGCAATTGCTCAGTATCAACCTGACCGCATTGACCGTGCTGTCCGGTGCGGTCGGCGTCGGCATCGGTTTCGGCCTGCAGAAGGTCGTATCGAATTTCATTTCGGGCATCATCATCCTGCTCGATCAGTCGATCAAGCCCGGCGACACGATCACGCTCGGCGAGACGTTCGGGTGGATTCGGGAACTTCGGGCGCGCTTCGTTTCGGTGGTCACCCGCGACGGGCGCGAGTACCTGATCCCGAATGAGGATTTCATAACGACCCAGGTCGTGAACTGGTCGTTCTCGAACAAGTTCGTTCGACTTGACGTGCCTTTCGGTGTGTCGTACAGCTCGGACCCGCACGAAGTAATACGCCTTGCGAAGGAAGCGGCCGACGCCGTCGACCGAGTCGACTCAAGATACAACCCGCCGGTCTGCTGGATGACCGAGTTCGGAGACAGCTCTATCAACTTCCTGCTGCGCTTCTGGATCGACGACCCGCAGCGCGGACTGACGAACATCCGCGGCACAGTGCTGCTGGCACTGTGGGATACGTTCAAGGAGAACGATATCAACATTCCGTTCCCGCATCGCGAGGTGATCATGCGCACCCCGGTCACGGTCGAGCAGGGCAAGACGGACGATACCCGGGATTCCTGAGCGCCGGTATTTCGTCGGGATCGAAGCAATCCGCAAGTCATGGAGATTGCGCCGTCACGGGATTGCCCTCCGGGTTAAACTCAGCTCTTGTCCCTTATAACGATAGTGAACAGGACCTCAAGATGCGAAACTTGATTTGGGCCGGAATGCTGGCCATTACGTTGTTTGCCTCGGTTGTTCTGGCCGATGAAGCGGTCGTCCGGCTGTCAAAGCCGGTTCACGCGACCGAAGCGTATGAAGATTTCGGTTCGGTGCTGCCCGAAAGCGAATATTCGCGTTCGCTGGGCGAAGCCATCGCGAGGCTGGACGAGCTGGCAGGAAAGCCGGTCGTCATCGAGACCGAGATTCAGCAGGTCTGCCAGAAGAAGGGTTGCTTTTTCATCGCTCGCGACGGCGACGCGGTAGCACGTGTTCGCTTCCAGGATTACAGCTTCTTCATCCCCACCGACTCGGCCGGCAAGACTGTCACGCTTGCCGGTATGCTAGAGCGTGTCGAACTGACCCCGGAGCAGGCGGCGCATTTTGCCGAGGACCTGGGGCAGGGCGCAGGAGCCGGCCGAACGGCTGATTTCGAATACCAGATCATGGCCACCGCGGTTCGCATTCCGCGCGCCTGATCGAGACAACGGCATGACAACAATCGGTACGCCGTTTTCAGAGACCGCAACGAAAGTCATGCTCTGCGGCGGGGGCGAGCTCGGCAAGGAAGTGGTGATCGAGTTGAAGCGTCTGGGTTGCGAGGTGATCGTGCTCGATCGCTACGAGAACGCACCGGCAATGCAGGTGGCTGATCGCAGTTATTGCATTTCGATGCTGGACGCGTCAGCGTTGAAGGAGATCGCGCTCACGGAAAAGCCGGCCTTTATCGTGCCGGAAATCGAGGCCATTGCCACCAGCGGATTGATAGAGCTCGAGCAGCAAGGATTTACCATCGTACCCAGCGCGAAGGCAGCGCA
>DATGCS010000361.1:0-3486 GCA_035311685.1 Wenzhouxiangellaceae bacterium
AGGAACTGGCCGCCCATCACGACGAACTTGAACGAGGCCGAACTGGACTTCAACGCATCGAGCAGCCATCCGATCTGCTCACGACCGAGCACGGTGCGTTGTCCGGTGACGCGCCCATTGGCCTGGCGAAAGTAGCGATTGTCCAGCATGAAAAAGGCGGCATCATGCCATTCGAAATGATGCGTGACACCACCGGCCGTCGAGTCGAATTCAGGGTTGGGCCAGAAATCCCCGAATATCTTCAGCGCCTGCTCGCGCAGGCGATACGAGCTGTCCGAATCGTTCGGACCGTAATCGTGATCGTCCCAGGTCGCATAGTGGTGCGTGCTTGAAAGCAGGCGCTGCAGCTCGTGAAGCTGCCGTGTATGGCTGTAGCGCGCGTACATGGCCGAGACCGAATGCCAGTCGGCTTCCCGGTAGTAGACGTTGTCGCCCAGCCAGAGCATGAAATCGGGCTGTTCGACGGCGATCGCATCGAACACCTGATAGTCGCCGCCGTAGGGCTGTCCGGGCCGGTCGTATTCGCGCTGGTTGACGTAGGCACATGAGCCCAGAGCGAATGAAAAGGCCGGCGGATCATTTCGCCACTGCCACAGTGGCTGGGTTTGAAACCGCTGCTCATATACCGGCGGAACCGGTTCTCCGTCGATCAGGACCCGATACGCGTACCCGGTGCCGGGCTCGAGGTCGATCACGTCGATTTCGACGGCAAAGGCGCTGGCGGGCGTGGCGGCAACAGGCTGAGTCGTTCGTGCCAGCCGTTGTTTGCCGTCGGGCCAGTAGCGCAAGGCCACCGAAGCGGGCGCATCGGTCTGCGCCCAGATTTTCACTGCCCGCATTGCCGAATGACCGGGCATGGGGCCGGCGACAAGATCTGCTGCCTGGAGCGAAGGCAGCGGCACGAAAATGGCTGTCAGTACAAAAAGAAATCTGATCATTGCGCGCTGGAAGGCCAGATCAAGCAAGCTCCGATTTTACAGCGACTCGCGCCCGGCGAAAAGTGCGCTCTGGCCGGTCGATGCCGGGCGCTGCGGAATCCCAACGCGAGGCTTGCGCGAACGCATTGCCAGAGCGGCAAAGCGGAACACGCCAATACCTGTGATGGATTGACGACTGGACGCACCCGGGGTGCGTCCAGCCCGCCGAAAGCGAATTCAGCCGCCGCCCGGACTCTGCTGTTGCATGGCACCCTGCTGCTGCATGGCACGCTGCATCAGCGCCTGGTATTCCTGCTGCACGGCCTGAAGCTGCGCGATCAACTGCTCGGTCTGCGGATTCTGTTCGCGCATGGCCTCGACCAGGCCCTCGTTCAGGCTCTGAATCTCGGTCTGAATGGCTTCATCCTGCATCGCCTGGCGCTGCGCCTGCTGCAGCTGGGTCTGCTCCTGGCGAATCTCCTGGGTTACTGTCTGGCTTTCCTCGGTTGAGAGCTCGCCGCCCTCCAGTTGCTCCTGAAGATCACCGATTTTCTCGCGCGAGGTATCGGGATCATGGCCGGCTTCGACCATTTTCTCGTCAACGCTGGCCAGCAATTCGTCGCGCTGATCGGCCAGCTCCGGGTTCGCCTCGATGGTGGCCTGCTGAATCTGTGCCAGCTGCTGGTTGAGCTGCTGGAGTTCGGCCTGTTTCTGCTGCACCTGCTGCATCAATCCCCCGCCCTGGGCGCCCGGCGCCGTTTGCTGTGGCGCCTGCTGGGACACGGCCGCGCCCCCAGACACGACCAGCGCGATGCCGATCAATGCTTTTGAACTGATGGTTCCGAATTTCAACATGGATCTGAATCCTCTCGATGAATGTCTTGATGGATAAATCAAAAAAGGCGACAAGATCACTTGTCGCCCAATTCCTCGTACCGTAACAGATCGAGCTTTGCATGTGGTTATCGCATGGTCTCGGACCCCCCGCGACAGGCCGGCCGCCCCGGCGCCGAATCAGGCCGGCGACAATGCAACGGCTGGTTTTCCAGCGGACGCTCAAGCGCGGTCATCCGGTCATCGCAGCGTTTCCAGCGCTGCGCAGCGTCACTGCGCACAGCTTCCGGCCCGAAAAGTCCATCGATCACGACAAGCGATCCAGGCGTCTCGCCCTGTTCCGAATTCTTGCAGCGTCAGCGCGGACTGAAGCGTCAATGCCGCCGGACGCAGCAGCGCAAATCGAACATAGGAAGCCATTGAACCTCTCCTGTCCGTAAGCAAATGCGGATGGAGACTCGATCCGTCCAGCCGGTGCCTGTCCAGTAACCACCCATAGTAACGACCCTCAATAACGACCCTCAGTAACGCCCAGTAACGACCGCCGTGACCCGCCACCTCGCAGTCATTGTCCTCAAAGCTGCAGCGCGTAGACCAGCGTGAAACCGATATAAGTCCCCAGCAGGTTGCCGAGCGAGCCCAGCACGATGCCCGGCAGCAACAAGTCCTTGCGTCCGAACCGCTCGACCAACGGCAGCACGACGGTGGAACCGCCGACGGTCGTGGCCGAGGCTACTGCGGCAACCTCCGGCGACTGGCGCATGAAACGGGCCGCCAGCACGATGATCGTGCCGTGGACGGCGATCAGTATGACCACGAAAGCCATCAACAGCAGCCCGATCCGGCCGGTTTCATGCAGCGCCGCCACCTCGCAGTAGGCGGCAAGTGCCGCCAGGAAAAGGTACGCGCCGTACATTCCCAGCACTTCGGCACCGCGCAGGCGCGCCACCGGCCCGGTCTGGGCCAGTAACAGGGCCAGTGTCGTCAGAATCAGGATTGCCGGCACGTCGATGCCGAGGAGAGCGCCCAGCCAGGCCGCCAGTTGCTCCGAAACTACGAAGGCGACAAGGCCGAGTGCCGCCAGCATCACCATGTCGCCCAGAGCGGGCCTGTCATCCGTATGACCCACGGATTCGGTCCGGCTTTCAGCGTCGGTCAGCGCATCGCGCTTCGGCAACAAGACCCCGACCAGTCGCGGGAATACCAGCAGTACCGCGATCCAGACCACGGTCAGTACATGATCGGCGACCGCCGCGGCGGCATACAGATTGCCGCTCTGCATGAAGTCGTAATGCAAGGCGAGCGCGTTGAAGTTCGCGCCGCCGCCGATGTAGGTTGCGGCGAACATGCCCGACAGCGGGCCATACCACTGTCCCATCCATTCCGAAGCCCCCAGCAACCAGCCGGCGGCGAGCACGCCGCAAATGGTACCCAGCGCGGCAAACGCGAACATTGCCAGCATCGGGCCACCGGCGCTTAGAAGCGATGCCAGCCGTGCATTGAGCAGCAACAGGAAGATCGAAACCGGCGCGGCGGTACCGAGAAGCTGGTTGTAGACGGGTACATTTTCGCTGGCCAGCGGCACGACGCCGAAATTGGCCAGCACCGCGACCAGGATGATCACCAGCAGCGCCCCGCCGACCATGCGCCCGCCCGGTTTGTTGCCAAGCCAATGCGCCGCGGCAATGGAGGCGGTCAATATTGCGAGAATCTCGATCTGGGCCATGCCTGGCTT
>DATGCS010000362.1:0-6204 GCA_035311685.1 Wenzhouxiangellaceae bacterium
GTAATGGCGGGAATTCCAGCGCCAGTCCGCGCGCCGGTAGTTGAATGTCGTCAGCGCCGCGGCAACGCTTGCGCCAAGCAGGATGACGACCCAGCTGACATAGATCCAGACCAGGAAGATGGGCACCGCGGCGAGCGCCCCATAGAGCTTTTCGTAGGTTGGGAAATTGCTGACATATAGCACGAAACCGCGCTTTGAAAGCTCGAAAGCCAGTGCCGAGAACGCCGCGCCGGCCAGTGCATGATGGAAGCGGACATTGCGATTGGGCACGACCATGAAGATCAGTGTGAATGCCAGCAGCGCGACGACGAAAGGTGTGCCGACCAGAAGCAGCCATTGCAGCGTGCCGCGCACGAACTCCGGCGCCAGCAGCGGCAACGCGGCCAGGTACGAGGTCAGGCCGATGCTCGCGCCCAGCAGCATCGGACCCAGTGTGAGTACGGCCCAATAGACGATCAGGCGGCTGGTCGGACGGCGGAGTCGCTCCACGCGCCAGATCCGGTTGAGCGTCTTTTCGATGGTCGACATCAGAATCAGCGCGGCGACGACGAGAAACAGCGTGCCGGTGCCGGTCAGTTGTCCGGCGCGTGCGATGAACTGGTCCAGGTATTCCCGCACGACATCGCCGGCGGCCGGCACGAAGTTGGCGAAGATGAAGTCCTGAAGCTGTTCGACGGCAGAGTCGAATACCGGGAACGCGGAGACCACCCCCAAAATGACCGCCATCAGCGGTACCAGGGCCAGCAAACTGGTGTAGCTTAGGGCGCCGGCCGCCTCCAGGCAGCGGTCCTGGCGAAAATGCTGCCACAGGTGCGAGCCGAACGCACGTAGCCAGCGCGGGTCGCGCAGGGCGCCGAACGTGGATGGTTGAGAATGCATTGACGTTGTTGCTTCAGAATTGCCTTTGGCGATGTAGTTTAGTCGAGGAGCGTCCATGAAAGTCACTGTCTACCACAATCCGCGCTGTTCCAAAAGCCGCGCTACGCTGGAACTTCTGCAACAACGCGGGCTGGAGCCCGACGTCGTCAAATACCTGGAAACGCCGCCCGACGCCAGCGAACTTCGGCAACTGGCGCGCAAGCTCGAATTGCAGCCGAAGGCATTTCTGCGCACCGGCGAGTCGGCGTGGAAGGCATTTGGCCTGGACCCGGAGGCCGTCAACGCCGCCGAGTTGCTGCAGCTGATGAGCGAGTACCCGATACTGATCGAGCGACCCATAGTGGTCTGCGGCGAACGGGCCCGTATCGGGCGGCCGCCGGAGGCGGTTCTGGAAATCGTGGCGGGATCCTGACCCATGCGCGAAATACTGGTCTTGACCCACTCGATTCACGGTAACACGCTGGCGCTGGCGCGGGAAATTTCGCGCGGCGTCGAGCGCGTGGGCGGTTTTGCCGCAAGGCTCAGGCGCGTGGCGCCGCTGACCTCGGCCATCGATCCCGACCCCGCCGAATTGCCCAAAGACGGGCCTGCCCTGGTCGAGCGCGCCGACCTGGCCGAATGTGCGGGTCTGATCCTGGGCAGCCCGACCCGATTCGGCAACATGGCCGCAGCGGTCAAGTATTTTCTCGAATCGACCGTCACCGAATGGTTTTCCGGCACGCTGGCCGGCAAGCCGGCCGGTGTATTCACGTCCACTTCAAGCCTGCACGGCGGCCAGGAAGCCACGCTGCTGTCGATGATGATTCCGCTGCTGCACCACGGCATGCTGATTGTCGGCCTTCCCTACACCGAGCGCGCGCTGCTGCATACCACGGCCGGCGGTACGCCCTATGGCGCCAGCCACTGGTCCGGGCCTGGCAGCGATCGTGCCCTTGACGAAAACGAAATATGGCTGGCGCGGGCTTTGGGCGGGCGCGTGGCCGAAACCTCGGTGAAGCTGTGATGCCCGGGCTGGGCGTTACCCGCATTGCCTGGCTGGCCTTGATCGGCCTGCAGATAGCGTGGTTCGGCTGGCTGGCGCCTTCGGAATCGCTCGGCCCCCTGGGGGGAACGCTGTTCGCGCTGGTGCCGTTGTTGCTGCCGTTATTCTGGATCATGCGCCTCGGCCGGGACGGGCTGGTGGTCGGCGGCATGATTCTGCTCGGCTACTTCTGCTTTGCGGTGGTCGAGGCCTGGGTCGACCCGGCGGTTCGCTGGCTGGCGCTGGCGCAGATCGTACTCATCGTCGTGTATTTCGTCGCGCTGCTGGCGATACGCCGGCCGCAGCCCGGCAGCGACAACAGCCGGTCGAGCTGACCCGCGCTTTCTGGTATTGCAGATGCCGGATTCGACGGGGATCGATCGCATTGGCAGTTCGACGCGTGGCGACGCCTCCAACGATCGATCCCGTCGAATCCGGCGGTTCGGTTTTCCCGACTGGCCGAGGCACGCATGCAATGAGGAAAGGCTGCTTTGTGTCCCTCGTGTCGGGCTTTTGGATTTGCCGACTGTCTGACGAGCAGCACGACGGCCACGACCGATATACTGCGCGCATACACGCTTCAAATGTCCCGACATGGCCGACCGACAACCGCTTTCATTCATCCAGTCTCCACCCGAACTCGGCAACGAGTTCCGGGAAGACTGGCTGCTGTGTGCCTGGCTGGAATCCGCGTTGCCTGGCAGGATGCTAGACGAGCAGCGCGATGTATTCGATGAACTGGGTCGCCGTTCCGGTGGAGAATGGTATCGGCTGCAGCTCGCCGACCGTCTCAACGAGCCGCGCCTGAAACAATGGAGCCCCTGGGGCGAGCGGGTCGACCGGATCGAGCTGACGCCGTTGTGGGTCGAGGCCAAAGCCTGGGCCGCCGAATATGGCCTTGTCGCCACGGGCTACGACGCCTCGCCGGGCGAGCATGCGCGCACCATCCAGTTCGCGCGGGCATGGCTGTTCATCCCTTCGACCGATTTCTACGGCTGCCCGCTGGCGATGACCGACGGTGCGGCGCGCATTCTGTCCGACGCCGGCAATCGGGAACTGGCAGAACGCGCCTTGCCGCACCTGCTCGCGCGAGATGGTGAAAATTTCTGGACCTCCGGCCAGTGGATGACGGAGACCATTGGCGGTTCGGATGTCAGCGGCACAGAGACCGTGGCGCAGCAAGACGACGAGGGTCGCTGGCGCCTGACCGGCCGCAAGTGGTTCACATCGGCGGCGACTTCGGAAATGGCGCTGACCCTGGCCCGCCCCGAAGGCAATCCGGACGGTTCCCGCGGGCTTGCGCTGTTCTACGTCGAGCCGCACGATACCGACGGCAGGCTGCAGAACATCGAGATTCTTCGCCTCAAGGACAAGCTCGGCACGCGCAAGCTTCCGACCGCCGAACTGTGGCTTGACGGGGCGCCCGCGACGCCGGTTGGGGGGCTGGATCGCGGCGTGGCAGCGATCACGCCGATGCTCAACCTGACCCGGACCTGGAACGCCGTGACCGCCTGTGCGCTGATGCGCCGGGGCATCGCGCTGGCGACGAGTTACGCGCACAAACGCCGCGCGTTCGGCAAGCGGTTGATCGACCAGCCGCTGCATCGTCAGACCCTGTCGGCAATGGAAGCCGACTACGCCGCGGCCGCCTGTGCGACGCTGGCGATGGTCGGCGAGCTCGGCCGGGTGGAGCATGACCATGCCGAAGCCAGCTCGGCGCTGCTGCGCATCCTGACGCCGACGATCAAGCTTGGGACCGCGCGCGATGCGGTGGCCTGCGCATCGGAAACCCTGGAATGTTTCGGCGGCGCCGGTTATATCGAGGATACGGGCCTGCCGCAGTTGCTACGCGACGCGCAGGTGCTGTCGATCTGGGAAGGCACCACCAACGTGCTGTCGCTGGACCTGATGCGCGCATTGGCCGCCAGCGGTATCGAGCCGTGGCTGGAGACCATGAGAGCCAGGATCGCTCAGCTGGACGACGAGCGCACCCGCGAGCTGCATGCAATCGCCTTCAGGGCGCTGGAACAGGTGCCTGGCTGGCTCGATCATCCGGCCGACGTGCTCGAGGCCAACGCACGAGCAATCGCGATGAATTTGTACCGAACGACCGCGCTGGTCGAGCTTTCCGGTCTGGCGCACCGCAGCCTGGCACGCGGCGATGGGTCGCACGGGCGGAAAACGCTTGTCGCAGCGCTGCATTACGCGCGCAACCGGTTTTCGCTCGACCCCATCGACACCCACGGCACGGGCTGGTCGTTGACCGGCGACTGACGCGCGGTGAAACTGCTTTTTCGCCGATCCGTGATCGGCATACAACAAGGAACCCGGATTTGAAACTGCTGCAGATCATCACCACCGGTGGAACGATCGACAAGATCTACTACGACGAAAAGTCCCACTATCAGATCGGCGAGCCTGAGATCGCGCGCATTCTTACCGACATGAACGTCGCCTTACGCTGGCAGGTCCAGCCGTTGCTGCGCAAGGACTCGCTTCAGCTCAACGACGCCGATCGCGACCTGATCCGCAAGGCGGTTGAGGCTTCCGACGCCAAGCATTTCCTGATCACCCACGGCACCGACACCATGGTCGAGACGGCCAAGGTGCTGGCCGGCATGGAAGACCGGGTGATCGTGCTGACCGGCGCGCTCAACCCGGCGCGTTTCATCGGCTCGGATGCGGTGTTCAATATCGGCTGCGCCGTGGGCGCCGTCCAGTCGCTGCCATCCGGCGTCTGGATCGTGATGAACGGCCAGGTCTGGAATCCGGAAAAGGTGCGCAAGAATCGGAAGGAAAACAGGTTCGAGGCGGTTGAATAGCCGCCGTCCGGGCGGTGCGGGTCTTCGGCGTTGCGGGGTCGTCGGTTTGGGTGGATTTGGATCAACGGTTTAAGGTTTAAGGTTTAAGGTTTCAGGTTTCAGGTTTCAGGTTTCAGATTTAAGGGAAAAGCGATTCAGACTCTGCGGCAATGCAGGCCTCGACACGACAAGCAATCTAAGCCGCAACAAGGTTTTCCTTAAACCCTAAACCCTAAACCCTAAACCGGTTTCTATTGTTCAAACCCATCTGCGAAGATGATCTCGGTATTGCCTTCGAATCGGAAAAGTCCGCCCCCCGCAATCACGTAGACGTTACCTTGTTCGTCCTCGCCGAAAGATCGGATGTTGCCTTCGTTGAAGCCGGTCAGCGTGGTTTGCCAGGGGCCGGAACCGCCATCGTCATCGGCGAACCAGATGTTGCCGCTGCAGAAGTCACCGTAGATATAAAGTCCCTGGAGACTGACGACGGGTCCACGGTAGCGGTAGCCGCCGGTGACCGAGCAGTTCGGGGTCTGGCGGCGGTATTCCAGTACCGGCAGTATCGAGCCCGAGAGCTGACAGGGCGTCGTCGTCGAACCGCGCTCGAAGCTGCCTTCGCAGGGCTTCCAGCCAAGATTCTCGGCAGCCTCGAGCGGTGCCTGCAACAAATCGATCTCCTCCCAGCGGGTTTGGCCGACATCGCCGATCCAAAGATCTTTGGTGACCCGGTCGAAGCTCCAGCGCCACGGATTACGCAGTCCATACAGCAACACCTCACCGCATCGATTGGCCATATTCGAAAAAGGGTTTTCAGTCGGCACTGCGTAATTGGCGGAACCATTGCCATTGGCCGCGCAAAGATTGTTGTCCCCGGCCGGGGTGACGGTGTTGACATCGATGCGAAGCATTTTGCCAAGAAGTGCAACACTGGTTTCACCGCGACAGCCGTTTCCGGCCTGGATATTGGCCGGATCGAGTGTCTGTGCTCGGTTGCATGGATCGTTGGCATCGCCGCCGTCGCCCAATCCGATATACAGGTAGCCATCGGGGCCGAATTTCATCTGGCCGCCGTTGTGATTGGCGAAATCCTGCCGGACCGTCAGAATGAACTGCTCGGGGGCCTGGTTTGCGATGTCGGAATTCGGGCTGACGCTGAACTCGGCGACGACGGTATCGCCAGCGACCGCTCCAGAGGGTGGCGGCGGGTTCAAGTCCTGATCCGCGCTAGTTGAATAGTGCAGGAAGAAGCGCCCGTTGGTGTCGAATTGTGGATGGAATGCAATATCGAGCAACCCCTGTTCGAACCCTCCGGCGACACGTGCCGACACGTCGATGAACGGCGTGGTTACAAGATTGCCCTCGCTGTCGATAATGCGCACCGCGCCCCCTTGCTCGACGATGAAGATTCGTCCGCTGCCGTCGCCGGCGTGCTTGAGGCCCAGCGGGGCGCTGAGAGCGGTGATGCCGGGAACAGTCTCCAGGCTGACGTCGTCCGGTATCTGG
>DATGCS010000363.1:0-3590 GCA_035311685.1 Wenzhouxiangellaceae bacterium
GACGGCACCAGCAAGGCCAACGGCAGCGGCATCACGCCGGCCCATGCCGAGCCCTGGAACGCCCCCGGCAGCGCCTATAAACTGCTGCCGGCAATGCTGCGCAAGGACCGGCCCTGGCGGGTAAATCCCACGGCCCTGCCCGGCCTGGCGCACTGGGGCTTTCATTTTCTGCGCCACTCCAGCGCGCGGCGCTATTACGCCAATGCGCGTCACTGCGTTCGCCTGGCCATGTACGCGAAAAAGTGCATGGTGGCGCTGCGCGAACGGCACGCGCTGGACTACCAGCAGTTCACCGAGGGATCGCTGGAACTCTATTACAGCGCCGCGGAGTTCGAGCAGGCCGCCGAACTGCGGCGCCGCATCGACGATCCCGGCATCGAACTGCGCACCGTCGGCCGCGACGAACTGGTGTCGCTGGAACCGGCCCTGGCGCCGGTGGCCGATGAAGTCCACGGTTCGCTTCTTTTCAGCAACCACGAGTCCGGCGACGCGCGCATCTTCAGCCGGCTTGTGAGCGAGCGCGCCGCTGCGTTGGGCGCGAAGACGCTTTTCAATACCCGCGCCACGGGCCTCGAACGTGAAGCCGGCAGGTTCCGCGTCGTTGCGACAGAACAGGGGGACATCGAAGCCGATGCGTGCATCGTCGCGGCCGGTTGCGACACGCGCGCCCTGCTCTCCCCGCTCGGGATGAAAGCGCCGATATATCCGGTCAAGGGCTATTCGGCCACGATAGAAATCGAACCCGACGATCCGGCGCCGGTCATGCCGCTGCTCGACCTGAAACGAAGATTCGTCACCGCACGCCTGGGCCCCAATCGCCTGCGGATTGCCGGGCTGGCCGAATTCGCCGGATTCGACACCACGATCGATCCGGCACGGATGGCCGTGCTGCTGAAAGGCGCCGCCGAGCTTTTGCCGGCCATGGCCGACCGAATCCGCAATTCACCGCCCAATGCCTGGACCGGCCTGCGCCCGATGACCCCGGACGGGCCGCCGCTGCTCGGCCCGACGCCGGTCGAGGGATTGTTTGTCAACAGCGGCCATGGTGCCATGGGCTGGACCCAGGCCTGCGGTTCGGCCGAACTGGTCTCCGATTTGGTAACCGGAACAACGCCCGCCATCGCGACCGAGGGACTGCTGGCCGAACGCTGGCTCGGCCCCAAAGGAAAGTGAACCCCTGATCAGCGTCGTGTTTTTTATGTAGGGTGGATAAGCGCCAGCGCATCCACCATTGCGTCCGGGAAGGTGGATGCGCTGGCGCTTATCCACCCTACTAAATCTCAAAATCCAGCGGAAGTGCAAAACCCGGACACAACGCGAACCGGGATCGAAATATGCCGCGTCAGACGGGCTCCATGGTTGACTTTCAACGGAAAACGGAAGAAAATATCAGGCTTGTCCGTGGCTACGTAGCTCAGCTGGTTAGAGCACAGCATTCATAATGCTGGGGTCGGTGGTTCAAGTCCACCCGTAGCCACCATTCATACCCTCGACAAGTCCAAGTTCTGTGTTTTTTCCGGACCGATTCGGTCGGACTTTGCCTTGCATTTTCAACCGATCCGAACGGTTTGACCCTCAGCGGTGCGTCTCGGCGTACATCTGCAGGAATTCATCCAGTATTTCCGGCGTGATCCGGTAGGGATTGAATTCCCCGATGTCATGTCTGCCGAGGAGTTCCAGCAACTGGCCGCGCATGCTGACGTAGTTCATGGTGTTTCCGGGGAACATGCGGCGGGTGATCGGCGCGGCGGCCAGCAACTCGGTATTCTTGTGCCTGGCATCGTCACAGTTTCGCTGGTAGATGGCTTCGACGGCTTCGCGGGGACCTTCGATGCACTGCAGGAAATAGCGGTTGCCATAGTGAAAAATGCCACCGGCGAGTTCGTCGGCCTGCGTTCGGGGCGCCGGGTACATGATTCGGGAAATCTCGAGTTCGACGCCTCTCGGGTCGGCCCAGCTGGAAAAATTGGCTTCGCTGCAGAACGCAACCCGCAGTATCGCGCCGGGCGCGTAGTCTTCTAACGCTGTCATGTCGTCGCAGAATCCGTTCTTTCGCGTCGACATATTAGCACCGCCGAATTGAGCGGCGGGCACGCCTGATCAGCTCTCCCAGCAGACTTCACCGGCACAGACCGCGACCGCGTCGCCGCCGATCGTCAGCGATTCGAACCGGTCTTCCCGAATTTCGAACCGCACCGTGATCCTCGACGGTCTCCCCATCTCGACGCCCTGCTCCACTGTCCAGTCGTAGCTACCGTTGGAAAGCGCGCCGGCGGCCATCAGCTGGGCCGGCAAACCGGCAGCCGCCGAACCGGTGGCCGGGTCTTCTGCCACGCCGATGTGGGGCCCGAACATGCGCACATGCCAGTCGACACCGGATCCCGGTGCGGCGGGGGCGTACAGCAGAACGCCGCAGGCATCGCCCAGCCCGAGCGCGTCCCACGCCGCCGTATTCAGCCGTGCGGCCTGTACGGCTGCCAGCGGTGCTGCCGCATAGAAAAAGTCGATGCCGGCGCCGCAGCGCCTGGGCGCATGCGACCCGGCGTCGACGCTACCTTCCGGCAGGGCCAGCGCCGCTTCGATCCGATCCGCTTCCGGGCCATCGCCTTGAAAGGTCGGAAGATTGGGATTGTCGAATTCAGCGTGCCAGACATCGCCATGTCCACCGACCCGCACCGGAAAGCGGCCCGCCGGCAGCTCCAGCACCATCGCATCTGAAAGGTTTCGCTGACGCGCTATCGCGGCGGTCGCGCCCACCGTGGGATGACCGGCAAACGGCAATTCGCCGCCGGGCGTGAATATGCGAAGCCTGGCGATGCCGTCGATGGTCCTCGGGGTCAGCAGGAACACGCTTTCCGAATAGTTGAATTCGCGCGTGATTCTCAGCATTGCGTCGTCGGACAGCACGTCGGCACCGAAAATCACGGCGAGCTGATTGCCCGTGTAACGGCGATTCGTGAAAACATCCCAGGTTTCGAATCGAAGCGTCGAGCTCATCGATGTCAATCTCGTTTTGATAATCGATCGGATTCTCGCACGACCAGAACCCGGAAATTTCCCGAGGAACTCCTGTCTGAATACCTGCAGAGCGCGTTGCTACCGGAAATCCTGCAGCGAGGTTCAATCCGGTCGTTCGGCGCTCGCCCGGGATACTGACGAGGTCGTCAATATTTTCCCCATTTGCGCAAAAATAGCGTATAGTGCGCTCAGCTGCAGAGCACAGCAGTGGTTGATTTTGACCGTAATCCCTAAAGACTACCCTTCAATCTCCTCCATTTCCTGAATTCACGCGCTGTCAAAGGCGCACCAGCAGCACATCGGGCACCGCCATTTCGGCAACCCGGTTTACACACCAATTGAAAGAGTAAAGAAATAATGGCTACTACCACTGGCACAGTGAAATGGTTCAACGATGCGAAGGGCTTCGGTTTTATCTCGCAGGATGACGGCGGCAAGGATGTATTCGTGCATTTCAGCGCGCTGACCGGTTCGGGCTTCAAGAGCCTTGCCGAAGGCCAGAAGGTCGAGTTCGAAGTGACCGACGGCGCCAAGGGCCCGCAGGCTTCGAACGTCGTCACGATCTGATCGCG
>DATGCS010000364.1:0-5259 GCA_035311685.1 Wenzhouxiangellaceae bacterium
AAGTGGTTGTTTGCACGATCGACTGCAAGCGTTCCGAAACCGTACGGCGCATCTGGCCGTTCTTCCGTGATCGCCGGATAGACGCCTACGACGATCTCGTTCGGCGATTCAGAATCTGATATCCGGAGTCCAACGGGTTTCGAAGATGAACATCACGCATCAGGAACCCCCGACCGACGCCGCGCAGCGCACCATATTCCGCATGCACGCCGTCACCAAGGAATACCGGGTCGGTGACAACGTCATCCGCGCGCTGAGAGGCATTGACCTGGCGCTTTTCTCCGGTGAACTCGTCGTGTTTCTCGGCGCATCGGGCAGCGGAAAATCCACCCTCCTCAACATTCTGGGCGGTCTGGACAGCGCAACCAGCGGATCCGTCCGGTACCACGACCTGGAGCTGTGCGGCGCCGACGATGCCACCCTGACCGAATTTCGCCGCCAGCACGTCGGCTTCGTATTCCAGTTCTACAACCTGATACCCAGTCTGACGGCGCGTGAAAATGTCGCAATAGTCACCGAGATCGCGACCAGCCCCATGGACCCCGACGAGGCCCTGGCGCTGGTCGATCTTGGCCCGCGAGCGAACCACTTTCCCGGCCAGCTTTCAGGCGGCGAACAGCAGCGCGTTGCCATTGCTCGCGCCATCGCCAAGCAACCGGCGGTCCTGTTGTGCGACGAGCCGACGGGCGCGCTGGATTCGAAGACCGGCATCAAGGTACTCAAGGCGCTGGAACACGCGAACCGGAAACTGGGCACGACCACCGCCATCATCACGCACAACGAAGCCATTGCCGCCATGGCCGACCGGGTCGTGAGGCTCAGCGACGGACAGATCGACGCGATCTCGCAGAACCCCCGGCGGGCCGATCCCGAAACGCTTCATTGGTAGGGATGCGAGCCCTCGACCGAAAATTGTTTCGCGACCTCTGGAACATGCGTGCCCAGGCCATCGCGATCGCGTTGGTGATTGCCGGCGGCGTGGCGACCTGGGTCATTTCCCTGTCGACGATCGAATCGCTGGAAAATTCGCAGCGGATGTTCTATCAGAACTATCGCTTCGCCGACGTTTTTGCGCCGCTCAAGCGCGCACCTCTCGCCACGGTCGACCGAATCCGGGAAATCCCCGGCGTACGCACCGCCGAAGGCCGTGTTCGCGCATCGGCCACGCTGAACGTGCGCGGCTTCGACGAGCCGGTAGAGGGACTGTTGACGTCCATCCCGGAAGCAGACGGCGCGATGCTCAATCGTCTGTTCCTGACCGCAGGGCGCCTGCCGCATGCCGGCGACGATTCGGAGGTCGTGATTTCGGAGGCCTTCGCCGAGGCGCACAGACTTGCCGTCGGGGACGATATAGACGCGATCATCCGCGGCCAGTCGAGTCGACTGCTGATCAGCGGCATCGGGGTGTCGCCGGAATTCGTCTACCAGATTCGGCCCGGATCGCTTTTTCCGGATCACAGCCGGTATGCGCCGATCTGGATGCTGCAACGCCCGCTGGCGCAAGCCGCCGGCATGGAGGGCGCCTTCAACGACGTCGTGCTGCAGCTTGAACGCAACGCCGACGCGGCAACGGCCATGGATGCGCTGGATACGATTCTGGACCGCTGGGGCGGCACCGGCGCGGTGCTTCGAGAGGACCAGACCTCTCACGCCTACCTGCGCGAGGAAATGGAGCAGCTCAAAGCCATGGCGCGGATCGTTCCACTGATCTTTCTCGGCGTGGCCGCCTTCCTGCTCAACATCGTGATCCACCGCATGGTGCGCATGCAGCGCGACCAGATCGCGATCCTCAAGGCCTTCGGTTATCGCAACCGCGCGATTGCCGCACACTTTTCCGGGTTGGTGCTGCTGATCGTGCTGCTGGGCCTTGTTCCGGGCATCGCACTGGGCGGCTGGATGGGCCATGGGCTGGCCAATATCTATCGCGAGTTCTTCCGCTTTCCCGAGCTGTTCTTTCGCGTCGGACCGCCGATAATCGCCAGCGCCGTGCTGGTCACCGCCGGCGCAGCCCTCGCCGGCACCTGGCGCGCCCTCTGGGAAGCTTTCCGTGCGGCACCGGCCGAAGCGATGCGTCCCGAACAGCCACACGGCTTCCGGCGCAGCCTGGTCGAGCGCATTCCGCTTTTCCGCCACCTGGATCAGCCGAGCCGAATGATCGTTCGCAGCCTGGAACGCCGGCCGATCAAAGCACTTCTCGCAGTGACCGGCATCGCGCTGGCCGTGGCCATCCTGGTGACCGGCCGCTTCCAGCAGGATACGATCGGCTTCATGCTCGACGTCCAATTCGGATTTGCCGCACGCGAGGACGTAACCGTCACCTTTACCGAAGCAACCGGACGCGAAGCGTTGAACGAGATTCGTGCGCTTCCCGGCGTGATTCAGGCCGAACCGTTCCGCGCCGTTGCGGTGAAACTCTTTCACGGCCATCGCAGCCACAGGAGCGCCGTGCAGGCCTTTACCGCCGATGCCATACTGCACCGGACGCTGGACCGGAACCTTGAGCCGATCCAGCTGCCCGAGTCGGGACTGCTGCTGACCGACTGGCTGGCCGAGCAACTCGAAATCGACGTGGGCCAGTCGGTCACGGTCGAGTTCCTCGAGGGAAAACGGCCGCGTATCGAGATTCCGCTGGCCGGCATCGTGCGTGAATTCGTCGGCGCTGCCGCCTACATGCAACTGGAGGCCCTGAACGGCCTGCTGCAGGAATCGGAACGCATCTCCGGCGTCTACCTGACGTCGGATTCAAAGGATCGCCGCCTGCTCCTCGACCAGCTTCAGCGCCGGCCGCGGGTCGCCACAAGCAGTCTGCTGGAAAATGCCGTCACCAGCTTCAACCGAACCATGGGCGAAAACATCAAGATCTTTTCGCTGGTCAACACGCTGCTCGCCGGTGTAGTCGCATTCGGCGTAATCTACAACACTGCACGCCTCGCGCTATCGGAGCGCGCGCGCGAGCTGGCGTCGCTGCGCGTGCTCGGCTTTCGCCGCCGCGAAGTCGCCTGGGTGCTTCTCGGCGAGCTGGCGCTTTTGACCGCGCTCGCGATCCCGATCGGACTCTGGCTGGGATACGGCTTCTGCGGCCTTATCAGTCGCGCAATGGCTTCGGAGTTCTACCGGGTTCCGGCGGTCATCCATTCCGACAGTTATGCCTTTGCCGCCGCGGTAGTGCTGGCGGCAATGTTGATTTCCATGCTGGCCATCGGGCACCGGCTTTACCGGCTCGATTTGGTCGCAGTACTCAAGACGCGGGAGTGAAAATGCCCTCGACACGGATGATTGCAAGCTCGGTCGCCGCCGCCGCGGCAGTTGGTCTGCTGGTCTGGAGCTTCCGCCCGCAGCCTGTTCCAGTGGACATCGTGCAGGCCAACATCGGCCCGGTCACGGTTTCGATTCGCGAGCTCGCGCGCACACGCGTGCAGGATCAGTTCGAGATATCGGCCCCGATCGCCGGCTTCGCGCCCAGGCTGGAATGGGAAGCCGGCGATCTCGTGACGGCGGGTCAGCTATTGCTCAAACTGCAGCCGCTACCCACATCGGTGCTCGACCCACGTGCCCGGGAAGCGGCCGAAGCCGAGGTGGCGAGGGCTTCGGCCGCCGTGTCGGCGGCCGAAGCCGCCCTTGAATCGGCGCGATCCCGCGCCCGGCTCGCCGAGCGCGAGCTGGAGAGGCTTGAGCCGCTGTTCGAAAGAGGCACGATCTCCGAAAGCCAGCTCGATAGAACCCGGGCCGAGCGCAACCAGGCCGTGGCCGATCTGCGATCGGCAGAATCCAACGTCGACGTAGCGCGACAAGGACTGCGCTACGCCCGCGCCGCACTGCTCCAGGGTACCGGCAGCACTGGACCAGTGGACAGCTTCACGATCGAGTCTCCGATCGCCGGCAGGATCCTGGCCGTCCTGCACGAAAGCGCCGGCGTTGTCCAGCCGGGCGAGCCCCTGCTGCGTATCGGCGATCCCGCGTCGCTGGAAATCGTCGCCGAAGTTCTGACCGACGACGCCGTCCGCGTGACGCCGGGCATGCCTGTGGAACTCGAGCGCTGGGGCGGCGACAACACATTGTTCGGCGAAGTCCGGCGAATCGAGCCAAGCGCCTTCACCAAGGTCTCGGCGCTGGGCGTGGAGGAGCAGCGCACCCAGGTCATCATCGACATCACCTCGCCACGAACGCAGTGGTCGGCACTTGGGCACGGCTATCGGCTGGAAGCCAGATTCATTCTCTGGCGTGCGCCGGCGGCGCTCAATGTGCCGAACGGCGCCGTTTTCCAGGCCGGCGACAGCGCCGCGGTGTTCGTCGTACGGGACGGACGCGCGCGAATCCAGGCGGTGGAGGCGGGTCGGCGCGGCGAGCGCCATACACGGATTCTTTCGGGACTCGAAGCGGGACAAGCGGTGATCGCACACCCGGACAACGAGATCGAGGACGGTGCACGCGTGGTGGCGTTCCAGTCACTTGCGCGCTGACCTGATCTGGATGTGACCCCCTTCACGTTTTCACAGGTGCAGGTATACTCGTTCGGATAGAATACGCGAGCATTCAGAGGGTGCTGCCGAGAAATTGTCATCTGGGCATTCCGGGGGATTATCGAGAGAGGCTATGCCGGACCGCAGATCCAGACTGGACAAGACCATTGACGAATTGAAGCGACGCCACGTCATACGCGTTCTTGGCGCTTACGCGGTCACGGTCTGGGCCATTCTGCAGGTGGCCGACATCGTGCTTCCAGCGCTCATGGCGCCAGACTGGGTCATGACTGCACTGCTCAGCGCCAGCGTTGTCGGCGCTCCGGTCACCGCTGTCCTGGCGTGGATCTACGACCTTACGCCGGAAGGCGTGCGCAGGACCGCGGCCACGGCGCCGGACGTTTCTACGGACGTTGCCGCGATCACCCCCATTGGGGGACGCTGGGTGGATTACCTCATCATTGCCGCGCTCGTGCTGATCCTTGCGTTCGTATTGCTCAGGCCGTCACCGGTGGAGACGCGCATCGGCACCAGCATCGCGGTCCTGCCGTTCACGGATCTCAGCGCCGACCAGAACAGCCGGTACTTCGGCGACGGCGTCGCCGAGGCCATCATGGACAGGCTGGCGCGGATTTCCGGCATCCAGCTCAGCGCGCGAACGTCGTCGTTTTCTTTCCGCGACGGCAATGCCGACGCCCGGCAGGTCGCTTCGAGTCTGGGCGTTGAAACGCTTCTGGAGGGCAGCGTGCGACGCGCCGGTAACAAGCTGCGGATCAGCGCCCGCCTGATCGACGGCAGT
>DATGCS010000365.1:0-4287 GCA_035311685.1 Wenzhouxiangellaceae bacterium
GGGCAGCGAATAGATTTGTGCGCGCACGCCTTCCATCGGTGTCAGGTCGCGCGCCGGTGGAACGCCGGTGGCTTCCTCCGCTTCCTCAGAGGGATTGACCGCATAAATGTGGAAATTCTCGTTGCCGCCCTTGTCCTGGACGTAGAGCACGTACTTCGAATCCATGCTCCAGAAATGCCCGGGCACCGGACGTTCGCCGGTGGTCAGCGGGCGGGCGTCGTCGAAGGGTGCGTCCAGCGGCTTGATCCAGACGTTCATGACGTCCTTGTAGGGCCGCTGGAACGTCATGTACTTGCCGTCGGGCGATACCTGGCTGGCCGTGATCTCCGGGTCGCCGAAGAATACGTCGCGATCAAGCAGTGGCGGCAGTTCGTCCAGGTAGGCGACTGACTCTGCGCGCACTGCCGTTGCCGGCAGGGCAAGAAAACCTGCAAACAGCATTGCAGTCCATCGTGTGGCGAGGTTCATGTTCATGCTCCGCTAGGGGAAATCAGGGTACGGACCTTAACGCGACAATCATCACTGGCGCATGCGCCAGAAGTCATTGGAGCACGGCGGCGAGAACGAAAGCGAGGGAAGCCGTACGAAAAAAAAGCGGGGCCCCGACCGGCGCCCCGCCTGATGGCTGATCCAGGTTATTGCGTGTCAGGCAAAGTGAAAGAACCTCAGCGCGCGTGCAAGCATTCGAAGGGCGGGTCGAGGCAGGTCGGCGGCCTGGCGGACTTCACCGTTGAAGATCACCTGGCCGGAAAGCCCGGGGCCTTCGCCTTCGCGCAACACGACCAGGTTCTCGAAGACCAGCGTGTCCATGCGCTCGGCGCTGTCTTCTGTGGCGGATGTGAAGATTTCAAGCACACCGTTGTAGGTCGTTTCGACCTGCTCGGCGGTGCTGATCCGCTCGCGGATGACTTCGCCGTTGATTCGCCGTCGATCGGATGCGGCCTGGAAATCGACGAACGTCGCGGTGGTCGTGCTTTCGCCGCCGAGGTCGTCTCGGCTGCCTGCCGACAACATCACCAGCGAGCCGCCGGCGCTATCGGTGATAGAGACGTCGCGCTCGATGGCCAGGTCCGCCGAAGCGGTGGTCGCGCCCAGCGCAAGGGCGAAAAGAATTGCAAAGGAAAAGGTCGATGTCCTGGCTTGCATGTCGGTACTCCTCGTCTGGATTATTGAAGTGCTGCTTCTACGGGCCGATCGCGGCACCGTCGCATTCAATAACGAGGCGGGGCAGTATCGGTTGACGAAACGACGAAACAGCAGTCAGCGAGGCCCGGGACCGTTCGGATCGCCCGTGATCAGCGCCGCACGGTTCTCGGGGTCGGCCTTGAGCAGCGCGCGCGCCAGGTCGGCTTTACCGGCGTCGTCCAGCGACTGCATGCGTTCGCGCAGGGCTTGTCGCTGGTCTGCCTGCAGGGATTCGACCATCGGGCGAAGCTGCCGGCGCTGCGCGGGTTCGAGCAGGCGCAGCCAGCGCAGGTTGCGGGCGTTCCGAGCGCCCTGCGCCGCCTGCACGCCTTCGGCGAACGCGCGCCGCTCGGCCGGGCTCATGCCCTGCCAGCGCTTTCTCATGAGTTCGCGCTGCTCCGGCGGCAGCGCGCGCAGGCGTTCCAGCCCCTGCCGCAGCTGTTCGCGTCGGTCTTCGGGCATGGCTTCCCAGCGCTGCATCCGGCCGCGCACGCGCTCGCGCTCTTCGGGCGTCATCGCTTCCCAGGCCTTGAGACGCTGGCGCACCTGCCGTTGCTCGTCCGGCGTCATGTTCTGCCAGCGCTCGGCCCCCTCGAGCAGGCGGTCGCGCTGCGGGCCATCGAGTTCGGCCCACTGCGAACGCCACGGCGCAAGCACGGCCTGCTCGGTTTCATCGAGCTCTTTCCATTCCTGCGCATGGGCGCCGACGCAGATCGGAAGCAGCGCCAGGAACACGAGGGTACTCGGCTTCATCCTGAATTCTCCGCCGGCGAATCTTCGGGTTTGGTCTCGGCAATCCAGGCGACGAACTCCGGGTCCTCGACGAACAGTTCGAAACGCGGGTCGGTCAGCAGATCGAGATCGGCGGTGATCGGCGGCGATTCGGCCTCGGGCGCCTGGTCAATCAGGACGACAACCAGCGCAAGCGCGACGGCGGCCGCGACGGCGCCGGCAGCCACGGACGTCCAGCGCGGGCCGGAGAATCGCCGTCGGGCCGTATAGGGCGGTACGCAATCGAGGGCCTGGCCACGGATACGATCAAGCCGTCGGCTTACCTGCGGGTCCAGCGCCGAGCAGTTCGCTTCCAGCGTGGATGCGATCCGCGCTTCGAGCGATTCCTTCGGCTTCGTGCCATTTTGCTCGTGGTCAGTCATCGAAGTTCTCCAGCGCGCTTCTGAGCGCGCCCAGTGCACGAAAATAATGCGTCTTGACGCTGCCGCCGCTGATGCCCAGAGCCTTCCCGGTCTGCGCCGTGTCGAGACCTTCCCAGGCGCGCAGCAGAAAGACCTGGCGCTGGCGCAACGGCAGTCTTGCAAGACTTTCATCCAGCGCGCGGGCAAACTCGCCGTCGGCCAGCGCGCGATCGGGCCGCTCGGTGACCGGCGCTTCGGCGGCCGGATCGGGACCGTCGGCCCGCTCGTCCTCGGTCGGCCACAGCGCGCGCATCCAGCGGCCTCGGCGAGTGCGCTTGCGATGCCAGTCCAGTATCCGGTTGTTCAGGCAGCGATAGAAGATCGGCCTGCGCTGGTCGGCCGGATGATCCCGGTAGCGCCTGACGAAAGCGCACATGGCATCCTGAACCAGGTCGAGGGCCTCATCGGTCGACCCGGTGGCGTAGCGCGCCATTGTCAGCGCTCGCGCCTGCACCGCGGCGAGAAACTCGTCCAGGGTCTCGGCGACATCGGGCGTCGCGGCGGCGTCCAGTTCGATCGAGGCCGTATCCAGGGCCTTGCTCCAGTGATACTCGATAAAGAATAACGCTTGCGCGGCGGTTCGGTTGACGCGTGATCTGTCGACCTCACTCGCGCATCCGGCGGGCCGGCCTGGGACGCGCCGTGAACGGGAGCGACATCCCCAGCTCGCCTATACTGACCGGAAATTCATGGAACGGATACGTGGAGCAAGATATGAAGTCGAATCCTGCAACAAGGCCTGCTCGAATCCCGATGACCACGCTGAGGTTCGTACTGATGGTCGGCCTGGTCCTTTCGGTTTCAGGCTGCGCGGGTTTCGGCGCGGGACGCGAACCGCCGACCGTCAGCGTGCAGTCGTTTCGGACGGTACCCGCCCAGGCCCCCGGCCTCCCGGCCTTCGAAATCGGGCTGGTGATACTGAATCCGAATCCGGAGCCCCTCAGGCTGCAGGGTATCGCCTACTCGATTCGTCTGGATGGTCAGCCGCTTCTCGACGGGGTGAGCAACGACATGCCGGTCATCGAGGGCTATGGGCAGGGCGCGGTCACGCTCAACGCGGCGGTGAACGTCCTGGGTGGTATCCGGATGCTGAACAGTCTGATGCGAAGCCCGCGCCAGACATTCGATTACGAGTTCACCGCCAAGCTGGACCCGGTCGGCTTTTCGCGCAACATCCTGGTGACGCACGCCGGACGAATCGACCTGACGGCTTCTTCGCGCTGAATCGCAAATTCGGCGCCGGGTCCCGGTAATTGGGCCCGGCGTGCCAGGTGCCTGCCGCAGGAGCCCTTTGTGGGGTCGCTTGTTGCTATTCTCGGGGCTGATGCCGAGAGATTCCGCCATGAAGTCGCGCGCCTTTTTTTCCATTCTTTTCGCAGTCCTCGGAGGCGCTTGCCTGGCCGCCGATTCGGTCGAGGATATCGGTCGCCAGCCGATAGATGTCGATTTCACCTGGGGCGTCGAGATTCCGATGTCCGACGGTACGCTGTTGAACGGCACGCTGTACCGGCCCAAGGGCTGGGCTGCCGGTGAGCGTGAGCCGCTTTCCACCATCGTGACGATCACGCCGTATATCAGCGACCGCTATCATCCGGACGCGCAGTACTTCGCGCGCCACGGCTTTGCCTTTCTGGTCGTAGATACGCGCGGGCGGGGCAACAGCGAGGGTGAATTTCGCCCGCTGGACCTGGAAGACGGACAGGACGGTCGCGACGTGGTCCAGTGGGTCGCCGGGCAATCCTGGTCCGACGGCAAGGTGGGCATGCGCGGCGGCTCCTACGGCGGCTACAACCAGTGGGTGACGGCGCGCTATTTTCCCGACAATCTGACCACCATCGTGCCGATCGCCTCGCCATACCACGGCGTCGATTTCCCGATGAACTACAACGTCCAGTACCCGTATTCGATC
>DATGCS010000366.1:0-3672 GCA_035311685.1 Wenzhouxiangellaceae bacterium
CCCGGGCGCAGCCAGCGCACAAACTGGTCTGGGATGCTGGCGGCCGACGCGGTCACGACGATGGCATCGAATTCGTTGTCGTCGAATCCAGCTTCCAGCACGTCGCCGATCTTGAGTTGTACCCCCTCGGTGTCGCGGGCCTCCAGGTTGGCTTTTGCCTGTTGAGCGATCTCGTCGATGATTTCGATGCTGGTCACATTGCCGGTCATCTTCGCCAGGCATGCTGTAAGAAAGCCTGATCCGGTGCCGATTTCCAGCACCTTTTCGCCTTCCATCAGCCCCATGCCTTGCAGGACACGACCCTGTTCAATCGGTTTCATCATGATCTGGCCATGCCCCAGCGGAATTCTGAAATCGGAAAAAGCGATCTTGCGGTGCCGCGTCGGGACGAATTCCTCACGCGGGATTTCGCGCAATACATCCAGCGCGCGGCTGTCCAGGACTTCCCAGCTGCGGATCTGCTGGTCGATCATGTTGGTTCTGGCTTGTTCGAGGTTCACCGGAATGCTCCTGGTCGGACTTTCCATCGATGGCATCTATTGTACCGGTGATGCCGTGATTGCGAAGGTGCCGGTGGTCATGCATTATCGGGCGACGCAATCGCGATTCCCGGAGACAGTTGCAGGTTCGTGCAGCGATGATCCGGGACCGACCTCTGCGGTCTGCTAACATTTTGCATCCAAATTCCAGAAACGAGTCTGCGCATGTCCAAAACCTCGGTCGAAATGGCCCGTCGTCTCGACGACGAGCTGCTCCAGTTGCCCACCGGCTCACGCCTTGTCCAGGTGGCCGGCAGTCGTCCGGATCTGCGCGTGTGGATGCGCGAAATCCGCCAGCACGACACGCCGGCCACCTTCGGCATGCAGCCCAATCCACCGGTCTATGTATACGAGACCGCCGCGGCTTTCATGGATCGCGAGAACGTGCCCGATCCGTCCGATGGCCTTCCGGCCGTGCGCGCGGGGTGGATCGAGGCGCGGGGCGATACCGAGCAGCTTTCCGGCCTGAGTTCCGAATACGCGAGACAGCGCGCTGAAAGCGATTCGGGTGAGGCGCGGTTTCCCCGGCGCCGCGCGCCGCGGCGGGCCCGCAACGGCGCAAGCGTGACCCAGCTTCATTACGCCAGGTGCGGCGAGATCACGCCGGAAATGGAATACGTCGCTATCCGCGAGAATGCCCGCCTGGATGAAATGCGCGAAGCTTACGAGGCCGCCGGTTTGCTGCGCAGGCATGCCGGTCATTCCCACGGCGCGCGCCTGCCGGAAATCGTGACCCCCGAATTCGTGCGCGACGAGATTGCGGCCGGACGGGCCATCCTGCCGGCCAACATCAACCATCCCGAATCGGAGCCGATGATCATCGGACGGAATTTCCGGGTCAAGGTCAATGCCAACATCGGCAATTCGGCGGTGCGCTCGTCGATCACCGACGAGGTCGAGAAGCTGGTCTGGTCGCTGAAGTTCGGCGGCGATACCGTCATGGATCTGTCGACCGGCAAGGATATCCACGAAACCCGCGAGTGGATCGTGCGCAACTCGCCGGTGCCGATCGGCACGGTACCCATCTACCAGGCGCTGGAAAAGGTTGGCGGCGGGCCCGAAGAACTCACCTGGGAGCTGTTCAGGGATACCTTGATCGAGCAGGCCGAGCAGGGCGTGGACTATTTCACGATCCATGCCGGGGTGCGCCTGGCGCACGTGCCGCTGACCGCCCGCCGGGTGACCGGCATCGTGTCTCGCGGCGGCTCCATCATGGCCAAGTGGTGTCTTGCGCACCACAGAGAAAGTTTCCTGTACGACCGCTTCGACGAGATCTGCGAAATCATGGCCGCCTACGACGTGTCCTTCTCGCTGGGCGACGGTCTGCGCCCGGGCTCGATCGCCGACGCCAACGACGCCGCCCAGTTCGCCGAGCTCGAAACGCTGGGCGAGTTGACCAAAAAGGCGTGGAAGCACGATTGCCAGGTGATGATCGAAGGGCCGGGACATGTGCCCATGCAGATGATCAAGGAAAACATGGACAAGGAACTGGCCGACTGTCACGAAGCGCCGTTCTACACGCTGGGCCCGCTGGTGACCGACATCGCGCCGGGCTACGATCACATCACCTCCGGCATCGGTGCCGCCCAGATCGGCTGGTACGGCACGGCCATGCTTTGTTATGTGACGCCCAAGGAACACCTTGGCCTGCCCGACAAGCACGATGTGCGCGAAGGCCTGGTGACCTACCGCATTGCGGCGCACGCGGCCGACCTGGCCAAGGGGCATCCCGGGGCGCAGGTGCGCGACAATGCGCTGTCCAAGGCGCGCTTCGAGTTTCGCTGGGAAGACCAGTTCAACCTGGGTCTTGACCCGGCCCGTGCCCGCGAATACCACGACCAGACCATGCCCAAGGACGCGCACAAGGTGGCGCACTTCTGCTCGATGTGCGGACCGAAATTCTGCTCGATGAAGATTACCCAGGACGTGCGCGACTATGCCCGCGAGCGCGGGCTCGACCCTGCGTCTGCGATCGATTCCGGTATGGAGGAAAAGGCCGAGGAGTTCCGTCGCGCCGGCGGCAAGGTCTATCAGCCTGAATGAGCGCCCCGGGGTGCATTCCGGGGCGCTCTGCAAATACGGAAAATGATGCAATGAAAAGCGGGACTCGCCGGTCATGAATGATGCGGAACGGAAAAGGCGCTTCGACGCGCTGGCGCGGCAATATTCCGACGATCTCTTCCGCTTCGGGGTCTGGTTGTGCGGCGATCACGCGCTGGCCAACGATCTGGTCCAGGAAACGTTCATGCGGGCCTGGAAAGGGCTGGACAGCCTGAAGGATGCGGGAGCGGCCAAGAGCTGGCTGATCACCATCCTGCGGCGCGAGTTCGCCCGCACCTTCGAACGCAAGGTGCCGCCGATCACCGACATCGACAACGTGGTGGTGGCCGAGGAATCGGAGCAGACACCGGAAGACCGGACCGAGCGCGATCTGTTGCGCAAGGCGATGCTAGAACTGGAGAGGAAATACAGCGAACCGCTGATACTGCAGACCGTGATGGGATTGTCGATCGCCGAGATCGCGGCCCAGCTCGAACTGACCGAAAGCGCGGTCATGACCCGGGTATTCCGGGCGCGCGAAAAACTCAAGGAAAAACTGCAGCCGTCGGATCGCGGGGGAAACATTCATGAACTTGCTTGAATTCAATAGACGGCTGATGACCGATCCGCGCGACCGCAGCGAGGAAATGCGAGATGCGCGCGCCGCAGGCGGCGATTTCGCCGCGGCCGCAGCCGAATCCGAACGCTTCGAAGCGCTATTGCATGGCGCGCTGAACGTACCGGTTCCGGATGGGCTGGCCGACAGCATCATTTTGCGCCAGTCGTTTGAAAACGAATCGAAGAACTCGCGCTGGCCGCAGCTTGTCGCGCTGGCCGCAGTGCTGGCATTGGCGGTTGCCGTCACCACGTTCATCATGCTGCCCGGCAAGACGTCCATGGGCGATCTGCAAGAGCACATCTCCTGGCACTGGCAGCACGACGGGCCGCAGGTGCTGGCCGCTTCGGCGGGCCGGCTCCGGGCCGATCCGGACCAGGTGCAACAGGTGCTCGCCGAATTCGGCGTGCAAGTCGAGCCCGAGCTGCTCGCGCAGGTCCGTATGACCAAGTTCTGTCCGACGCCGGACGGCGCCGG
>DATGCS010000367.1:0-8873 GCA_035311685.1 Wenzhouxiangellaceae bacterium
TGGGGCATGATGTGAAATGCTGAATTCTTCTGTTCAGACTACAACACCGGCGATGCAATGCGAAGCGGCGGCTTGTGGGGTGCCGGTCGACCGGAAGCTCGGCGCTATGCGGGCGGTCGGTCTGGCATGCATGACCGCCGCCCTGTTGCTGGCCTGCACGCTGTCTCCCGCCCAGGAGCATCGAACCGATCTGGAATTGACTGCGTCCTGGACAGGCGACCTTGCGGGCATGATCGAAAGGCGTGTTGTCCGGGTACTGGTGCCATATAGCCAGACCCTTTACTTTCTGGATGGTCCGGACCAGCGCGGCATCGTCTACGAGATCATGCACGAGTTCGAAGATGTGCTGAACAAGGGTACGTCGCGCAATGGGATGAGGGTGAGCGTAGTGTTCCTGCCCACGACGCGCGACCAGCTGCTGCCGGCCCTGATCGCCGGCCGCGGCGATGTTGCGGCGGCGAACCTGACGATCACGTCGCAAAGACAGAAAAAGCTGGCCTTCACCCGTCCACTGGGCCGCAACGTCAGGGAAGTGGTCGTGGGCCACTCGGAATCGCTCTCGCCGGACCGGCTTTTCGATCTGAGCGGGAAAACCGTCCTGGTGAATCCGCAAAGCAGTTACTTCGAGCACTTGGAAGCTCTCAACCGGAAGCTCGAATCAAGCGGTATGCCGCACGTCAAGGTCGAACCGGCGCCCGATCATTTCGAGACCGAAGACATTCTGGAAATGGTCAATGCAGGTCTCGTTGACTACACCATCGCGGACAACTACATTGCGCGTTTCTGGACGCAGGTGCTGCCCCGGATCCGGATCTATGACGACGTCGCACTGAGCGAGGGCAACGAGATCGCATTTGCCGTTCGCCGGGATGCCGATGAATTCAGGCAGTTGCTCAACGAGCATCTCGACACCGTGCGCAAGGGTACGCTACTGGGCAACATCCTGTTCGACCGGTATTACCGCAATACCCGTTTCGTCACGGGTGCGACCGAAAGCGCAGCGCGCCGGCGCTTTTTCGACCTTTCGCAGCTGTTCCGGAAATATGCCGGCGCGAACGAACTCGACTGGCTGATGATCGCGGCCCAGGGCTATCAGGAATCGCGCCTGGATCACAGCGTCGTCAGCCCGGCCGGAGCGATAGGTGTGATGCAACTGTTGCCGGCAACCGCCGCCGACATGGGGATCGACGACGTTACCGACCTCGAAAGCAATGTGTTTGCCGGCGCCAAATATGTTCGCTACCTGATCGACAATTTCTTCAGCGCGCCCGAAATAGACTCGACCAATCGCCTGCTGTTCGCGTTCGCCGCATACAACGGCGGGCCGGGCCGGATTCGCAGCCTGCGAAAAGTGGCCGGCGAGCGCGGTCTCGACCCCAACCGATGGTTCAACAACGTCGAGCGAGTCGTCGCCGAAAAGATCGGCCGGGAAACGGTGCAGTACGTCTCAAACATCTTCAAATATTATATTGCCTACCGAATGATCGCCGATCAGGAAGTGCTTCCTGCCCTGGAAGCGGCTGATGGCGCCCGCGCTCCTGGCGTGTCCCGTAATTGACGAATCGGCGCTGGTGAATGCATGATGAGCACGACTTCAGGGAGATTGATCGCAATGCGGCAACTTCGTGTCTGGTTTTCATTGCTGCTGACCCTGTTTCTGATGACCGGGTGCGGCACCAGCCCCAACGTGTCGTTGATGCCCACGCCGGTGGTCTACACCGAGCTGGGTATTGGCCCGCTGGATGCGGTTCCGGTGGGCGAGCGCTGGGCGCCGCGCATGGTTTACTACGCGACCACCCGTGAACGCAGCCAGGGCTGGCAGCGGATCGAGTACGACAATCGAAAGGGTGAGATGGTGCGCCTCGGGGCTGCCTTGATCGGCTTCGGCACCGAGGACCTCGAGTGGGAAGATCTGCGTGAGCTGTCGTCGGTTGCCGATCGAGCCGAAGACGAAATACCGCTGTCCATCGCCGGCATTGTCGAAACCGGCCGTTGGCGGATCGGGGAAACGCCGGACCCGGAGGCCCTGAGCGTTTTTTTCTCCATGCTCAACAATTCGATCGCCAAGGCATACGACGATGAGCTGCTGATCTATGTGCACGGCGCCAAGGTCGACTTCTACAACGCCACGGCATTCGCCGCTGAGATGGATCACTTCATGCGCCGCGACATGACCGCAATGGCGTTCGCCTGGCCCAGCCGCCAGAACATCCTGGCCTACGGCACCGGCAGGGACGTTGCCCGCGCCTACCGCTCCGCCGAATCACTGACCGATCTGCTGGAGATGCTGGCCCGGCACAGCGATGCGAAAAAGATCAACATCGTATCCTGGAGTGCCGGTGGGCGCCTCGTGACGCGTGCCCTGACCACGCTGTCCGAGCGCCACCCGGAATTGTCCAGCGCCGAATGGACCCGCCGGTTTCGTATCGGCACGGTTTACTATGCCGCCTCCGATGTGCCCAGAGCGGAATTCCTCGATCACCTGGATGTGCTCGAACGCGTTTCCGACCGGCTGATCGTGACCGTGACCGACAACGACGGTGCGCTCAAACTTGCCCGACGCTTCATGGGGGGCGGTTATCGACTTGGCGACCGTCGGGGCGAGCTGAGCCCCGAACAACTCCAGCAGTTGATGGAAGCCGATTCTCTCGAAGTCATCGATGTTTCAATGGGCGCCCAGGAACGGGGTTTCGATATTTCCGGCCACCGCTACTGGCTCGATCATCCCTGGGCCAGTAATGACGTGTTGCTTGCGGTGCGCAGTGACCTGCGGCCCGAGGACCGCGGCCTGGTGCAGTCGAATCTGCCGTTTCTCTGGTTCATTCCGCCGGACTATCCGCAGCGCCTGCGCCAATCGATGCTGCGTCCCGATCTCGAAATGCGGGAATGACTCCTCGAGTGGATCGGCCTGCGCAGCATCCGTCCGTCGTCGCGTAGTGGCCGTGCGGTAACACATTCAGGATTTTTCGGGTTCGGGTTCGGGTTCGGGTTCCGGTTTCTTGAGCGGTTGCTTTTCAGTGGCCGAGCCCGGCAGTGCACGAATGTAGATGTCTTGCTGCGGGAAAGGAATTTCGATGTCTTCTTCGTCCAGGCGTTGCTTGAGCCGCTTGGTAAGCGAGCGCAGCAGCGTCCAGTAATCCGCCGTGCGGACCCAGGCATGGGTCACCATGAGGATGTCGGACTGTTCCATGGCGTCGACGAACACGTTCGGTTCCGGTTTGCGCAGGATCCCTTCATGCGCGGCGATCTCGTCGCGAAGGACCGCCTCGGCCCGATCGAGATCCTCGCCGTAGGCGATGCTGATCGGGATGGTCAGGCGCCGGATGCGATTGGCCGTGAGGTTGGTGATCACGTCGCCCCAGATCTTGCTGTTCGGAATGACCAGGCGCTGGTTGTCGAAAGTCGCGATCGTGGTCGATACCAGGTTCATTCGCTTGACCGTGCCTTCGACCCCGCCGGCGATCACGTGGTCGTCGACATCGTACGGGCGATAGATCAGGATCATCCAGCCGGATGCAAAGTTGCCGAGCGTGTCCTGAAGCGCGAAACCGACGACGATGCCCGCGACGCCCAGACCGGCCAGCATCGGCACCAAGGAGATGCCGATCGTCGACAGCGCCACGACCAGCCCGATCGCGAATACGATACCGAAGGACAGCGAGATGAGCATGGCTTCCATCAGCTGATGAAGCTGGACCGATTGCCGATGGAGGAGCGCGGCAACGATGCCGCGCACGAACTTCGCCAGCAGCCAGGCGGCCAGCACAATCGAAAGAAATACGATCGTCTTGAATATGACGTTCGGGCCCTGCGTTAGCAGGCTGTCCTTGGCGCTTTCGATGCGGCTTCCGAGCAGGCTCATGAAGACCTCACGGTCCAGGATGTCGACCCCGATCGAGCCACGCTGGCTCAACAACAACGCGCGGTAGCTGCCTGCATTGATCCCGACGGTGTCCATCAAGCCGACAAGCTGCTCCAGCCTAGCGATGTTGCGGACCTGCTTGCGCTCGACCGCGCGTTCGGCCTTGGCGAGCGCGGCATTGGCGGGATCGGCCCGTATCATGTTGCGCAATTCATTCAGGGTCATCGCGTCAAGTAGAATCTGCCCGCTCGTACCTTCGGCAGCCAGCGACATGGTTTGCCAGATTCGCGCACGCAGATCCTCATCCACCCGGCCGATTCTTTCCCCGAGCTCGAGCAGATTGATCAACTGGCCGGTGTGGGACGCCACCACTGCTCGAAGGTCCTGCTGAAAAGCGCGAGCAATCGCAGCCTCGGAGCTTTCGTCGAACTCGTCGAAGCGCGCCTGCTCCTGCCGAATGCGCGCCTGAAGGTTCTCGTATCGCTCGATAAGGAAATTCTGGAACCATTGCAGGTGCGCGGGAAAGCCTTTCCTGGAGTCGCCGCCTGCTCCAGCGGCAGCGCCGATCGGCGGAACATTAGCGACCGGGTAAGCGAGCATCAGTGCACCGAGCTCCCGCGCCAGATCGTCGGCGCGAAAAAGCAGCCCGTCGCGGCGTCGTTCGGGCGTGCTTTCCAACCCGTTCATGACCTGTTCGATCTGCTCGCGCTTGGCTTCGATCGCCGCCAGCCGGTCGTCCTGCGCCCAGGCGATTTCGTTGTGCCAGAATGTCCAGAGAACGAGCGTCAGCATCAAGCCTTTTGCCGCGCGAGCGAACGGGCCATGGCCGTCGCGCGACAAGTCGAGGGATCTGAGCTGTTGCATAGTAATTTTTGCCTCGTTGTGTTGTTCGGCCACTGATTCTGGAGCCGGCCGGCGACCCCTATCGAAGCCGATTCGAGAATTGTCTTAAACTCCGGCCAAATGCGGGTCAGGAAGATTCTTTGGTTCTTGTCACCGCTGGAGCGAGCTGCGTGTCAGAAGCCGTATGTCAGGAACAGTGTCGGACCCGTCAGCTCCAGGCTGTAACGCTCATCGATACGGCCCTGGTCGATGTCCAGATCGAGGTCGATGAACTGATAACCTGCGCCGATTCCGATGCGCCGCCAGGGACGCCACTCAACTCGTGTGCGCGCCGAGAATATGCCGCCGTCGTATTTGTCGACATTCAGCGACAGGTAGCCCAGATCGGCGGAGAGATAGACATTGTCGAGGAGCCGGTAACCACCGGTCATCGACAACGTCGGCAGCGGCGCCAGCACATCCATCGTCTGGGACCGCGCTACCTGCTCGAATCCTCCGTCCTCCGTCATCACATCAATGGTTGCAAGCAGACCGAAATCGATGCGGGTGACATGAAAGCCGGCCCCCATGCCCAATCGGCCACGGTCCGTGTCGATGAGGCTGTAGGTGATGTCCGTGATGAAGACATCGACATCAAGGCTGGAGTCCAGGGATGCGCCGGCATCGAATTCGATCTCGCCGAAATTACCGCTTCTCCGAGCCTCGATGAATCCGTTTCCCGCAAATGAGCTGTACGTGAGGTCCCATTGCCAGCGCCGGTTCATTTTCCATGACAGCTCGGTCCAGAAAACTGTTTTATCGTCACCGACGCCCAGGTCCGGCAGCCTCAGATCGACGACCGGGTTGTCATCCAGGGTCGCCCCGAAGGCCGCATTGGCCTTGTGCAAGAGGACCCCGGTCGAAAAAGTGACCGTATCGCCGAAATGAGGATTGTCGGTCTGGGCGTGAACCTCAACCGATGAAACGAACAACAACAAGCCTGCCAGTCTGAAAAATCCGCTCATGCTTGATTTTTACCTGTCGATGTGTAGCTCAACACTTTTACCGAATCCTTTGGCTCAAGCTTCACGCGCCGGCCGGAGCATCAGCCATGCGATCCAGACCAGCAACGCGATCGCCAGCACGGACAGTATAGACGCCGCCGGTGAGGGGTTCAGCGATTCGGGCGGCTGCGGCAGCCGTGGCGCCAGCACGCGTGCCTGCGGCAGAACCGGATAGATCGCCTCGGATTTTCCGGTGGCCGAATTGATGCGCTCGACCACCTGGTCTGTCAACGGGAGGGCCCGAGGGATGAAACTTGCACCAGGGCCCTGCGTGGAGAGCCGAACGTCTTCGGGTGGGGCGGGACCGGCCAGCACGAGTTGCGTTGCGAGGGTCTCGATGGGCCCGCTGAAGCCGCTCATCCCCGAACTCCCGCGCCGACCGGTGATAAATCGCTCATAGTCCGATGGCACAAGCCGTGCCGGCTGCAGGTAGGGAAAGACGATGCGGTTGTTGCGCTGGACCCAGTTGTCCACCTCCCTCAGCGGCAGGCCGCGCTGCAGCAGCGCCAGGGCCGTCGAGTTGCCGAGGGGCTGCATCAGGATCGCGATATCGGCACCGCTTTCGATCAGCGCGTCGGCCAGTGCATCGGGCGTATCACCGCTCACCGGGATAAGCTCGGCGGACAGGCCCAGGCCATCGATGAGCGATTCCGCCGCCCGAAAGCCACTCGACCCCACCGGACCGGTCGCGATCGTGGCCGCCTCGGCAAGGCGTTCGACATCCGGATCCAGCGCAAAGACATGCAGAAAGCTCGTGCCGACCAGGGCGACGGCCTCGAAGCCCTCGCGCAACGGCGGCTGGCCGCTGGCCGGATCCACCGCACCGGGCGCAAAGAAAGCCGGGGCGCTTACCAGCGCAAGCCGCACGCTCGCATCGGCGACGGCACCGAGCGGGTCCGGCGAACGCACCAGATTGACGTTGCTGGTGGGGAATGACCTGCGCAGCTGACGCAATACCGCTCCGGCCTCGCCGTCGGCGTTCGCGGAAAGGGAAACCGCGAGGCTCAGGGCTTGCCGGTCCTTCTCGCCGAGTTCACCGTCGATCAGGCCCAGGCGAATCAACTCGCGCCGGACCACCTCTCTGGGATCCTCGCCGCGCACCGACACCTGTCGGCTCAGCTCCTGGATCTGGGCATCGCCGATTGCGCCCTCCAGTTTCGCGAGAATGCCTTCCAGCGCCGGGTAGCGCTCCAGCGCGGCCTGGCGATACACGATGGCGGCGTCGTGGCGTGGAAAGAATTCGCGGTCGTCGGCGAGCAGCTGGAGATCGAAGATTTCGATCTGGGGATCGGCCGAATGAATCAGCGCAACGTCGATCTCGCCGTCCATCAGCTGCTCGTAGAGCTGGCTTCGGTCGCGGGTTGGCACCTCGACAATCCGCTGAAAATTCATCCCGTAGCGCCGGCCGAGCGGGCCCAGCCCGTCGACCGGACGTTCCCGGAATTCGCTGTCGACCCCGATCCCCAGCCGATCGGCTTGTGGCGCGAGGTCGGAATAGCTGCGAATACCCAAAGCACGTGCGCGCTCGCGCAGCATCGCGAGGCCGGGACTGTTTTCGAAGCCCAGCGGTTCGCTCCATGACAGCCCCAGTGGCGAATAGCGCTTGCGCAGCAGCTCGATCGCGGAATCAGGATCGGCATCGGGTGGCTGCGCCAGCCCCAGCAGCGCCAGCCCCGATCCCGTGTACTCGGGATAAAGATCGATCTCGCCGCGCTTCAGAGCCTCCATCGTGAGCCGGCTGCCGCCGAGTCCGATCCGCCGCTGGATCGGAATGCCTTCGGCGTCGGCCAGTTCGGCGATGAGTTCGGCGACGATCCGGTCTTCCGGGGATTGCTTGCCGCCGACCTGCACGGGCTCTGGATCTAGATCGCACCCGGCAAGAAGTAAAGCCAGGACCATGGCGGACAGGATGCTGCGGCTCATGATCACGACGACGCTCCTTTTTTCTGCATCAAGCCTGCGGCTGCGCCGGCATCGGTGTCCACGGCGGCGGTGGAACGCTCGGCGCGAATTGCCCTCATGAAGCCCACCACCTGCAGCAACAGCACCACCGAAAATGGAATTGCGCCGGTGACCGCCATGGCCTTGGCGACCTCGACCGAGCCGCTGAAAAGGGTGGCCACGGTCAGCACAGCGACCAGGGTGCCCCAGACCAGCTTGTAAGGCAGCGGCGGATTCAGCTGGCCTTCGCTGGTCATCATCGAGAGCACGAAGCTGCCCGAATCGGCGGAGGTCACCAGAAAAATGAAGATCAGGAACAGCGCCACGAAGCCCAGCATCTGGCCGAGCGGGAAAAAGTCGAGAAAGACGAAGAAGGCGCGGCTGACGTCCTGCGACACCAGTTCGGCGATGCCGCCGCCCCCGAACAGCTCGATGAAGACCCCGGCCCCGCCCAGTACGGCGAACCAGAACAGCGAGAACAAGGTGGGCACGATGATGACGCCGGCGCAGAACTCGCGAATGGTCCGCCCGCGGCTGATGCGGGCGATGAAGATTCCGACGAAAGGTCCCCAGGCCAGCCACCAGATCATGTAGGTGAGCGTCCAGCTGGCTGTCCATTCCTGCAGTCCCTCGAACGGCAGCAAGTGAAACGCCATTCCCGGTAGCTGGGTCATGTAGTTGCCGATCGAATCCACAAGCGTCTCGAAAATGAATGCCGTCGGCCCGAGCACCGCGATATAGATAACCATGAGTACCGCAACCGCCATGTTGATATTGGACAACAGCTTGATGCCGCGATCGACGCCGACCGAGGTCGAAGTCATGTAGGTGGCGTACATCGTGAGCATGACCAGCAGCGACATGCCGAAGTTCAGGGGCGTGCCGAGCAGTTCGCCGAGGCCGGCCCGAATCTGCAAGGTGCCCATGGTCAGCGACCCGGCAAGGCCGAAGACGACGGCGAACACGCCGAGAACGTTTGCGACCTGGCCCAGGCGCTGGCCGGCGACGCCCGGGAAAAGCGATTCGATCGGCGTCGAAATCAGCGGCTTTTTCTTCTTGCGAAAAGTGAAATAGGCGATCACCATCGCGCAGACGCCGTAGATCGACCACGCGTGCAGGCCCCAGTGCAGGTTGGTCAGCATGAACGCGGCGCGGGCCGCCTCGGCGGTCTCGCCCGGCATGCC
>DATGCS010000368.1:0-7354 GCA_035311685.1 Wenzhouxiangellaceae bacterium
AATCCGTTCGGCGACGGCGTCTGGCAGCCCGGCGGCGTCGGTTTCCGGTGGGACGACGACATTCCCATGCAGAATTGATCCGCGCCGATGTTTGAGTGCGTCGATCGGTCAGGCCGTTACACGTGGGGAATTGTCACTGCCGCGGTCTTCGAGACGGGGCTCGGTCAGCAAATTTCATGAAGTGCGTGTCTTGTTTTGCACTATGCTTCTCGCAAATCGTTTGTGAGTAGACACGCCGATGACGCAAGGTCGCAACCCTTCCATTCTTTCGCCGGGCCGGCAGGTCGTGGGTCTTGTGGCCCTGCTGGCGCTGTGTTTCCTCACGGCCTTCATCGGCGCCGTTGCCTCGATCAACGCGCCGAGCTTCTACGGTCAGCTGATCCAGCCCGACTGGGCGCCCCCGCCATGGCTGTTTGGCCCGGTGTGGACGACGCTGTTCATCATGATGGCCGTCGCGGCGTGGCTGGTCTGGCGCCGTGGTGGTTTAGGCGCGCAACGCATGCCCTTGTTGTTGTTCTTCGCCCAGCTGGCCTTCAACGGACTATGGAGCTGGCTGTTCTTTGCCTGGCAGCTGGGCGGACTGGCCTTTGCCGATATCGTGCTTCTCTGGCTGCTGATAGCCGCCACCATCGCGGCCTTCTGGCGCACCAGTCCGCTGGCCGGAGCGCTGATGGTGCCCTATATTGTGTGGGTCAGCTTCGCCGGGATGCTCAATTACACCCTTTGGCAACTCAACCCGCAAGTGCTGGCCGGATGATGCCAGCAGCGGAGTCGGGCTCGACAAGCGTGCGTCGTCGGCGCCGAGCCTATTCAGTCCGCCACGTTTGCAGACCAGGCCGTGAAATCGCGCCAGAATTGCAGCCGCGGAAGCAGGTGCCACAGCGCCATCTGAATCAGCCAGATGACGGCGAAAACCACGAACGGTGATCGAACACGCCCTTTGCGCCATTCGAGGAAGATCAGAGCCAGACCGATGATCAGCGGCACCCACAGGCACTGGTAGAACGACAGCGAAGGCAGGCCGGTGGGCGCGACATAGGTGGCCATTGCGCGCGAAAGGCCGGGTACCAGGAAGACCAGCGCGGTGGCGATCATGTAGCGGGCGTGGTACTGGACGTCGCTGCGATGAATCATCGCCAGTGAATAGAGAATCGCAAACGCAAGCGTCGAATACAGGCCGAGGTGGAAGATGCTGAGGGCGAAAGGCTGGAGCGGATCCTCGATGCCGCCGATGTTGTAATAGGTAGCCACGACGCCGGAGATCACGACCAGCGGCGCGACGATGTAGGAAAGCTTGCCGGTCTTCCTGTGGAGATCGAGCCTGCGTGCCCGCATCAGCCAGGCCTGGTTGATCAGCAAAAGCACCCAGGCCAGCATCGACAGCCCGTGGAAGTGGTGGGCGCGGGCGGGGCCGTCGAAGAAGATCGAAAAGTAGCTGTTCCAGAAACCGGCGACCAGGATGACGAGCAGGGCGATGAACCAGAACACCGCCGTTCTGACGTAGGGCATGACATGGGCCCTCCCTGGGCGACATCCGACGATTATTACCGAATGCGGCCTTGGCGGCAAGATCCATTGATCAGCCGCATAGCCTGAATGCTGCCCGCTGGCTATCCCCCGCGAGACGGCAGCCTTGTTCCTGATCACCGACACGCTCGGGGCGAAATTCGAAGGCCCCTGAGCACGGAAAACTCCTGCACCTGCCCTACATGCGCAAGCTCAACATGGTTGTTGCAGGCGTGCCGGGCGCGCACGCGTATTTCGCGGACGCGAACCGGCTGCATGACCGGCAGGGCCCGTAGCGTCTGCGCCGGCTGCTGCCAGCTTTGCGGTCTTGCGTGATCGAACGAATCCAGCGCCATCCGGTCAGCAACGAACTTTTTCGATCTCTGGTTAAAAGCTCGAGGCGCTTGGCATGGGGACGTTTTCTGCACTGAGCTCCGGAAAATCAATCTGCAGCTGCCAGCGCGTGGCTCGATGCCCCTTTTTGGCGATGCAGCCCAACGACTGGAAAATCGCGATTCTTCGTATATCACGAATAGAGATGATCGCATCCGGAACGCGATATGAAGTTATTGATACTCGACCAGGTGCATCCTGCGCCTTGTCTTTTACTCGGGTCGAGCCATTCGAGTCGCGCGGTATTATTGCTCGTTGGGCTTATCGTATCCGGATGTTCGGCCGGCCTGAGGAAAAAGGTGCATGAAACAGGGGGCCTGAAACGGCATTGGTTCCGGACATCCCTTCGCCGACACTTTTTTGCATGGTGCAGCGCGATTTCACTGTTGGACTTCGTCCGCGTCATTGATACCGAGCGCGAGGCTGAACCGGTCGCTGATCCAGAGCATCAGTCGCGCCGGCGCATCGAGTGAGGCGCGATACTCGATCACCTCGCTCGCCAACCCCGGCTCGTCGGTGATCAGGCCGTCCACACCCATCGAGATCATCCTCGATATCGTGACCGGATCGTTGACGGTCCAGGCATAGACATCCTTCCCGGCGGCCTCGGCGCGTGATAGCAATCTCGGCGAAACCTCGCCGAGGTTGACCGCGAGAAAATCGGCTTCCAGCCCGCTGAGATTACCGATCGAGGTCGCCGCCAGGACCCCGGTACGCCAACCCGGACGCAGCTCGCGCATTTTGCGAACGGCGGAGTATTTCAGCGACATAGTTGCGATTTGATCGGCCATCCCGGCCTTTTCCACCAGTTCGACCACGCGATTCTCCAGATCGACATCGTGGCCGTAATATTTCAATTCGACAATGACTCGAACCCGCCCTTTCGCGGCGGCGAGTACATCGCCCAGCAGCGGTGTGCGCTGATCGGCATAGGCGGGATCGAATCGGCTCCCGATATCGATCCGATCAAGATCCTCCACCGTCGCATCCCAGACCTTGAGGTTGACCCCGGCGGCTTTCATGAAATCGCTGTCGTGGACGACCGCCACGTGGCCATCGGCCGTTTCCTGGACGTCGATCTCGACCCAGTCCGCACCGTCTTCGATGGCTTTCTCCACCGCCGCCCGCGTGTTTTCCGGTCGACTGCCGGCAGCGCCGCGATGGGCGATGATTACCACTTCGCTGTCCACACCGACATTGCCCAGGAGAACGCCGCCGCCGGCAATGCTGACCAGCGAAAGACCGGAGACCGCGATCAACCCCGTCGCGACGGGGGACTTCCAGTCCATCGCCACTCGCGAGCAAACGTCGCTGGACGCCCGCCCGCCCTCTAGAGAGTGGTCGAAAGTGCTGCTCAGAAGATTCGCGAGGGCGCCATTGGCGACAGCGCTGATAACCAGGTCGATCAAGGCCCAGAGGAGCATCACCATGATCAGAACTCCGGCAATGAGCCGGAGGTTTCTGCCGAAGAGATCGGGCAGTGCCGCCAGGGAAACTGCGGCAAGGAAAGCCACGAGCGCCGAAACCCCAATGCGGACGGCCAGCCAAAGGCCGACCCGGCCGACCAGCCCGGCGCGCTCGCCCCGCATTCGTTGTGCGCTTTCGGTAAAGGCGAGGCGGGTGGGCTTGCCGTCGAAGAGGACTAGATGCAGCGCGACGGCCCACGCGCTCAATTGCCGGATCAAAACGAGCACCAGAATGACGCCGGCCGCCGCGATCAATGCGGCGGCGATCAGGAAGCTCGGCGGTTTGACAGCCAGGTAATAGTTGATGTCGAATTCGCGCAGCATCAGCAACGCCACCGCCGCGGCAAAAGCAAGGAACGGGATGACGATCACCAATACGCGCATCAGCAGGCTGGCCGCGAACTTCATGAGCGCCGCCGCCGAGCGCAGGCCAAACCCGGCTGCCGTCTGGAGCGCCGCAACGGGGCGGAGCACGCCGCTGCGCACGACCGCGGTCATCAGGGCAACATCGAGGATCGCGCTGACGATCAACAACGAAACCACCGTCAGGCCGCCGAGTGCACCCGCCGGGGTGACAAGAAAGCGCACGATATCCTGATCGGTCAACGCGGTCTGGCCCGAGAACGAGATCGCTACTCCGGCAATGATGCCGATCAACGGAACGAGGATGCCTGCCGATACCAGTCGGAAGAAAACATGGATCGACAGGAACGGCCCGATCAACCGGAGCGCCCGCAGGTAGCTGTTCAACACTTTCGCAAACATCTCAGGTCTCCGACGATTTAAAGTAGCTGGCGTCCGATCGACCGTTTTGCCACGCAGCTTCGAGAAAGGCATTGTCGGCGATGCCGAGGTGCCTTACGAGACCTTGAAAGCTTAACGTGAACTAAGGGACGATGGGACAAAAAAAGGATACCGCGAGAGTGAACCGGGCCTCGCGGACCAAATGCCGTCAACGGATGGAAGCGCGAACGCGCGGATGAATCGCCATGCATTCCTGCCTCGCGGATTTTCTTGCAGGCTTGATAGGAAAGAACAATGGACATGCAAGAAAGGATTGGGTGCGACGCCCGAGAACAGGAGGAAATCCGAGTCCTGAAAACGGCAATGAGGTCAGGCACAAGCCGGGCAGATTCCCGATGCTGTTGCAAATCCGGAAGCAGGCCGCTTATCCTGCCGAAACGCATCTGCGCCCCAATCATCTCTCTAACAGGACAATGGCAAGCTGTGTACGATCTGCTCCCTGACCTTGCGAGGCGCGCCAAGAGGCCACCCCTGATCTGAATCAACAGCATGTTGATGACATATCGTAGATACGTGAAGATTGCTTCCCCACGCTCTCCGAGGCGCTGCGTGCTGAATGCGCAAAACACGTCGTGTGCATCGCATGTTCGCCCTTCAACCGGTGCCGGTTGGCCTGTCAAGCCCCATTTGCCGACACCGTAGCCGTTCGCCATGAGCTCTTTTTCTGCTTTTGACGTTGGCACCCTGCTGTTTACCGTGGCGATCACGGCACTCGTGGCCACCGCATTGCTGGCAACGTCTGCCCTCCGGCATCGCCACGAGGTGAAGGGGCTCCCATACTGGGTGACGGCCGGCGTGCTTTTATCGATTGGTGGCTCTCTCTTCATGATGCAGCATGAGGGGTTGACGTTCTTTTCGGTCTTTCTGTCCAATACATTCAGTCAAGTCGGTCTTTTTCTCATCGGCCTGGGCTTGAGCCGGCTGCACCGTAGCTCATTGGGGCGCGCTGGCTGGAGCATCCTGGCCACGGTTGTCGTCATATCCGGAATCTTTCTATGTTTTGTTGTAACCGGCTGGCCCCACGTCGAAGGACGCATTGTGGCTTCGGGAACAGGAATCATCGCTACATCGGGCTACATAATGTGGACCAACCGGCCTGCGTTTGCGGGAACAATAGTGGGGCGAAGCATCGTCGGAGCGTCTGCGGTCCTGATTGGAAGCAGCGTGATGCAGATCGCAAATGTGCTGTTCGTCTCGGATACGGGTGCTGCGGGTCTTGTGCAGCTGGATTCTCTGTATGTCGTTTTCGTGATAACGAAGATGGGTGCGACCATCGCCCTCCTGTTCGCCCTCGTATTGGTCGTTCCGCACCAATTGGCCGTGCAGAAGGACATCCTGACCGAGCGTATCAAAAAAGCCAGCGCGGCAAAGTCACGATTTCTTACTGGCGTAGCCCATGATCTCAGAAGCCCGCTGACCTTGATTTCAGCTTTTGGAGAAACGCTGGGCACTCGTTTGACGGGAGAGGAGCAAAAGTTTGCCCATGGCATCTGCCTGGCCACCGAAGAACTCGATCGAATGGCTGAATCGCTCACAGAACTTGCTCGGCTGGAAGCGGGGTCCATCAAGCTGGCGCGGCATCCGGTCTCTGTCGGAGAGGTGATCCGGGACATCGTCGACATGGAGCGCTCTGCAGCCGCGCAGGCCGGGATCGACCTTCGGGCTGAGGTGCCGTTTCGGGCGGCTGATTTCGGCTCGGCAAGTAATTCCGGATTGACGGCCATGGCAAACCATGAGTCGCCATGCCGGATAATAAAGAACCTCGTCGAAAATGCGCTCTCGTACAGCAGCCAGGGGGATACCGTTACGCTGAAGGCTCATACTTCATGGACCCACGTCGATAGGATCGCACATGGCCCAAACTCCGATGTTACCGACGGCCGAGAGCAAGACCTCGCTATGAGAGAAAGTGACGATTCAGGTGCAGACTCAACGACGGCGAAATCAATCGTGATCGTCATTTCCGATACCGGTCCGGGCATCGAACCGGGGTTCATGGGTGATCTTTTTGAACCATTTGCCCGGAACGCGCCAGAAAAAAGGGAACAGGTCTCGGGCTCGCGATTGCAAAAGAGCTTGTCGAGGCGATGAGTGGAACGATAAGCGTGCAAAGCAGCCTGGGTGAAGGAACGCGATTCGAAATTCGATTACCGGCTGGCGGTGACTCGTGAGGCGATCGCATTTAGAACCGCAAAACAGTCGGCGCAAAAAAGAATATGGAACGTTGGAGGCAGAAAATCTTTTCTCCTGCTGCGATGCGCACGAACAACGTTCTTTTCATCACAATCTGGTCACCCCCCCCTGCGGCCCAGCCTGGCCACATAGCCTGCAAACGAGCGATACTCGCATTCGCGAAATGCCTGCTGCACACCTTCCTATGAGGGGCGAGCGACCTTTGGCCATTTCGACCGAATCTGATCCGGCGTCGGGACTGGTGGAGGCGCAGGGTCAGATGTCGGCTGGATCGCAGGCTGCGGTGGCTGTGGCGTATTGTCGAATCAATAGCTCAGACCGACAGACGCGATCATGTCGACGAATCCGAAATTGGAATTACGTGTGTCGCGGTCGTTGTCGTCGCGGCCTTCGAGCTGGGCACGCAGACGGAAGTGGTCGCCGAGCTTCGACTGAATGCCGAAATCCCAGGTGATCGCCAGTCAGAACTACGCCTTGAAATCGAGTTGTGCCAAGGGAATTGCCAGTGTCGCTCGAACCGTCCTTGGTGCGCGGGTCGACGATCAGAGTTGAGAAGCAACCTGCGGAGAAAGAAAGCCAGGAACCGCAGGACTGTGCACGCATCCTGAGGCGTCATTCTCTCTTATGCAGGGGGCTGACAACCCGTTTGGCTGCAGGCCGGTCGAAACTATTCAGCTCAGGCGGTGGCTGGTCCGTCCAATAGCGCCGCTATCCGCCGACGAGTTACGGGTTTGGTGATCCAATCGTCCAGAACGTCCTCGCCGGTATCCATTGGCCGGACCGTCCCGCTGACCATGACGATCCGGCGTGGCCGCCGACCTCGCCGCCTATCGTATTCGCGCAGCCGGTGCGCGAGTTCCAGGCCATCGGCGCCGAACAGATGGCGGTCGAGCAGGACAAGCGGGGGATCTTGCTGATCGATGATTGATTTCATGTTCGGCCAGTCGGCGGCCTCAAATGTCTCGCAGCCAAAACTGTCCAGTACCGCCCGG
>DATGCS010000369.1:0-3511 GCA_035311685.1 Wenzhouxiangellaceae bacterium
GAGTACCCGCCTGAGCCGCTCCGGCGTGCGCATCGGACCCGCTTCGTCGCCGCTGCCCCAGTGCAGCGCCTTGCCGGCCTTCTCGAGCGCGCCGGCCATGCCAACGCGCTGGACCACGTCACCGAAACCGTAGCGGATCAGTACGACCGCGATTTCCTGCACTCGGCCGAGATCCCGGGCCGCGCTGATTGCCTGCCACAACATTGGCAGATGCTCCGTTGGACAATATCTGTCTAGTGTACTCCGCCACTCATTGCGTAACTTTCAGAGCGTGACTGAGTCGACAGGTGCAAGGCGCGACCCACCGTGAATTGCAAACCCTTTAGAAGGGTCGCTACGCCGCACTGTCGGCCCGGCCGCACTCCCGCAGCGCCTGCCGGAAAACGCGCATCCTTGCCGCCATGCATCTTGAAAAGGGCTTGCCACTCCCTGTGAGCCTCGCGACCAAGCGCTTTCCGAGTCGCTGAATTTGCAGAATAAATAAAAGCTTGCTTGCGACGAGGGTGTTTGGATTCAGCCGTCGGGTTCGGGCGCCATGAAAGGGGACGGGCATGCGCCGGGTTCGGGAGCACGCCAGGGCTGGCGAATTCCGGCTCAAGGACGGCCGCGGCGGCAGCCCCGCGCACCAGCCAGTAGATCCGGCGCTGGCGGCGGCCGAGCGGCTGGCCGACACGTTGCTCCCGGGGTCGCCGCAGCGCCGATCAGACCGCCCGCCGCCGGGTGCGCATCGTCTGTCCGGCCAGCAGCCCGAGCACCAGTATCATCAGCGTCAGTCCCTTCACGTTCAACGTGGAGACCGGAACGGCGGGCTGCGGCAGCAGCGCCGGAATGAACTGAACCTCGAGCGTGGGCGCCAGCGCGGCATTTTCTCGGCTGGCGATTCGGCGCGCGTTCTCCGGATTGTCTTCCTCGCCAAGCACGATCCAGCCGAAATTCGCGCCCGGCTGATTGACCCAGATCTGGACGTCGGTGACCAGAGCGGGTGTGGATTCGAATGCGAACACGCCGATGCCGGCGTCCAGCGGCGCGGTGCCCGAGGTGGTCGGATCGAAGTCGCCGCCCGGCGTGGCCCAGAATTCGGTATCGAAAAACCGGTGCAGCCAAGTGGCATCACCGGGCTGGGCCGCCGTGCCGCCGCCGCCGGCGCCCGGTGCCAACGAACCCGCTTCGCCCCAGGCGGCCTGCACCCGATGCAGCGTGGCGTCAAAGCCGGTGGACATTGGAGGCACCATGTCGACGTTGAATTCCAGCCGCGCCGAAAGCACCTCCGAGCCGGGTGGAATCGCATTCAGGTCGAAGCGGAGGAGCGCACGGCGCAGCACTTCGCCGGCATTCGCGCCGGTCCGACCGATGAACAAGGCCGGTCCCGCACCGTTGCTCAGATCGCCGGTGGGGCGTTCATACAAGGTGTTGTCCGCGGCCGGCGAAAAATCGAGGGTCTGCGGCGCGCCTGCGCGGGCTTCGAGCGCAGGCGTCATTGCGATCAGCAGAGTCAGAAGTACACCGATTGGAAACAACCGTGTTGGAATAGTCATGTGACGGAATTCTCCAAGGTGGAAAGAAAATGGGCGCAGACACTCAGGCGGAAAGGCTCGTGCTGAAATTATTATTGATTATCAGGGGCTTCACGGGTATGTTATGTCAAAACGCGTCCCGGTGAACAGCGGCCAAGGGAGCACGTCGCCGGGTGCAGGTCCAGATAACCCAAAGGGGGCTTGTCCGGAGACCAGGGTCGTGAATGATCACCGCAGTCGGCGACGCCGATTCTTGAAAACCGCAACCGGCGCCGGTGCAGGCGTGGTGGCCGGCCTTGCGTTCGGTCCGACCGCTGCCAGCGCGGTTAACCGGTCCGAAGACAATTCCGTCACAGCGCTGTATCCCGCTCGCGAAGCTCTGTCAACGCGCGCCGGCGGATTCCCGCCGCTGGCGGTTCGGGTTTACCACAAACTGGGATTCGGCCCGAAGCCGGCCAATCCGGCCAACCCCGGCGACATCGGCGACGTCGAATATTTCAACAGCCTGGGCGCGAACGACAATGATCGCTATGCCGCGTGGCTGGACGAACAGATCACCGGTGGTATTGGCGGCGCGGATCCTGAAGTCGATTCGCGTACGTTCCAGAATGCCAACTACACCACGCTGAACAAGACCCTGACCGAGCAGTGGCAACAGCATCGCCGATTCGATGGCAACGACGCGTTCCGTGTCCGGCGTCGTCCGTTTCAGGAAACCCAACTGCTCGCGCTGACTCGCATGGTTCATTCGCGCTGGCAGCTTCGCGAAATTCTGGCCGATTTCTGGCACAACCATTTCCACGTCGACGGCAACGAAGATGTCGTGCGCAGCGTGATGGTGCATCACGATCGCGACGTGATCCGACCGAACCTTTTCGGCAATTTCCGGGTGATGCTGGAAGCTGCGGTCAAGAGCACCGCGATGTTGTACTACCTCGACAACCGCCAGAACGACACCCCCAATCCGAACGAAAACTATGCCCGCGAACTGCTGGAACTGCACACGCTGGGTGCGGTGGAAAATTATTTCGGCTTCACGCCGCCCAGCCAGGTGCCGCTGAATGTCGATGGTCAACCGCAGGGATACGCCGAGGCCGACGTACTCGAGGCCGCGCGTCTGCTGACCGGATTCGGCGTCGCTGACGGCGATGACAACGCGCCCGATACCGGCGAATACCTGTTCCGGCCGGACTGGCACGATTTCGACGCCAAGACGGTGGTCGGCCTCAACGTGCCGGGCACCGGCCAATCGGAACTCGACGTGCTGCTCGATTACCTGGCAGCCCATCGAGGCACGGCCGAGTTCGTTTGCTGGAAACTTGCGGTACGTCTGATCGGCGACAGCTTCTCGGCCAGCAGTCCTGTGGTGCAGCAGGCCGCCGACCTGTTCCAGACCCAGTGGCAGGCCGCGGATCAGCTCGAGCAGGTGTACCGGCTGCTGCTGAATTCTTCGGAGTTCTTCAATACCTGGGGCGACAAGAGCAAGCGTCCGGTCGAGATCATCACCTCCGCCTTGCGCGCGGCCAGCGCCGATTTTGTGTTCGAGATGACCTCGCCTGACGACAATGCCGGCACTTTCGGCTTTCTGAGCGACATCGGCCGCGCCGGCCAGGCACCTTTCGACTATGAACCGCCCACCGGCTTTCCCGAGGACCGCGCCATCTGGCAGGGCACCGGGCCGCTGGTGATGTCGTGGCGTGCGGTCACCCGCATGCTGCGCGACACCGATGCATCGTTTGGCAGTCAGTTCATCAACGCCGCCGAAGTCACCAACCAGTCCGGCGTCGCGCTGACGCCGAACGCGATCGTGACGTTCTGGATCGATCGCATATTGAGCGCCAGCTTCGGGCTGGATGCCGGCAAACGTGCGGTGATGCTGGATTTCGTGCAAACACATGGACAGGCCGCCGGGCCGGACGCGCCGCTCGGTGTGAATACGGGCGATACCGGCAGCAACAGCGCCTACCAGCGCGTGTTGCGGGGCCTTGTGCTGCAGC
>DATGCS010000370.1:0-4775 GCA_035311685.1 Wenzhouxiangellaceae bacterium
TGGAGCGATTCCGATCGGTGGTCGAATTCGACGGCGGCGATCTGGAGCGTGCCTACCGGCGGCTGAATCGCGAGTACGAGCGCAGCGTCGATCGTGCGGCCGCCGTATCCGACCGCATCGAGGCGGTGGAAAGCGTGGCCGAAGACCTGTTCGACGAGTGGGAAGAAGAGCTGGAGCGCTATTCCAGTGCCGACCTGCGCGCGCGCAGCCGTGAACTGCTTGAACAGACGCGAACCCGCTACGGCAGCATGATCCGTGCCATGCGCCGCGCCGAGCGCACGATCGATCCGGTGCTTCAGGCGTTCGAGGACCAGGTGCTGTTTTTGAAGCACAACCTGAATTCCATGGCTGTCGACGCCATCCGCGGCGAGCTCGGCGAAATCGAGTCCGAGACCGAGCATCTGTTGGCCGCGATGCGCGAGTCGATCGAGGAAGCCGACCGCTTCATCGAGACGCTGAAGTAGAACGGTTCTGCCCTGATGTCGCGCGCCCACCTGATCTCGATCCTGTTCATCGCCGGTGCATTCGGCCTGCTGCTTTCGTGGTGGAACTGGGACCAGTTCGCCGAGGCCATGGTGCTTGACCCGGCGCTGGACGAGCCGCCGCGCCAGGTTGAAGTCGAAGAGCCGCCGTTCATGATCCACGCCAACGATTTCGACTACCGGGTGCAGCCGTTGTACAACTACGAGCTGACCGGGCTTGTCGTTTCGTTCAAGCGCTTCCGACCGGGTATCGGCATCCACGAGCGCTGGAACGACTACGTCAACATCGCCGATATCTGCGTGGTCTGGGGTGAAAACGCCAGGGACATCGACCTCAACGAATTCAAGTTCTGGAACCTGGAATTCACTTGCATGTATTCCACCCGCAACCAGCGCGAGTGGGAAAGATTCAATCCCGACCAGCTATCGAACAACCACATCGTCACCACCGATCCGCGGCTCAAGGATGAAATCCGGAAACTGGAAGTCGGCGACCAGATTCACCTGCGGGGCTGGTTATCCGAATACGGCCAGCCCGGCGGCCCGGTGCGCGGTACCAGCACCGTGCGCACAGACACCGGCAACGGCGCCTGCGAGACGATCTATATCTCCGAGTTCACGATTCTGGGTTCCATGGACACCGGCTGGCGAAAGCTGTGGTGGGTCAGCCTGTTCGTGCTGGTCCTAGCGCTGGCGCTGTGGTGGCTCACGCCGCACCACAAGCTCAAGGGTTACTGATTCCCGTAGCCCGGAAAGCGAAGCACGACGGGGCCGCGGTCACCTGTCAGTCGCTCACTTCGATGCGAAGGGAATCTACAACCAGATCGAGGGTTTCCTGGAGAGTTTCGGAATCGGCTGGTGCAATGCCGTTGATTTCGAGATCGAGACCGTGACCGGTCAGCCACCACTGGCGCGAGATCACGTCGGTCGGCAACTTGGCGAACCCCATCGTACTGGTGCCGGCCGGCAGTTCGCGCACGGCTGCAAAGCCGCGGAAGCCGTTGATCTCGATATCCTTCTCGAAAAACTTCACGCTCACGCCCAGAAGCTTGCCCCAGCGGTCATCGAGCACTTCCTGCTCGGTCGGGATGGACTCACCGTTACCGGACTTGACGTTGAGGTTCAGCCCCACCGATGGACCGCCGACCAGCATGATGCGGTTCCATGGCTGGTGGTCCTGCGGATCCCATGGCCTCGGCGTTCCCGGACGAATGATGCGCTTGAGTAGCGTGATGCCGAAGACGCGCAAAGGCCCGTCGTAGTTCTGCTGGATCTTGATGTCCCAGGCCGACGGCACGTCGATCGAAAAGCCGTGCCGGGGGTGGACGATGCGTTGAATTCCCTGCGCTGGCGGCGAGCCGCGCTGCCCGTTTTCCGGGGCCTGGCCGGTGGCAGCATCGAATTCGACTGTCGCCTGGCGGAACGATTCGGCCGAAGCCGAAGCCTCTCGGTTCCGCGCGTCCAGCCACTGCTGCTGCCAGGCCTCCAGCATTCGGATGGCCTGGTCGGGATCCCGGATTTTCCTGAAATACACGTAGGACCGTCGGTCCATATGCCGATTTCGCTCATAAGTCTCGGCGTTCGCCCATCGCACATCGCCGATACTCGAACGCTTGCCTATCGTGATGCGGGTGCTTTTCTTCGGGAGCATGAGTTGCTCCGGGCGTGCCTGCTCCTTCATCTTCCCGCTACGGAGCTTGAACACACGCTGGTCGGTCAACGCGTAGCGCTCCTGTCGCGGCCAATAGCCGATGACGAGCCCGATCGGCAGCAGTGCGAACAGCGCAAATGCCCAAGGGAGTCGTTGCCAAAGCGATTTCAATGTCGCAATGGATTCGCCGAGAAGTGCTTCGACGGCTTGCAGGTCGTGCACGCCGCCCGCCCAGGCCGCGATGATTGCGAAGATCATCAGAAATATCAGCATGGGAGGAAATCCGCCTTTCTCCGGCCTGCCCTGCCAGTACACCAGTTCGTCCGGCTTCAGCACGGCCGCGATCTGCGGGTCGATTTCGGATTCCGGAACCGCCCGGAATGTGATCTTGCGCTGACTCATCGTATTGTCCATGCCGTGTGGGTTTCCTGGATTGATGTTGACCCTTTGGCCCGCACCATTGATAATCGGTGGCTGCTGCGTTCATTGTTTCGGGCTCATGCGTTAAAAACACGTATTCCGGAGCAAATCATGGACAGCGAAAAATTGACGCGCTTTCCCGGCCGAATCCGTTGAACCAGTAAAAAGTCCTTGAGCTCGTCGTTTTGCCGCGAGCGAGCCGGGGTCGTTATCGCCAGCGAATAAGGGAGCATCCAGCATCATGAATGAAACCGGCAATGGCAAAGGCTGGCAGTCCGGCACCCCGGTCGGCCAGGCAGGCTCGAGTCGCGGCGGCGGCGGAAGATCCAGGCAGACGAAATCCTCTTCGGGCGGCCCGCCCGACCTGACCGAACTTTTCAACAAGATCGGCGGCGGCGGTGGCGGGCCCTCGGGCAAGGGCATCATCGGCATCGCGATACTGGTGCTGATCATCTGGGGCGCGTTCAGCGCGTTCTACACCGTCCAGCCCGAGGAGCGGGCCGTGGTCAAGCGCTTCGGCGAGGTCATCGGCATCACGGATCCCGGACTGCACTTCAAGATTCCGTTCGGCGTCGACCAGGTGCAGTTTGTGGCCACCGAGCGCGTGCTGAAGCAGGAGTTCGGCTTCCGCACCCAGGGCACGCGCGCCAGCGGTCGCACCGCCTACAGCAACCAGCAGTTCGAGGACGAATCGCTGATGCTCACCGGCGACCTGAACATGATCGACGTCGAATGGGTGGTGCAGTACCGCATCGACGATCCGATCAAGTTCCTGTACGAAATGCGCGAGCCGACCCGGACGCTGCGCGATATCTCCGAATCGGTGATGCGCCGTATCGTCGGCAACATGCTCGGCTCGGAGGTGCTGACCGTCGGCCGGGTGGAAATCCAGCAGAAGGCGCGCGAGGAAATGCAGCAGGCCCTGGACGGCTACAACGCGGGCATCCGGATCAACACCGTCGAAATGCAGGACGTGGTGCCGCCGCCGGCGGTGCAGCCGGCCTTCAATGAGGTCAACGAGGCCCGGCAGGAACGCGAGCGCATGATCAACGAGGCCCAGAAGCGGGTCAACCAGGAAATTCCGAACGCCGAGGGCGCCGCCCTGCGCACGGTGGCCGAGGCCGAAGGCTACGCCACCGAGCGCGTCAACCGGGCGTACGGTGAAAGCGTGCGTTTCTCGGCGGTGCTGGGCGAATATCGGCAGGCGCCGGAGGTTACCAGGTCCCGTTTGTATCTGGAGACCATCAACGAGGTGTTGCCGAATATCGGCCAGGTGCTGGTCGTCCAGGACGGCCAGATGAGTCCGCTGCCGCTGCTGGACGTCAATCGCGGCCAGCCGCGCAACGGTAATGCCAATCGCAATTCCGGGGGTGAGCAATGAAACCGGCACTTATAGCAATTCTTGCCGTCCTCGCCATCGCGGCCGGCAACTTCATTTTCTACACGGTCGACGAGGCCGAGCAGGCCATCATCGTGCAGTTCGGCGAGCCCATCGGTGATGTCATCAGCGAGCCGGGCCTGAAGGTCAAGTTGCCGTGGCAGCAGGTACGTTACTTCGACAAGCGCCTGCTGGTCTGGGACGGCGACGTCACGCAGATTCCGACGCTTGGTCGCGAGTTCATCCTGGTCGACACCACTGCGCGCTGGCGCATCGCCGATCCGCTGCTGTTTCTGACCAGCGTGCGCGACGAGGCGGGCGCGCGCACGCGGCTCGACGACATTGTCGATTCGGTGGTGCGCGACATGGTGTCTTCCACCGAACTGGAGGAAATCGTGCGCTCCAAGGACTGGTCCGTGGATGTCGAAGAACTCGACGACCCGGCGCTGGCCGAGCGCGACGACGTGAACCTGGAAATGCAGCCGAGCCTCGGCCGGGAACTGCTGGAAGAAGAAATCCTGGCGCGCGCGCAGCGTTCGATGCCGCAGCTCGGCATCGAGCTGGACGATGTACGGATCAAGCGGGTCAACTACATCGACTCGGTGCGCAAGCAGGTCGAAAGCCGCATGATCGCCGAGCGCCAGTCGATCGCCGAGCGCTTCCGCTCCGAGGGCATGGGACGCAGCCAGGAAATCCTCGGCAACATGGAACGCGATCTCCGGCGCATCCGCTCCGAAGCGGCCCGCGAAGCCGAGGAAATCCGCGGTAATGCCGACGCTGAAGCCACGCGGATCTACGGCGTGGCCTACGGCGAAGACCCTGAGTTCTACTCGTTTTTCCGCAC
>DATGCS010000371.1:0-4151 GCA_035311685.1 Wenzhouxiangellaceae bacterium
TTAACCCCGGGCCTTTTCGATGTGGTGACTCAGGCGGCGCGTAGCGCGTAGCGGCGGATTCTTGCGCCCAGTTGGCCGAATTTTTCCTCGATGTTTTCGTAGCCGCGATCGATATGATAGACCCGATCGATGACCGTCTTGCCCTCGGCCACCAGGCCCGCCAGCACGAGGCTGGCCGAGGCCCGAAGGTCGGTGGCCATCAGCGGCGCGCCGGTGAGCCTCGGCTGGCCGCGAATGATGACCGCGTTGCCCTCCAGGCGCATGTCGGCACCCAGGCGCTGCAGCTCGAGCACGTGCATGAAGCGATTCTCGAACACCGTCTCGCGCACCACGCCCGTACCCTCGGCGATCGCGTTGAGTGCCGTGAACTGGGCCTGCATGTCGGTCGGGAAACCCGGGTACGGTGCGGTGGTCACATCCACCGCCTTCGGCCGCCGGCCGTGCATGTCGAGTTCTATCCAGTCCTCGCCGGTACTGATCTCGGCACCCGACTGCTCGAGTTTCTGCAGCACCGCGTCAAGCGTGTTCGGGTCGGCCCGGCGCGCCGTGATGTGACCGCCGGTCATGGCCGCCGCCACCAGGAAAGTGCCGGCCTCGATCCGGTCGGGCAGCACGACGTAGTCGAAACCCGACAGCGGCTTGCCGCCATTGATGACAATGGTGTTGCCGCCGGCGCCCTCGATATCGGCGCCCATGCTGTTGAGGCAGTCGGCCAGGTCGACGACTTCCGGCTCCTGCGCTGCATTTTCGAGCCGGGTTACACCTTCAGCCATCACCGCGGCCATCATGATGTTCTCGGTACCGGTCACGGTCGCGGTATCGAGCACGATGCGCGCACCCTTCAACTGCCTGGCTTCGGCGACGATGTAGCCGGCTTCCACGCGCACATCGGCACCCAGCGCAGCCAGTCCTCTGAGATGCTGGTCGACCGGACGCGCACCGATGGCGCAACCGCCGGGCAGCGAAACGCGTGCCTTGCCGAAGCGTCCCAGCAGCGGCCCGAGCACCAGTACCGAGGCACGCATGGTCTTGACCAGGTCGTACGGCGCTTCCTGGTGCGCCACGCCGCAGGTATCGAGTTCTATGGTGAGCTGGTCGGCAAGGCCGACCTCGGCGCCCATCTGGGCCAGCAGCTCGATGGTGGTTGTCACATCTTTCAAATGCGGAACGTTTTTCAACCGACACGGCTGGTCGGTCAACAGGCTGGCCATCAGAATCGGCAGCACGGCGTTCTTGGCGCCCGATACGGCGACCGAGCCGCTCAGCGCAACGCCGCCCTCGATTTCAATGCGCGCCATTACTCCGAAGCAGCCTGTTCTTCAGGCGTGCGCAGGGAAAGCGTCAGCGCGTGGATTTCGCGGCCCAGTGACGGGCCGATCGCATCGTGCACCTGGCGATGGCGCGCCACGCGGTTGAGCCCGTCGAAGCCGGCATTGACGACTTTCGCGGTAAAATGCACGTTGTCGTCGCTGGAGACACTAATATCAGCCTGCGGAAATGCCGCGCGCAGCTGTTGCTCAATCCGTTCGCTGTCCATATTTACAAAGGGTTCCTGTCTGAAAGCGGGCCAGTGTTTCGACCCCGGGTCTGTTCTGGGTGCAGGGCAACCAGACGCCGCGCAAGGCAGCGATTCGTTCGGCCCGACATTTTAAACGAAATGCAATCGCACCGGCACCTCGAAGCCGACCACGGAAACCTGCTTTGAAAACGATACCCGATATGAGCATCACCCGCACCTGCAACACGCAATGTCGCTGATTACCGCTCTGGTCTATCTGCTGGTCGGATTCGTGCTGCTGGTCTGGTCGGCAGATCGACTGGTGGCGGGCGCGTCGGCGCTGGCGCGCAATTTCGGCGTCTCCGCGCTGGTCGTAGGCGTCACGATCGTCGGCTTCGGCACCTCGGCGCCGGAAATGGTCGTTTCGGCACTGGCTTCGCTTGAAGGCAATCCTTCGTTGGCCGTCGGCAACGCGCTGGGCTCCAACATCGCCAATGTCGGGCTCATTCTTGGATTGACCTGCCTGCTCTATCCGATGAGCGTCGAAAAGTCGACCTGCTTTCGCGAAATTCCGGCACTGGCAGCCGTCACTGCGCTGACCGCGCTGCTGATGATTGACGGTTCGTTGTCGCGGATCGACGGCGTGATTCTGGCCGGCGGCCTGGCACTTTTCATTGCCGCAATGCTGTACCGGGGCCGGCGCGAAGTGGATCTCGACCCCGCCACCCAGGCTCTGATGAATGAAATCTCGCAGGATATGACCAACCGCGCAGCAACGGTGTGGACCCTGGTCGGCCTGCTGGTGCTGCCGCTCAGCGCCCAGATTCTGGTCACGGGCGCCATTGAAATGGCGACCCTGCTGGGCGTATCCGAAGCGGTCATCGGCCTGACAATCGTGGCGCTGGGCACCAGCCTGCCCGAACTGGCCGCAGCGATGGCCAGCGCGCTGCGCAAGGAAGACGACCTGTGCATCGGGAACATCCTGGGATCCAACCTGTTCAACCTGCTGGGCGTGCTCGGCATTGCCGCGCTGATTCATCCGATGACCATAGAATCGCTGCTGATCGTGCGCGACCTGCCCGTCATGGCGTTCACGTTTCTGATGCTGGCGGGAATGGCCGTCTTTGCCGGCCGCATCGGCAGGGTCAGCGCCGGCGTGCTGCTGGCAACCTATGTTATCTACCAGTTTGTCGTGTTCCAGCAGGCACTTTGATGAGGCAAAAGACTTCTGGTTGCATTAGCACGCGGTAGACTGCGGCCACGCACGGGACCGACATCATGAACGATCGAATCGACAACCGAATCAAAAATCCCGACGCCCTGATCGAGCGGGCGCGCGAGGTGCTGGCCACCGAAGCGGCGGCCATCCAGGCGCTGGCCCGGCGACTGGACGGCGCCTTCGTCGAAGCCTGCCGGCTCATTCTGGCCTGCGACGGACACCTGATCGTCACCGGCATGGGCAAGTCCGGGCATATCGGGCACAAGCTTGCCGCCACCCTGGCGTCCACGGGCACCCCGGCCTTTTTCGTTCATCCGGCAGAAGCCAGCCACGGCGACCTCGGCATGATCCGCGCCGGCGACGTGATCGTCGCGCTGTCGAACTCCGGCGAAACCGCCGAAGTGGTCAACCTGCTTCCGGTCATCAAGCGCATCGGCGTCGGCCTGATCGCGATGACCGGCAAGCCGGATTCCAGCCTGGCCCGACATGCCGACGTGCATCTCGATACCAGTGTGGACCGCGAGGCCTGCCCGCTCGGCCTGGCGCCCACCGCATCGACATCGGCCCAGCTGGCGATGGGCGATGCACTTGCGATCGCGCTTCTGGAGGCGCGCGGCTTCACGGCCGAGGATTTCGCCCGCTCGCATCCTGGCGGCACGCTGGGCAAGCGCCTGCTGCTGCGCATCGCCGACGTGATGCACGGCGAAACCGACCTGCCCACGATCGCGCCCGAGCAGACCATCTCCGAGGCGATAGTGATCATGACCCGCGGCCGGCTCGGCCTTTGCGCGGTCGTCGACGCCGAGCGCCGCGTGGCCGGCATTCTTACGGATGGGGATCTCCGTCGCGGGCTGGACGACAGCGGCGATATCCGGACCACGCCGGTTCGCGAACTGATGACCGCCGACCCCCAGACCATCGGCCCGAACGAACTGGCCGCCAGCGCGGTCGAGTTGATGCAGGCCAGACGCATCCAGGGCCTGCTGGTGGTCGACGACGAAAAACGCCTTGTCGGCGCACTCAACTTCCAGGATCTGTTGCAGGCCGGCGTCGTATGAGCGCTGAAGACGACTCACCCCGCTGGTCACCGCAATTGCTCGAGCGCGCCGGCGCCATCCGCGCGATCGTGTTCGACATCGACGGCGTGATGACCGACGGCCGCCTCTACCGCGACGACAGCGGCCAGGAGATCAAGGCGTTTCATTCGCGCGACGGACTGGGGCTGAAAGGCCTGATGCAAAATGGGTTCATCGTCGCCGCGCTCACCGCGAGAAACTCCAACCTGGTCCGGGTACGCATGCGCGAACTGGGCATCGAGAACCTGCTTCAGGGGCGCGAGGACAAGGGCGCCGCGTTCGGTGAAATCCTGCAGCAGTTCGATCTCGACGCATCACAGGTCGCGTACATGGGCGATGACCTGGTCGACTGGCCCGC
>DATGCS010000372.1:0-14015 GCA_035311685.1 Wenzhouxiangellaceae bacterium
CCGGAAACTGAAAATCGGTGTCAATCCGTGTAATCTGTGGAGAGCTTTCCGGAACACCCCCCATGACCGAACCGAATACCGAATACCGTGAACTGGTCGCCCGTCTCCGGGCCACTTTCGATTCCGGCCGCACCCGCACGCTGAAGTGGCGCCGGGCGCAGCTCGATGCGATGCAGCGCATGCTGGAAGAAAACGAGGATGCGATTGTCAAAGCGCTGCATGACGACCTGGCCAAGCCGGCCCAGGAGGTGGTGCTGGGCGAGACATCGCTGGTGTTCAGCGAAATTCGCCATGCCAGATCACGTATCGAACGCTGGTCGCGGCCGCGCAAGGTGCCTACACCCCCCGTCGCACAGCCGGGTCGCAGCTTCATCCAGCCCGATCCGCTGGGCGTCGCGCTGATCATCGGCGCCTGGAACTATCCGATACAGCTGGTGCTGGCGCCGCTGGTGCCGGCGATTGCCGCCGGTAATTGCGCGGTGCTCAAGCCATCCGAGGTCACACCCGGTGCTTCCCGGGTGCTGGCGGAGCTGGTGCCGCAGTATCTGGACCGTGAAGCTTTCGCGGTCGTCGAGGGTGCGGTGCCGGAAACCACCGCTCTTCTGGAGCAGAAATGGGATCACATTTTCTATACCGGCGGCGCCGCGGTTGGAAGAATAGTGATGAAGGCGGCCGCAGAGCACCTGACGCCGGTGACGCTTGAACTGGGCGGAAAAAGCCCGGCGATCGTCGACCGCTGCGCCGATCTCAAGTCCGCTGCGCGGCGGCTGGCCTGGGGCAAGTCGCTGAATGCCGGCCAGACCTGCATCGCGCCCGACTACGTGCTGGTCTCCCCCGAGCAGAAAGACGCGCTCATCGAGGCGCTGCGCGACCAGTTCCGGGCCATGCTGGGGCCGGACCCGCTGGCCAGTGACGATTACGCCGCAGTGGTCAACGAAAAGCACTTCGAACGGCTCTCGGCGCTGCTGCGGCAGGGCCGGGCCGTCATCGGCGGCCAGGCCGAGACGGCCACGCGCAAGATCGCACCGACCGTGCTGACCGACGTCGAGCTGGATTCCGACCTCATGCGCGAAGAGATCTTCGGGCCGATCCTGCCGATTGTCGAGACCCGCGACCTGGACGGCGCGATCGAGTTCGTGCGGCGCGGCGACAAGCCGCTTTCGGCCTACCTGTTCACGAAGTCGTCGGCCTCGGAGAAGAAATTCCTGCGCGAGCTGGCCTGCGGCAGCGTCTGCATCAACGACGTGATGATGTTCATGTCGGTGCCGGAACTGCCGTTCGGCGGCGTGGGCAACAGCGGCATGGGTCAGTACCACGGCCAGGCCGGATTCGAGCGTTTCAGCCACATGAAATCCGTGATCAAGCGGGGACGCTTCCCCGAAGTGACAATCCGCTTCGCGCCCTACAGCGGGCTCAAGACCCGGTTATTGAAGTGGTTTGCTTGAAGCCCGTCGGTGGCTCGATCCCGGAAAGCCCCAATCACGACTTTTGGGTTTAAAATAGCGCGGTAGCCGGGCATTCCAGTGGCGTTGGCGCGCACAGGAACATGTCACCGGCTTTTAATCCCTATCGTTCAGACTTGTTCTTTGATTTGGAGTTGTGCCATGTCCGACCTGTCGAGTCACGGTCGAAGCGTCGTTTTTTTCCTGTTGACGGCGGCAATTGTCGTCGCGTCGACGGTTGCTCGGGCGGAATGCGTGGCCGAACCCACCGGTAACGGCGCCATTTTTTACCATCCCGACGGCACTTCCATGGGCCACTGGGACGCGACCCGCATTCTGTATTACGGGCCGGACGGGTCGCTGAACTGGGACCGCCTGCCGCAGATGGCGGCTTATCGCGGCAGTCTGTCCGACAGTCTGTCGAGTTCATCGAACGCCGGCGCCACCATCCATGCCACCGGAACGCGCACCTGGAAAGGCGCCTTCGGTCTGGATGAACAGGGCCGCGAGATCATTTCCGCCAACGGCACGACCAATACCATCATGGAAGACGCGGTCGAATGCGACATGGGCACGGCGCTGGTCCAGACCGGCGCCCTGATCGAACCCGGGACCGCCGTTTTCGTCGCCGATGCGGAAAACCGCTATGCGGACGTCGAAGAAATTGCGCTGGAAGTGATCGAGTCGGGCGTGGACATCCTGCTCGGCGCCGGAGAGGAGCTGCTGCTGCCCAAGGGCGTGCAAGGACATTTCGGCGTCGGCGTGCGCAGCGACGGACGAAATCTGATCGAAGAAGCAAGGTCCCGCGGCTATGCCGTCGTCTACACGCGCGAGGCAATGCTGGCTTTGCCGCCCGAAATCGACAGGGTGCTGGGCGTATTCAACGTCGAAGACACTTTTCACGATCGTCCGGAAGAAGAACTTCGCGAAGCCGGTCTGCCGAATTACCTCGAGAGCGCCCCGACGGTTGCCGAAATGACCGGGTTCGCACTGGCCCGCATCGGCGACAATCCAAACGGATTTCTCGCCGTAGTCGAGGAAGAAGGCACCGACAATTTCTGCAACAGGATGAACGCTTCGGGCTGTCTCGAAGCGTTCAAGCGTGCCGACGACGCCTTCGTCCCGATCCTGGACTTCATCGACGCCAACCCGGATACCTTTGTAGTGACCGCCAGCGACAGCAACGCCGGCGGCATGCAGGTCAGCGATCTGGCTTCTGCCGACCAGCCGGTGCCTGCGGCCGAGCCCAGGAGCGGCGCGGCACTGGACGGCGTCAACGGCACCGAAACCATGCCGTTCATCTCGGCGCCCGACAGGACCGGCAGGACGTTCCCGTTCGCGATCGTCTGGGCCACCGGCGACGACATCGGCTCCGGCGTGATCGCGCGCGGCGCCGGACTGAACGCCGAGATGCTTGTGCCGTCCTCGGGCGTTGCCAATACCGATATCTACCGTATGCTTTATTTCACGCTGTTCGGCCAGCTGATTCCTAAGAACGATACACTCGAGTGAGTCGATGTTCGAAATACAGCGTGGCGAACCCGCGAACCAGCGAGCCGGCCAACCCGTCAACCAGCCAACCAGCGAACAGCCAATATGTCCATTTCGCCCTTTCATCTCGCCCTTCCGGTCACCGACCTGGTCGAGACCCGTGTTTTCTATGAACAATTGATTGGCTGCAAGCCCGGCCGGGAATCCAGCCGGTGGCTCGACCTGGACTTTTTCGGCCACCAGCTGGTGCTGCACCTGGTGGATGCAGCCGATCATCCGGCGGCGGCGACGAACGCCGTAGACGGCCAAGATGTGCCGGCCGGGCATTTCGGCCCGATCCTCGAATGGGACGATTGGGAAGCGCTGGCCGATAAGCTCAGGCGGGCGGGCATGACGTTCGTGATCGAACCTTACCTGCGCTTCGAGGGCAAGGCCGGCGAGCAGGGCACGTTCTTCATCCGGGATCCCAGCGGCAACCACCTGGAATTCAAGACGTTCCGCAATATCGACATGCTGTTCGCCACCGACCTCGATCGTGACGACTGAAACGCGGCTACGGGCCTTGCCGGTCAGCGCGACCGAAGCCCGTAGAGCGAGAGCGCAGTCGCAGCCAGCGCAGCTAGGCCGCTGGTGCCCAGCAATACCAGCACTATAGTCTCGCTTGCCAAGCCGGAAGTGACACCTGCCGACGCGATGGGCGTTGTCCTGCCGGCACCGAGGATTGCGCCAACCACGCAGCCAAGCCAGTTGCCGTAGGTCGCAAAAAGCCAGCTCCAGAGCAGCAGGCGTTTGCGCTTTCCGACCAGGTCGAAGTGCTCCCAGACGGCAGCGATTGCAATCAGCAGCGTGCCGGCGAGGAGGCCTATCGTATGGGCCGACAGGGCCAGCCCCGGAACCGTCGCCGAGGGCACCAGGATGCCGGTCAGAAGGGCCAGAAGGATCAGGATGAAGCCATGGCGCATCATTGGTCGGTTCATGCCAGCCTGTTCTCTTCGGCGTCTCGGCCGCTCGATTCAATTACCGACTGTAATACTATTCGCCGCTCTCCCGTCGATGCAAGTTGTCCCATCGTGGATATCTGAGCGTTTTCGCGCAGTCCCTCGGGTTACCATCCACGCCCGGACTGTCCAACCAACCAAGCAACCAACCAACCAACCAACCAACATGTCCCTTGTCTCCCTGATCGATCTCGAATTCTCCATCGGCGGCCCGCTGCTGCTCGACGGCGTGAATTTCAATATCGAGACCGGCGAACGGGTGGCGCTTATCGGTCGCAACGGCGCCGGCAAGTCGACGCTGCTCAAGCTGATCGACGGCACGATTACCGCCGACGGCGGTGAGATTCGATACCAGTCCGGTGTGCGGGTCGCACGGGTAGCTCAGGAAGTGCCGGCGGGCGAGACCGGCACGGTCTTCGAAACAATCGCGCGCGGTCTGGGTGAATTGGGTGACTTGATCCGCGAATACCATGCGGCGGCCGATCAGGCCTTCGACGCCGAGCGTCTGGGGGCGCTTCAGGAACGCATCGAGGCATCCGGCGGATGGGATGCCGACCGGTTGATCGAGACCGTGGTCGAACGCCTGGCGCTGGACGCAGATGCTGAATTCGCGCAGCTGTCCGGCGGCCTCAAGCGCCGCGTGCTGCTGGGCCAGGCGCTGGTCACACACCCCGACGTGCTGCTGCTGGACGAGCCCACCAACCACCTGGACATCGAATCCATCGAGTGGCTGGAACAGTTCCTGATCGACTACAGCGGCGCCATCGTGTTCATTACCCACGATCGCCGGTTTCTGCGCCGGCTGGCCACGCGTATCGTCGAGATCGACCGCGGCAAACTCACCTCGTGGCCGGGCGACTGGGGCAATTACCTCAGAAGGCGCGAAGAACGGCTGCACGCAGAGGAACTGGAACACAGGCATTTCGACCGCAAGCTGGCCGAGGAAGAGGTCTGGATCCGTCAGGGCATCAAGGCGCGCCGCACGCGCAATGAAGGCCGGGTGCGCGCGCTGGAGGCGATGCGCCGCGAGCGCGCCCAGCGGCGTGAGCAGGCCGGCCAGGTACGCATGGCCGTCAGCGACGCCGGGCAATCCGGCAAGAAGGTCATCGAGGCCGAGGATGTCTCGTTCGGCTACGATGGTGACCCCATCGTCCGCGACTTTTCGACCACGATATTCCGCGGCGACCGCATCGGCCTGATCGGTCCCAACGGCAGCGGCAAGTCGACGCTGCTGAAACTGCTGCTGGGCCGGCTCGAGCCCGACTCGGGCGAGGTCAAACTCGGGACCCGGCTGGAAGTCGTCTACTTCGACCAGCACCGGTCGATACTCCGGGACGACTGGACCGCGGCCGAGAACGTCGGCGAAGGGCGCGATTTCGTGACCATAGGCGGCAAGCAGAAGCACGTGATCGGCTACCTGGCCGATTTCCTGTTCACGCCGGATCGTGCCCGGGCGCCGATCGCGAAGTTCTCGGGTGGGGAGCGCAACCGACTGCTGCTGGCCAAATTATTCGCCAAGCCGTCGAACCTGCTGGTGATGGACGAACCCACCAACGACCTCGACGCAGAAACCCTGGAACTGCTGGAATCGCTTCTGGCCGATTATCCGGGCACGCTGCTGCTGGTCAGCCACGACCGCGATTTTCTGGATAACGTCATTACCGCGTCGTTCGTGATGGAAGGCGACGGCCGGGTGGGCGAGTATGTGGGCGGCTACAGCGACTGGAAGCGCCAGGCGCAGGCCGCCGAGGCACGCAGCAGCCAGCTGAAACCGGAGACGAAGAAAGCCGGCGCCGCGGTCGAATCGGAAAAGCCGCGCGCCGACAAGCCGAAAAAGCTCGGCTACAAGCTCGCCCGAGAGCTCGAACAGCTGCCGGCCAAGGTCGAAACGCTGGAATCACGCATGGCCGAACTGACCGAGCGGCTGAACGATCCGGCGCTTTATCGAACCGACGCCGAAGAGATCGAGCGGGTCAATGCCGAGGTGGCATCGACTCAGGCCGAAATCGACGCCGCCTACGCGCGCTGGGATGAACTGGAAAGCGGCTGAAATCAACGACTGGTGCCCATGCCGAGCAGCAGGGCGACACCGGCGGCATAGAGCCCCAGCAGCACCACGCTTTCGACGCCGACACCGGCCGGCCCTTCCTTTTCGCGCCGGATGAGGCCCAGCAGCAGCACTGCGGCCATCAGCAGCGTCAGCGCGGTCCAGAACACCACCGACTGCGGCATGGCGTGATAGATCGATCCGGTCCGGTACGCGATGTCGGACGCGGCGGTGAAAAGCGTGTCGAATGCATTTCCGCCGATGATGCCGCCCACGGCCAGCGTCAACGCGCCGCGCCGGACGGCGGCTACCGAAGTCACCAGTTCGGGCAGCGACGTGGCGGTGGCGGTGAACAGCACGCCCACGGCGGTGAAGCTGAACCATGTGGCCTGGGCGATATTGGAAGCGGCGTGCTCCATGGTGTAACCGGCCACGCCCAGCACCAGCATCAGCAACACGAACCGGATCGCAAGCGGCGTCAGCGCCGGCACCTTGTCCAGGTCTTCCGGCTCGTCCTCGCGCGTCTCGATCGTTCGCTTTGGCAGCCACATCGGTTGGTTGTGGGCGGTTCGGATCATTCGCAGTCCATAGCCGTAGACCGCCAGCATGATCGGGGTAATCGGGTGAATCCCCCACAATGTGATGTCGGGCAGCGTTGGCGCGATCAGAATCAGCCCCAACAGCGCGATCAGAAGCCCACTCTGCATCAGGTTCTCAGCCGAGGCAGCCGCGTGCTCCAGGTTGGCCCTTCGGTAGGCGAAGTCGGCAATTGCCAGCGCGGCAAACTGGACCGCGATGCCGCCCAGCGCGTTGCCCAGCGCGAGGTCTGCGTTATTGTCCCAGGCCGCGGTCACCGACAGCACCGAGCCGCCCAGCGACGTCGAAGCCCCCAGCAGAACCGCACCTGCGAGTGCCTCGCCAATGCCGGTGCGATCGGCAAGCTGGTCGACCACGCCGGTGATCCACGTGCCGAATATGCCGATGGCCAGGGTACAGGCCAGGAATACCAGAATGCTCTGGAAAAGCGTCCAGCCGGCGGGATCGATCATGATCGGACTTTCTCCGATTGTCGACCTGCATCGGGCGTCGGGGTGTGCTCTCTTATGTTGATTGGCGATAGCAGACGGTACACTGGCAATTCACCGGTAATGAGACACTCGGCGTCCGGCAGCCGGTCTCAGCGCGTGACCGGCATCAGCGTCAATTCGACCCGCCGGTTCTGATTCCGCCCTTGGGCCGTATTATTTGTTGCGACCGGATACTGCTCCCCGTAGCCATAGGATTCGACGCGCACCGGCGCAACACCCTGGTTGATGATGTATCGGGCGACGGTGTCGGCGCGGCGCCGTGACAGCTCGTGGTTGTATTCGGCGCTGCCGGTCGAGTCGGTATGGCCGTCGACGATCAGCACCGTGCGGTCGAATTCCTGCACGACCAGCGCGACCGAGTCCAGCACTTCGAAGAACTGCGGTTTCAGGCCGGCGGAATCGACGTCGAAGGTGACGTTGCCGGGCATGTTGAGGATGATTTCGTCGCCGCGTCGGGTGACGCTGACGCCGCTGCCGCGAAGCTGTTCGCGCAATGCCGCTTCCTGGCGGTCCATGTAACTACCGACCGCAGCGCCGGCCAGCGCGCCAACGCCGGCGCCGATGGCCGCACGTTTGAGCCGGTCGCCGCCGGAAACCGCGCCGATCACCGCACCGATACCGGCGCCGATGCCAGCGCCCCCGCCGGTGCGCGAGGTGCGCGGTTCACCGGTCCACGGATCCGTGCTCGTCGCACATGCCGACAGCAGCGCTGCCAGCAGCAGGACGAGGACAGTCTTTGCTGCGACTGGATTTGGATGGTTCATGGTAGACCTCCGTTTGGATGTCGAACGCGAATGTCGCCCGCTGCGGCGATGCTCGGCAACAGGCGCTGAATGCTGCCTGAATCGACGGGTATTCAGTCGATCAGGTCCTGATAGTCGGGATGACGCTCGATCCAGGCTGATACGTAGGGACAGCGCGGCTTGACTTTCCAGCCCTGCTCGCGGCTGTAGTCGAGCGCGTGCCGCGTGATGGCGCCGGCGATGCCACGGCCTTCGGCCGGTGGCGGTACGTAGACGCGGTTCATTGAAATGACGTCATCGTCCAGCGTGTAGTCGAGCACGCACTCGTGGCCGTCGACGGTGGTCTCGAAGCGCTTGCGATCGGGATTGTGATGTATGTCGTAGCTCATGGTGAATCGTCCTCGAAAATACTGGTCGCAATTCAAATTCAAAAGCATTGCACGAAGAGCACGAAAAACGGCGCGAAGATCACGAACACAAATGCTATTTGATTGTTCTGAATGCCACCGTCTTGAAGCATTGCTGTTTTCTGTTCGTGCCCTGCGTACGCTTCGTCTCAGGCTTTCCGCTCTGATCACTGTTCACCGGTCGCCTGCTTGCAAAGGTCAAGAATACCGGTTCCCAGGTTATCGCAGATAGCGGGTGCGAATGGTCGCCGGAATATCGTTGAGCCCGCGCAGCACCGGTCCGGCGTCGTCGGTTTCCACATCCATTACCACGTAGCCTACATCGGGCATCGTTTGCAGGTATTGGCCGGCGATGTTGATACCGGACTCCGAGAATACGTTGTTGATCGCCTGCAGTACGCCGGGTTCGTTCTTGTGGATATGCATGATGCGCCGCGCCGTGGCGTGATCGGGCAGAGTGACTTCCGGAAAGTTCACCGCGCCGGCGGTGGAGCCGTTGTCCGAATACAAGGCAAGCTTGGTGGCGACGTCGATCGCGATGTTCTGCTGGGCCTCGAAGGTCGATCCGCCGATGTGCGGGGTCAGCAGCACGTTGTCGAATTCGCGCAGCTCGGAAATGAATTCCTCGTCCTTCGACGCCGGCTCCGACGGGAAGACGTCGATCGCGGCACCGCCGAGCTTGCCGCTTTCGATCGCGCTGGCCAGTGCCGGTATCGACACGACCTTGCCGCGCGAGGCGTTGATCAGATGGGCGCCGTCCTTCATGCGCGCGACCTGCGCGGCGTCGATCATTTTGCGGGTGTCATCGGTATCGGGCACGTGAAGCGAAACGACGTCGGACTTGCCCAGCACATCGTTCAGGCTGTCGGCCGGCTCTGCGTTACCCAGCGGCAGCTTGCGGACGATGTCGTGGTAGACCACCCGCATGCCCAGGCCCTCGGCGAGAATCCCGAGCTGCGAACCGATGTGCCCGTAGCCGATGATGCCCAGCGTCTTTCCGCGTACTTCGAACGACCCTTTGGCGGTCTTTTGCCAGCGGCCCCGGTGCGCCGCGGCGTTCTTGGCCGGGATGCCGCGCATCAGCATCACGATCTCGGCCAGCACCAGCTCGGCGACCGATCGGGTGTTAGCATACGGGGCGTTGAATACCGGAACGCCGAGGTGACGGGCGGCGGCCAGATCGACCTGGTCGGTGCCGATGCAGAAGCACCCGACCGCGGTCAGCTTTCCGGCCTTTTCGAGCATCGATTGGGTCAACCGGGTGCGCGAGCGTATTCCGAGAAAATGGCAGTCGCTGATCTTTTCGGCCAGTTCGGCCTGCGGCAACGCCGAAGGCACGCTCTCGACCTGGTTATAGCCGGCCTTGCTAAAGCTCTCGACGGCACTGTCCTGGATGCCCTCGAGAAGAAGAATCTTGATTTTTTCCTTTGCGAGCGAATAATTTCGCTGATTCATGAAGTTGTCAATTCTTTATTAGGGGTCTTCATGATAGTCGAGCCGGGGCCGACGGTATTCAACAGCTGATTCGAAATTGATGGAGAGTGATGAGCGATTTTCCCGACATTGAAAGACTGGCCGACGATGAATCGCTGGCCCATTATGGTCGCGACTGGACCCGGTTCTGGACGCCCGCGCCGGAAGCCGTCGTTTTTCCGCGTTCGACCGACGACGTGACGGCGCTCGTTCGATGGGCGCGTTCCGAAAAGGCGGCGCTGGTGCCGTCCGGTGGTCGAACCGGACTTTCCGGCGGGGCGGTGGCGCCTGGCGGCGAGATGGTCGTGTCGTTCGAAAAGATGCGCGCCATCGGGAAACTTGACGAAGTCGAGCCTTCGGTCACTGTCGAGGCGGGCGTGACAATCGGCGAGGTCCAGCGCCATGCCGCGGAAAACGACTTGTATTACCCGGTCGACTGGGCGGCAGCTGAATCATCCCAGTCCGGCGGGTCTGTGGCGACCAACGCCGGCGGGATACGGGTGCTGCGCTACGGCATGACGCGTGACTGGGTGCGGGGCCTCACAGTGGTCACGGGCAGCGGCGAGGTGCTCGAGCTCAACCGCGGGCTGGTCAAGAACAACGCGGGACTCGACCTCCGCCACCTGATGGTCGGAAGCGAGGGCACGCTGGGGCTGATCACCGAGGTCACGTTCGGCCTGACCGACCCACCGCCGCAGCGCTCGGTGCTGCTGCTGGCGTTTGCCGGACTGGATTCGATCATGCCGTCGTTCCGGGCGCTGCGCGCAGGGCTCGATCTGTCTGCGTTCGAGTTCTTTGACGCGGCCAGTATCCAACACGTCGCGAATGGGTCGAACAGCGAGTTCCCGCTCGAATCGCAGGCGCCGTTCTACGCCGTGGTCGAATTCGACGACCCCGACGCAAGTCGCCAGGAATCGGCGCTGGGCGTCTTCGAAAAGCTTGCCGAAGACGGTCACGTGGTCGACGGCCTGATCAGCCAGAGCCAGGCCCAGGCCGAAGAACTCTGGCACTGGCGCGAGGCCATCAGCGAGGCAATTGCGCCGTCGACGCCCTACAAGAACGACCTGTCCGTAAGAATTTCGGCCGTGCCCGAGTTCCTGACCGCGCTGGATCGTCTGGTTGGCGAGCGCTATCCCGATTTCCAGGTGGTTTGGTTCGGGCACATCGGCGACGGCAACCTGCACATGAACGTGCTCAAGCCCCACGACTGGTCGGTCGACGATTTTCGCTCGGCCTGCGACAAGCTCAGCCCCGAGGTCTTCAGTCTGGTCGGCCAATACCGCGGCAGTCTGTCGGCCGAGCACGGCGTGGGTCTGCTCAAGCGCGATTACCTGCACCTGATCAAGTCGAGCGGCGAAATCGAATTGATGCGCGCCGTCAAGCGAGCCTTCGATCCCGATGGCATTCTCAACCCCGGCAAACTGTTCGCGGAACCGGGAAGCGCTGATTGACGGCGTGGTCGGCAAGCGGTCTTCTCGAAGCCTGTGTCTTGGCGCCGTGAAGGTACAATCCGGCGTTTTCAGCGGAATACGCATCATGACCCGTTGTGTTCGTATGGCACTGCCTGCATGGATGACAGCGCTCTGCTTCGCGACAGGCGCGGGCGCCGATATTAAGGTCGAGGTTTCGATACCCGATCCGGCATACGCCTGGCAGGCCCGGGATTTTGCACCTGTAGAAGTCTGGCTGGCGTCGGAGCCGGGCAATGCCGGCGAACATGGCAACAACGAAAACAGCAAGTCCTTGCCGGTACTGCGCGCGCAAGCCTGGCTGGCTAGGCGCGAAGGTGCCGGCGCCCGCGCGCTTGCGCTGATCGATCGCGCAATCGAACTGGGTCCGGATCGGCCCGATCTGCGCGTGGACCGGGCCGCGTTTCGTTCCGACCAGATCGAGGACTCAGGGCCGCTGAAGTCGTTACGGATCGCCCGCGATGTGCGCCGGGACCTCGAACACGCCCTGGCGATATCGCCGGAACACACGGATGCACTGGCGGCACTGGCCGCTTTTCATATGCGTGCTCCGGGTATTGCGGGCGGCGACAAGCAGGAGGCGGCCGCGCTGCTCGCGCGCCTGGGCGAACTCGCCCCATCACGCCGTTCGTTCCGGGAAGCGATCGATCTGGCCGACGAAGAGCGCTTCGCCGAAGCGGTGGACCGGATTGCCCTGGCGCTTTCGCAGGCAGATCGCCCCATGCCGAATTGGCAGGTCCGGATGGGCGACTGGCTGCACCGTCTGGGTCGTCATGACGGCGCGCTGGAAGCGTATCGAGAAGCGCTTTCCCAAGCGCCGCAGCATACCGGGGCCATGTATGGATTTGGACGGACGGCGGCCGAGTCCGGGATTTCCGCCGATGCCGGAATCGGCGCGCTGCAGCGTTTCCTCGACCTGCCGCGCTGGCCTCGGGATCCCGAGACCAGGTTCGCCTGGTGGCAATTGGGCCGAATCCACGCGCGTGCCGGGTGCGCCGAAAAGGCCGAGGCGGCCTACCGCCGCGCGCTGGCGCTCGATCCGGACTGGCGGGCGCCGCGGCGATCGCTGGATCAACTCGCCGATGCCGGAGACCCAAATGGCTCATGCGAGCCGGGTACGGAGCGGCCGTTCGAGCAAGCACCGCTTCCGGCAGGCAAGCGCAGCCGGGGTTGAACCGCTATTCCCGGTCGAGAGCCGTCTCGTCGGGGACTGATTCAAGCACCATGACCAACAGCTTGGCCTGTGCAATCAATCGGCCGCGTTCGTCGGCCATCCTGATCTGCCACAGGTGCGTGGATCGACCCAGGTGGACGGCTTCGGCACGCGCCCTGATCTCGCCGCCGGTGACGCTTCGGATGTGATTGATGGCCAGATCCAGCCCGACGGGCTTGCGGCCCGAACCCTCCAATGCCAGGGCGGAGGCCGCGCTCGCGACGCTTTCGGCCAGCGCCGCGGTTGCGCCGCCGTGAAGTATGCCCATTGGCTGATGGTGGCGAGAATCGACCGGCATGGCGGCCTCAAGGAATTCCTCGCCGGCCTCGGTGTACCGTATGCCCAGGGTTTCCATCATCGTGCCCGGCACATGACCGTTCACGATTTCCAGCGCGCGTTCCTTGTCCATGTTTTCCCCGACGATCGGCATTCGTTCAGTCTTCGTCGTCGCCGTGCCTGCGGTTTTGCTCGACCAACTGTTGCTGCACTTGCGGCGGTACCGCCTCGTAGTGCGACAGCTCGACGACGAAGCGGCCCTCGCCGCCGGTCATGCTCTTGAGCTCGGTCGGAAACTCGCTGATCGACGAAAGCGGAATCGCCGCGGTCACCTGGGTCATGCCGCCCCGGACGCTGTCCGTGCCCTGGATGCGCGCACGCTTGGATGCCAGCAGGCCGGTGATGTCGCCCATCACCGTATCGGCGACCGTGACCTCCAGGTTGACGATGGGCTCCAGAATCTGCGGTCCGGCCTGCTCGATCGCCTCCAGCAGTGCCTTGCGTCCGGCGATGACGAAAGCAATTTCCTTGGAATCGACGCTGTGATGCTTGCCGTCGTAAACCGTGACCTCGAGATCCTGTAGCGGAAAGCCGGCGACTGCACCTTCTTCGAGCACCTGCCGAACGCCTTTTTCGACGGCCGGAATCAGGCTGGTGGGAATGACCCCGCCGACGACTTCGCTCTTGAAATTGAACCCTTCTCCACGGCCCAGCGGCTTGACCCGCAGGAAGACTTCGCCGAACTGACCGGCGCCACCGGTCTGTTTCTTGTGCCGGCAGTGACCTTCGGCCGGGTGGGTGATGGTCTCGCGATAGGCGATGCGCGGCGGCCGGGTCTCGACCGCCACGCCGAACCGCTGCTGCATGCGTTCCAGCAACACGCGCAGGTGCATCTCGCCCAGTCCGCGGATGACCGTTTCGTTGAGTTCCTGGTTGTGCTCGACCTTGAAGCAGGGGTCTTCCTGGGCAATCTTCTCAAGCGTGCCTGCGAGCTTCTGTTCCTGGCCGTGGGTTTTCGTTTCTATCGCCAGGCCGAACATGGGCTGGGGGAAGTCGATCGGCTTTAGATAGTAGTGATCTTCATCATGATTGTCGTGGAGGATGGCATCGTAATGAATCTCATCGACCTTGCCCAGGGCGCAGATGTCGCCGGGCAAGCCCTGGTCGGTCTCGACGTGATCCCCGCCCTGGATTCGATACAGGTGAGCCACCTTGATCGGCTTGCGTGCATCACCGACGTATAGCTGCATGCCGGGCTTGATCGTGCCCTGGAAGATGCGGAAGATCGCCAGCTTGCCGGCGTAGGGGTCGTTGACGATCTTGAAAACGTGAGCCAGGACGTGTGCGTCCGGATCGGGCCGGGCGGTG
>DATGCS010000373.1:0-5329 GCA_035311685.1 Wenzhouxiangellaceae bacterium
AACCGCCCGCAGTCGGCGCGTTCAGCGCCAGCGCGAAGCGGAGCCGATTGTCACGACAAGCGCGGACATGCGCCGAAAATCGCGAGTGCAGCCGCGGCCCGCTTGCGGGTGCGTGTACCCGCAAATCAATCAAGCGGCCGCCTTTCTGCACAAATAAACTTAGTTCAAACCCGTACGCGCGGAAAATTGCCAGGTCCGGGTAATCGTGAGGATGTCGGTCTCCTCGCGCACATCGGGTGGCAGCGCGGCGTACGGTGCGGCCAGGCGAACGATGCGCACGGCGGCCTCGTCGAGCAGGTCGTAGCCGGAAGATCGCAGCACCTGGACGCGCTCGATCGAGCCGTCGGCGAGTACGTCCACGCCGAGTACCAGACTGCCCTCGAGGTTGCGTTGGCGTGCCTGTTCGGGATAGTTCATATTGCCGACGCGCTCGACCTTGGCGACCCAGGCGCGCATGTAGCTGGCATATAGATGTTCCCGGGTGTTGGCAGTGATGAACTTGCGCCGCGGCCGTTTGGGAACAATGCGCTCAAGTGCCAGAGGATCCGGTGCGGCCTGGGTGATGGTTCGCGCCTGGTGCAGTAGCTGACGGGCATCGGGCAGCGACTCGTCCTCGGCCGGAGGTCGTTCGATCTGGGTCAAGTCCGGTGTGTCGGCCTCACGGGCCAGCACCGTCTGCGTCGCGGGGTCGGCTTCAGGTTGGGGCTGGGTGGATGCTTCCGGCTGGGGTTCCGGATTGCCGGCGGCTTTGCTTGGCGGCGGGGCTGAAGGCCGCTCGAGCTCCGGATTGTCGCCGCCGCCGGTCTGGTTGGCCTGGGCCAGAAAGTCGGCTTCGTCCGGCGCCTGCTCGCTGGCCCAGTCAACCAGAATCACGTCGAGGTCCGGTGCGCGCGATTCGACAGCGGTGTTGATCCAGTCGAAATGAAGCTGGGTGATGACTGCGACGTGCAGCGCCAGTGCCAGCACCAGCGCGAGTACCAGGGTTTCGGTCTCCGTTCTTGCGGGTACAGCCGGCTTGGTCGTCATTTCTTGCTGAGTGCGTCGAAAAGCATTCCGCTTATATTGATCCCGAACTGCGTGTCGAGTTCACGAACGCACGTCGGACTGGTTACGTTGATCTCCGTGAGCTTGCCGGCAATCACGTCCAGACCGGCGAACTCGATGCCGTTTTCCACCAGCACCGGTCCGACAGTGCGTGCGATTCGCAGTTCGTCGTCGCTGATCGGCTGCCCTTCGCCACGCCCGCCACGGGCAAGGTTGCCGCGAAAATCGGAGCCGCCGGGGATGCGCGCGAGCACGTACGGCACCGGTTCACCGTGAATCATCAGAATGCGCTTGTCGCCTTCCGCGATGCCGGGCAGAAACTCCTGGGCCATGGCCGGGTGTGCGCCGTCCCCGGTCAGAGTCTCGAGAATCACGTTCAGGTTCGGGTCGTCGGCGCCGGCCTTGAATATGCCGCGCCCGCCCATGCCATCCAACGGCTTGAGTATCGCGTGTTCGTGCTTGCAGACGAATTCGCGCAGGATCGCCGGGTCGGTGGCGACCTGCGTGGCCGGCGTCAACTCCGGGAACCGTGAAATCGAAAGCTTTTCGTTGAAGTCTCGCAATGCGGCAGGTCGATTGACGACCCTTGCTCCATGGGCTTCGGCGCGGTCGAGCATCATCGTTGCGTAGACGTAGTTGTCGTCCACCGGCGGGTCGCTGCGCACCAGGACAAGATCGCCGCCGCCCAATGCCCGCGTCGTTTCGGACTTGATGTCGAACCAGTTTGAGGCATCGTCGGAAAGAAACACCTGTCTGAGCCTGGCGATGCATTCGCCACCGCTCAGAACAAGATCCGCTTCGTTGGCGTACCACACCGGAAAACCGCGACGCTGAGCTTCCAGCATCAGAGCGAAGGTCGTATCCTTGGCCGGCTTGATGAGGCCTATATCATCCATCACGAAAACAACTGCGTTATCCGTCACAGATTCTGCTCCTCTTGGCATTGATGGAAGAGTTTATCAGTGCGCGGGAGTTGCGCCATTGCCAAAAAAGATTCACGGACACTGGATTCAATTGTTTCAAGCGTTTAGACTTGGGATAAAAGAATGTACTATAACCACGCAAAGCGCCGGACGATGAGCTTGGACGATTGGAAGGGGCGAGGCAGTTGAATGAGCGAGCGAACTTATGAATAACGGCAACGGCAATCCGGTCTCGGGTCTGGAGGGGCTCAAGGTCATGGTCATCGATGACAGTCGAACCATCCGCAAGTCAGCCGAGACGATGCTTGGACGGGAAGGATGCGAGGTGCTTACTGCCGACGACGGCTTCGAAGCGCTGTCACTGATTCACGAACATCATCCAGACCTGATCTTCGTGGACATCATGATGCCGCGTCTGGATGGTTACCAGACCTGCGCAATCATCAAGAACAACGATAATTTTCGATCGACGCCGGTGATCATGTTGACCAGCAAGGACGGTCTGTTCGACAAGGCGCGCGGCAGAATCGTCGGCTCGGACCATTATCTGACCAAGCCTTTCACCAAGGACGAATTGCTGGAAGCCGTACGCGAGAAGGCGCCGGCCAAGAGTGCGGCATGATGGAAGCCCGGGAGAGCTCGGGCCGTTGCAGCGCTACTGGATGAGGGAAGCAGCCAGTTGAAACCGGGCCATGAAACACGTAAAGGGAGGATCGACAGGTCCAGATGGTAACCAGAGCAGCCAAGTCCCTGTTTGAACTGCTGACGGATTTCGAGCGCAGAAGCATTGCGCACGACGCCAGCGGATCTTCGCAGCGTGATCGAGACAACACCTGGGACGGTGTGGTTTTTCGATTGGGCTCGCATCGGCTGACAGTGGGCATTACCGAAGTCGACGAAATCCTGCCCCTGCCTCAGGCCACGCCCGTGCCCGGTTCGCGCGACTGGCTGCTCGGCATGGCCAACGTGCGCGGCAACCTGGTCACCATCGTTGACCTTGGCTGGTTTCTCTACGGTTCACGTACCCCGATCACGGCGCGAACCCGCCTGATATTGACGCGCCTGCAGGGCCGTTACCTCGGTCTTATCGTCGACGAAGTCTTCGGCCAGCGTCATTTCAGCATTTCCGAGATGGTCGAGGAAAGGCCCGACGACGAAGCATTGGAGGGCCTGGTCGACCAGGTCTTTCCCCAGGGCGACGAGCGCTGGGGAAGGTTCCGCGTAAACCAATTGATGACCGACCCGGCGTTTCTGGATGGATCGGCATGACGACGCAGTCGGCCGGCGGCCGGCAGGCGAGACAAGACAGACAAATGAGCCATTGAATCGAGAGGCCAAGGCATGAGCAGCAAAGCAACCCCTATCACCGAGCGTCGGCTATCACCGTTCCAGGTGCTGTTGTTCCTGGTTCTGGTCGGGCTGGTGGGCGCCGTATCATTGAACTTCTTCCTGCTGAACCAGCGCAACGCGCAGGAGACCCAATACCTGGCATTGACGACCGAAATTCAGGTGCGCGCGCAACAGCTTGCCAAGGCTGCCGGGGAAGCCGCCGTGGGCAACTTCGACGCCTTCGACGAGCTTGCCACCACGCGTGACATCATTTCCGAATCGATCAGTCAGCTTCGCAACGGCAACCCTGAAACCAATCTTCCGCCGTCGCCGGCCTCGGTCAACGACAGCCTCTCGACCCTGGAGCAGATCTGGCAGGGCATCGACACCGAGGCGGAAAGAATCCTCAGCCGTTCCCAGCTCGTTCTCGACCTTGCCGATGCAGCGGCCGCCTTCGCCACCAACATCCCGCGTCTCCAGGGCCTGTCCGACGAGGCAGTTCGACTGATGATTCAGACCGGCACACCGACGGGCCAGATTTACCTGGCCAGCCGCCAGTTGGTGCTTGCCGACCGCATGCTCCGTCGGGTCAGCGAAATCCTCGGTGGCGGCGGTGCCGCGATTACTTCGGCCGACGCATTCTCGCGTGAAGCCGAGCTGTTTGACCAGGTGCTTCAGGGATTGCTTCTCGGTAACGACGACCTCAACATCCCGGCGGTGCGCAACCAGCAGGTGCTCGATGCGCTGGCCCAGATCCAGCCGGTATACGAGGAAGTCAAGATCGATGTGGACACCATTCTGGCTGGCTCCTCGGACCTGTTCGAGGTACGTGAGGCCGCCGATGAAATCTTCCTCGATTCGCAGGAACTGACGAACCAGGCCAACGACCTGGCAACAGAATACGCAACGCTTGGCGAGGGTCGTCTGTGGCCGTCGCTGATTGCCGGTATCGCGCTGGCCGGCGCTGCACTTCTGGTGCTGTTCCTGGTCGGCCTCAACCTATATGTGGTGCAGCGCAGGCGCGCGCTCGAAACCGCCAAGGTCAACCAGCGAAACCAGGAGGCCATTCTGCGGCTGCTCGATGAAATGAGCTCGCTCGCCGATGGTGATTTGACCGTTGAAGCCACGGTGACCGAAGACGTCACCGGTGCCATCGCAGATTCGGTGAACTTCGCCGTGGAAGCGTTGCGTGATCTGGTCTCGGGCGTCAATTCGACGGCGCGCCAGGTGGCGGCCCAGGCCCAGGAAACCGAGGCCACGACCACGCAGCTGGCCGAGGCCAGCGAGCATCAGGCGCAGGAAATCAGGGTCGCGTCCGACACGGTCAACCAGATGGCCAAATCGTTCGATGAAATGGCCAGGCGCTCCAGCGAATCGGCCGAGGTCGCCCAGAACTCGGTACAGATCGCCAACCGCGGGGCCGACATGGTGCGCCAGACGATTTCAGGCATGGACCAGATTCGCGACCAGATCCAGGACACGTCCAAGCGCATCAAGCGCCTGGGTGAATCTTCCCAGGAAATCGGCGACATCGTCGAGCTGATCAACGGCATCTCCGAGCAGACCAACGTACTGGCGCTCAATGCTGCCATCCAGGCCGCTTCAGCCGGTGGTGCGGGCCGCGGTTTCGCGGTGGTTGCCGACGAGGTTCAGCGTCTTGCAGAACGCGCCACCAACGCAACCCGCCGAATCGAGACGCTGGTCCAGACGATTCAGTCCGACACCTCGGAGGCGGTGACATCGATGGAAACGACAACTTCGCAAGTGGTCAGCGGTGCACGTACCGCCGAAGACGCCGGCGAGGCGCTGGAATCCATCGAGAAGGTGTCCAACGATCTGGCAAGCCTGATTAAGGATATCTCCGAGCAGGCCCAGCAACAGTCGCAGAATGCCGGCAAGATCGCGCGTCTGATGAACTCGATCCGGGACGTCTCGGTGCAGACCTCAGAGGGTACGAGCCGCACCGCCAGCTCGGTGGTCAGCCTTGCCGACCTGGTGCGCGACCTGCGCGACTCGGTATCCGACTTCACGCT